>NZ_FXUY01000001.1:301607-603214 GCF_900182985.1 Pseudomonas helmanticensis | reverse complement strand
CGCGCGCATATCGGCGATGTTGCCGTACGTGCTCGCGGCATCGCGGTTCGCGCATTACCTGAAGGTGATCATGCGCGACAAGGTCGGCAGCTTCATGACCCGCGACAACGTGCAGACCTACCTCAACAACTGGATCGCCGATTACGTGCTGATCAACGACAACGCGCCGCAGGAAATCAAGGCGCAGTACCCGTTGCGCGAGGCGCGCGTGGACGTCACCGAAGTGGCCGGCAAGCCGGGCGCCTATCGCGCGACGGTGTTTCTGCGGCCGCACTTCCAGCTTGAGGAGCTGACGGCGTCGATCCGCCTGGTGGCGACGTTGCCGCCACCGGTTGCCGCTTAAAGCTCAAGAAAAAACCTAGTGGCGAGGGGGCTTGCCCCCTCGCCACAGGTCAGTGATCAGCCAAATTCGAATTTCTTCAGGAGTTTCAAGCGATGGATGCAATCATTCTCGACCTCGGCGGCGATATCAAAGGCGACAGCCTGCTCGAAGGTTTTGCGGACAAGATCGAAGTCATGTCCTACAGCCACAACGTCGCCATGCAAGTCACCAACGACGTCAGCAACTCGGAGCGCACCTCCGGCAAACCGCACGTCGGCGAGTTCACCCTGACCAAATTCGTCGACAGCTCGACGCCGTCCCTCAACGAATACTGCTGCGCCGGCAAACCGATTCCCGAAGCCATCATCACCATCGGCCGCAACGCCGCCGAGGGCAGCGGGCAATTGATGCCGTTTATCGTCTACACCCTGACCAACGTGGTGATTTCCAACGTCAGCGTCAGCGGCGGTACCGGCGGCAAACCGGTGGAAACCCTGTCGCTGAACTTCACCAAGATCAAATGGGAACTCACCGCGCAGAAAGACGATGGCACCAAGGAAGGCACCGCCGCGTCGACCTGGGACATGGCCGCCAACAAGCTTGTCAGTTAACCCGGCGTCGCGGCCATGGCAGGCACCGGCATCCTCCCACCGTTGTTCGAACGCCTCGCTTCCAGCGAGGCGGACGGTGCGCGGGAGTTCGATCGGCAGGATCTGCTCGACTCGGTACACGCCGAGCTCGGGCGCCTGTTCAATACCCGCCGTGGCCCGCGCACGCTGACCCAGCCTCCCAGCGTGATCGACTACGGCATCGCCGACTGGAGCGCTCTGCAACAGCAGCGCAGCGATGACCGGCGGCGACTGGCGCGGGACATCCGCGAAGCCATCAACCACTTCGAACCGCGCCTGCGTCTGGGCGAAGTTCAGGTCAATCCCGTGCCCGAGCAACCGCAGCAGATGAGCATTCGCCTGATCGGCGAGTTGCGCAGCGGCCAGCAGCACTGGCCGGTAGCGTTTGTCATCGAGCCCGGCGGACAAGGACTGGAGGTGCGCCATGAGCGACTCGATTGACCCGCAACTGCTCGACTATTACCAACGCGAACTGACCTGGCTACGACACGCCGGCGGCCAGTTCGCTGAGCGTTATCCGAAAGTCGCGCGGCGCCTGGAACTGTCGCCCGGCGAATGCCCCGACCCGCATGTCGAGCGTTTGCTCGAAGGTTTTGCGCTGCTCGCCGCACGCCTGCAACGGCGTCTGGATGACGACTACGCCGAGTTCAGCGATGCCCTGCTCGAACAACTCTATCCGCTGGCGATGCGCCCCCTGCCGTCCTGCGCCATCGTCCAGTTCGAGCCGGACCCGAGCAAAGGCAACCTCGACGAAGGCTATCCCCTGCCCCGCGACACGCCGCTGTTCGTCACCACTCACAAGGGTGAAAGCCTGCACTTTCGCACCTCTGCCGCCGTGTGCCTGTGGCCGGTTGCAGTGACCGAAGCGCTGTTGCTCGGCAGCGATGAAGCGCAGGCGTTGACCGGCGTGGCGCAATCACGTTCGGCATTGCGCCTGAGCCTGAGCTGCCTGGGTGAAAGCCAGTGGTCCGAGCTGGGCATTCAACAACTGCGCATTCATCTGGCCGCCTCGCCGGTGATCAATGCCTGCCTGTACGACTTGCTCGGTGCGCATGCCGTGCAGGTGCTCGCGGGATCACCCGGCAGCGTGCCGGCGACGGTACAGGGTTTACCGAAAGTCGTCGGTTTCAGCGATGACGAAGTGCTGTTGCCGGATGAAGATGGCGTGCACCCGGGCATGCGTCTGTTGGCCGAGTACTTTGCCTTCCCGGACAAATTCCATTTCTTCGACCTGCCGCTGAGCGGCGTCAGCAGCGACAGCCAGACCTTGTATCTGTACATCGTCTTCGACCGTGCACCCACCAGTCGCGTGCATTTGCAGGCCAGTGATATCGCCCTCGGCTGCGCGCCGGTGATCAACCTGTTCCCGCGCACGTCGGAACCACTGCGCCCCGACGGCACGCGCAGCGAATACCGCCTGATCGCCGACAGCCACCGCGAAAACAGTGTCGAGATCCACAGCATTCGCAGCGTGCGCGCCAGTTCCAGCGCCGGCGTGCAACGGCTACCGGCGTATTACGGCAGCCAGCACAGCGGCGGCGATCAGCAGCGTTACTGGCATGCGCGGCGCGTCAGCGGGATGACCCCGAACCGCCTCGGCAGCGATATCTTGCTCAGCGTGGTCGACACCCGCTTCGACCCACTGACCGATCTGCCCGATTACAGCCTCACCGCCGAATTGCTCTGCACCAATCGTCATCTGGCGCAGAGTTTGCCCGCCGGCACCCCGCTGGGTTTCGAGCGTCCCGGGCCGGTGGCCTGGGCACGCCTGCGCAATCCGCCGAGCGCGCAGAGCCTGCCGCGACTGGACGGTGATTCGCGCTGGCGGCTGGTGTCGCAACTGACCCTCAATCACTTGTCGCTGGTCGAAGGCCCGCAGGCGCTGGATGCGCTGAAGGAGATTCTGCACCTGCACAACCTGCGCGATGAGGCCAGCGCAATCCGCCAGATCGAAGGCCTGCTGAGCCTCAGTTGCGAGCGGGTGATCGGCCATGTCGGCGCCGATGCCTGGCGTGGTTGGCGTAATGGTCTGGAGGTGCAACTGCAGCTCGATCCACAGCATTTTGTCGGCAGTAGCGCGGTGTTGTTTTCCGCCGTGCTGGCGCAGTTCTTCTCGGTGTACGCCACGGCCAATCGCTTTGTGCGCACGGTGCTCATGCAGGCTGACAAGGAGGTCAAGGCATGGCAACCCCAAGCCGGCATGCCGCTGTCGCTCTGACCCTGAGCCAGCGTCTGCGCCGCGATCCGCAGGCGTTTGAATTGTTGCAGGCGTTGCTGTTGCTGGAGCGCGAACAACCGCAAGCCGAATCCCTCGGCAGCGGCACAGCGCCCCAAGCGGAAGCGCTGAAACTGCGCGGGCCGTTGACGCCGATGTTTGCCGCCAGCCAGATCGAAGATCTGCGCGAAGAACCCGGTGAGCCGTTGACCATCGACACACCGGTCTTCGGTCTTGGCGGGCCGGACGGCCCCCTGCCCTATGCCTACCAGGAATGGCTGCAACAGCGGGCGCGGGCCAAGGATCATGCGCCGGCGGCGTTTCTGGATCTGTTCCAGCATCGCCTGCTCAGCCTGCTCTACAAGGTGATGCGCAAACACCGGATCGCCCTGGGTTTTGTCACCCCCGGTGCTTCGCCCGTGCAGGCACAACTGCGCGCACTGACCGGGTTGCTACCGAAATCCTTGCAGGAACGCCAAGCCGTTCCCGATTGTGCAGTGCTGGCCTGTACCGCGCTGTTTGCCGATGGCCGACGTTCGCTGGCCGGGTTTGCGGCGATCGTTCGCGAGCAATTCGCCGTGCCGGTTGAGCTGACTGCCTACGAAGGTGCGTGGCGCGAAATCCCGCTGGCCAGTCGCAGTTTGATCAAGGCTGGCGGACGCAATCTGCAGCTCGGTCGCACCGCCGTGGCGGGGACTCGGGTCTGGGATGAACACGCCGGCATCCGCTTGACGCTGGGGCCGCTGCCCGCGACGCAAGCCGGGCGTTTTTTGCCGGACGGCGAAGCGCATCCGGCCCTGGCCAGCCTCGCCGCGTTGTATTTCGGCCCGGACCTCGACGTCAGGCTGGTGTTGCTGGTGCGTGGCGCCGGTCCAATGAAGCTTGGACGTCAGGCGCCAGCGCTACTCAGCTGGAACGGCGGTTTGCAACGCCAGGCCAGCCTCGCGGTGCAAACCATTGAAACCCGTCTTCGTCAGCTGGAGATCACCTGAAATGGAACTGGCCAGCCTGATCGGACGCCTCAACCCGGACAATCGCCGGGCGCTCGAACGTGCGGCGCAACGGTGTTTGCAACGCGGGCATCACTTTGTCGAGATTGAGCATTTACTGCTGGAACTGCTCGACATCGAGGGCGGCGACCTGGCTTTTCTGTTGCCGCGTTTTGGTCTGGAACGTGATGCGCTGACGGCGGAAATCAACAAGGCACTGGACCTGTTCAAGGCTGGCAGTACCCGCACGCCAGCCTTGTCGGGGCACACGCTCGGGTTGCTGGAAGACGCGGTGGTGCAGGCCAGCGTGCTGGGCATCGACAGTATTCGTTCCGGGTTGCTGTTGCTGGCCTTGATTGATCGCGATGAACGCCGCAGCCTGCTGCTCAACAGTGCGTCGTCGTTGCTGCGTATCCCCAAGGAAGCCCTGCGCGCCAACCTGTTGGAGTGGACGGAAAACTCGCGCGAACATGTCGGTGCGCGAAACGCATCCGCCGGTCATCCTGCGCCACGGCAAGACTCGGTGTTCGATCAATACACTCAGGATCTGACCGCCGACGCCCACGCCGGACGCATCGATCCGATTGTCGGGCGCGACGGCGAGATCCGTCAGTGCATCGACATTCTGTTGAGGCGCCGGCAGAACAACCCGATTCTGGTCGGCGCTCCCGGGGTCGGTAAAACCGCCGTGGTCGAAGGCCTGGCCTTGCGCATCGCCGCCGGCGATGTGCCGCCGTCATTGCAAGACGTCAGCCTGCGCGTGCTCGACCTCGGTTTGTTGCAGGCCGGCGCCGGGGTCAAAGGCGAATTCGAGCAACGTTTGAAAGGCGTGATCGACGCGGTACGCAACGCCGACAAACCGATCATCCTGTTCATCGACGAAGCCCACACGCTGATCGGCGCGGGCGGTGCCGAGGGTGGCAGCGATGCCGCCAACCTGCTGAAACCGGCGCTGGCCCGAGGTGAGTTGCGCACCCTCGCCGCCACGACCTGGATGGAATATAAAAAATACTTCGAGAAAGACCCGGCCCTCGCCCGGCGTTTTCAACTGGTGCAGGTTGAAGAGCCGGACGAAATCACCGCCGTGGAAATGCTCCGTGGCGTCGCCGCCAAACTCGAGCAGCACCACGGCGTGCAGGTACTCGATGCAGCGATTCACGAAGCGGTAAAACTCTCGCACCGCTACATCTCCGGCCGCCAGTTACCGGACAAAGCCATCAGCGTCCTCGACACTGCCTGCGCCCGCGTCGCCCTCGGCCAGCACGACGTGCCGCCGCCACTGGAAAGCCTGCGCCACCGGCAGAACAGCCTGAAAGACGAAGTCGAACGCCTGCGCCGCGAACAGGCCACAGGCCTCGATCACCGTGAGCGCATCACCCTGCTGGAAGATGAATCGAAAACCAATGTGCAAGCGATTCGTGAACTGGAAACCCGCTGGGGCGAGGAACGTGTGGCCGTGCGCGAACTGCTCGTGACCCGCCGCGAATTGCTCGATTTGAGTGAGCGCGCCGACAGCGACAAACCCGATGAGGCCACCGACAGCCGCATCGATCATCTGGCCGCCGAATTGCTGCGGCTTGAGGCTGGACTGGATGCGATCCGCCAGGACGATCCGCTGGTGCCGGAACAGGTTGACGCGAAAACCGTCGCCGCCGTTATCGCCGGCTGGACCGGCATTCCCGTCGGCAAGATGCTCGCCGACGAAGCCCACGCCGTGCGCACTCTTGGCACGCGGATGAGCCAGCGCGTCATGGGCCAGAGCACCGCGCTCAACACCATCGCGCAGCGCTTGCAAGCCTACCGCGCCGGCCTCACCGACCCGCAAAAACCGGTCGGGGTGTTCCTGCTGGTCGGCCCCACCGGCGTCGGCAAAACCGAAACCGCCTATGCGCTGGCCGACGCCTTGTATGGCGGCGAGCGCAACCTGATCAGCATCAATCTTTCCGAGTACCAGGAAGCCCACACCGTCAGCCAGCTCAAAGGTGCGCCGCCCGGTTATGTCGGCTACGGCAGCGGCGGCGTGCTGACCGAAGCGGTACGGCGCAAGCCCTATTCGGTGGTGTTACTGGACGAAATCGAGAAGGCCCACCCGGATGTTCTCGAAGCCTTCTACAACGTCTTCGATAAAGGCTTGATGGAGGACGGTACCGGGTTGGTGGTGGATTTCAAGAACACCGTAATGCTCGCCACCAGCAATGTCGGCGCTGAGTTGTTGCTCGACACCCCGGTCGCGCAACTCGGCAGCGATGCCTTTAACGAAGCGCTGCACAAAGTCCTCCTGCAAGCCTTCCGCCCGGCGTTTCTGGCGCGCATGACCGTGGTCGCGTATCGGCCACTGGACGAGGCGACGCTGGAAGGCATCGTGTTGGCCAAGCTGGAGAAATTGCGTGGCCGCTACAAGGCGGCGACCGGCAAACAGTTCGAATTTGATTCAGGGATTGTTAAAGCGGTGCTCGCCAAGTGCAGCGCAGCGGGCGCGCGGGATGTCGAGAATGTGTTGATGACGCAGGTGACGGGGAAGTTGGCGGAGTGGGTGTTGGAATAACCCCCTTTTGCCTACTGGGCGAGAACGCCAACCTTTGTCAAAGAACCGGAGTGAGCCAATGCCTTATAACCCTTTTCAAATTGACGACCTGGACAGCAAAACCCCAAAGGACAGGTTGGCGGAAGATAAAAACTGCGTGGCCATGTCATTTTCCAAAGTGCTGGGAATCAATGCACACGCCGCTATCAATTTCTTTTTACAGAAGGGCTGGATCGAATCAGCCAGAAAACTCGAGAACGACACGATTGTTGAATCGATTGCCGGCCACCTACGCATGAAGAAGATATACAGCGACAAGCCATGGGGAGAGCTCAAGACATTGATGGCAAAAGATCTGGATGGTCGATACCTGGCGGTCAACACCGGTATCAATGGGTTCAATGAAAGTCCGAGTTCTGTCGGCCATGCATTCTGCATCATCAAGAACGGTGGATTGGGCGTCGCAGGAAATAACGCGGAAAACCCCAATTCGCCCTACCACAGTCGAATTGGCCAAACGCACAAGATTACTGTCTGGGGCCCGGTACGGTGGTGTCCTTATTTCGGAATCCCGGAACCTGCAAAAAAATAGTTCTGAGTTCAGCGGCCCGCCTTCGCACGGACAAGCCGAGACGGATCAATTCAAGGGAGGCGACATGAAGAAGGTACTTAATGTAGCGGCTGGCTTGCTGCCGATGGCTGCGGATGATTTCTCCGTAGAGTGCGAAGTTCTGAATTATGACCCACTGACCTCAGTAAAAAATGTGCTGGACGGGGTGATGCTGGGGATATTTGCCGGGATGGTGAGTGCACCTGAGCCTCTCTTCAACTACAGCCATTCTGCGAATTTCTATTCGACCCTCACGCCCAAAAGCCTGGATCTGATAATCGGTGTGTCGCCGCATGGTTTTTCGTTAATCGACGCAGACACCGACCGCTGTTTAAAAGTAGGCGGAATCGTCCTGATCACGGGTAACAAAAAAAACAAATACATCCTGGCAAAAAACTCTTTTTCCAGTACGGCCCTGGAAAACAACTATTCCCCAACAGCGGCGCCTGACAACTGGATCCTGGAAATGGGCCAGAAAATACTCCTCCACTACCCTTCGCATACCTCTGCCCTTGAACGAGACACCAAGCTCGAAACTTTGATTTTTTACAAAAAGAACAAAGACAGCGCGGCGGCCGCCGTCGCAGAGGAAGAGCAAAAAGGACCATAGAAAAAATCTGTTGGCTGTAGATCTCCATCGCCCCCGATCAAGACATGGACACGCCGATCATGAAACCCGGTAACGAAGTACTCGCTTTGCTACGCAACCAGCCTGGTGTCGCGATCAGTGCCTGGGGGTTCATCGTACGCGGCGATGCCCTCCGCGACGCGGTCGGAGGCGCATGCACGCTGACCTGCACGCGCTATAACCAGTCAAGTATCTACCGGATAGACGTGGTAGCCGGCGGTCCGGACTGGTACATCCCGTTCAGTCAGGGAGAAGCACGTTATTGCGACGTACCCAGCGGTCAACCCGATGGCACCCTGGTGGTGACCTATCCCATGAACGGCTGCGCGCTTTCGGTTCATGCCACCGCCACGGGCAATCGTTTTTTTCATGATTCCGATGGCAACGCCATGGGTGGCCTGGTCGTGGGCGCACAAAAGATCCGCGTGACCAACAATGACTATTCAGGCCCTGACAACACAACTCAGGAGCGTTGCCGCCGTTATTTCGGCCCGGACAAGGACAACACGGGTGGATATGAACACACCGTCATTTGCATCAAAAGAGGCGCGTATTGGCACGTTTACGGATCGGCAATCATCCGGGTCAACGCTGATGCATGGCAGGTGAAAGACCGAGTGCCTTATGCACTGGGCCAATTCGATGACTGAATTACAGGGAGTTGGATATGAGCCTTGACAGGACGACAAAGCATTTATTGGCCGGACACTTCGGCAACATTCCAGGCCCGGACGAGAGGACCTATACCGTTGCACAGACGCTCTCGGACTTTCTCACTTGGCGAGGGATAAATGCTCCAGGCGTCATTGCCGTTTGCTGGTCTGCACAAGGCTACTGGTACACCGCCGTTTCTCCGGACATACAGCGAAACATCAGGGCGATCACCGGCGGTTTTGGCGTCTCGAACTGGCTCTACCACGCAACTCGCCAGGCAATAGACGCAACGCCATACAACCACGAGCAGGGAATCTGCGCCTGCACAACGACGCTGCCGCAAATCAGCTCGCAGTACTGGAACCCAGGCTGTGCGGAGAAAAAAATCATCAGCGCGATACACCACTGGGGGGATGTCATCGTCGAGCTATCGCTGGCCGGCCACCCGGACATCGAAGACACCCGGGTTCTACACGCTTACGTGGCCGTCGCCAAAGCCGATGAACAATTCCTTGCGCCCTGCAGCAGTTGTCTGCAGGTGGCCAACGCCTACATTGAATAAGGAAAGGTGAGGCATGAGAATCGGGAGTTTCAACGTCGAAAAAAACGGTAAATCCTCCTCACAGGTTAAACAGACCCAAGTCGATTTTTTTCTGCACAACTGCTGTTCAAGTAATGCCTGGGATGCCGACATTGTCTTTTTATGCGAGATCCATTCGGCGCAGATCGTTAATTACCGCAGCAATCTCGCTGACATCTATCAGAACTACACGGTCTACTCTTTCACCGGTGGTTATTCGAACGCTTACATCGTCATGGTCAAAAGCTTCGAAAGGCTTCAAGTCTGTAGTCAGGGAAGCCTGCATGGCCTGAACCGAGATCTGATTGCCGTGGAGGCCAGTGGGGTCAACGGCTATACCGGCTATGTGTTTCTCGCGCACTTCAAATCCGGGCAGACCGGACTGACCCGAAGCCAACTTAAATCCTGCACCGCGCTGGGCGGTCGATGGGTCGCCACCGGCGATCTCAATCTGGATTACGCCAACGTCGGCCAACTCGACACCGCAGGCCTTGCCTACGATTGCTGGGGCGGGCAGCAGACACAAGCCAAAGGCGGGATTCTCGACTGGGTCCTGGCGTCGGCGGACGTGACCGTCAACGTCGTCGACATCACCGGGCTGGCGCATATCTTCGACATGTCTGGCCCGGATCACCGGCCGATTCTTTTTGACGTCACCGGTTGAAGTTCAATTTCCGCTGACTTTGAGGATTTTCGATGCCGCGTTCCGTCGACAGCAATACTTCGCTCTCCCTCACCGCCACCTCACTGTCGGCGCTTTTCCCTGAATCGCTGTCCGGCGAAGAAGCGCTCAATGCCCTCGGCTCACAAATCCTCAACGGCCTCAATGACGGCACCGCGCTCACCCTTACCAGCGCTGTCGCCAGCCACGTCACCACGACGTTGCACAACGATGCCCTGGTCCGCCCGTTCGATGCGCTGGTCGCCGAGATCCGCCAGCTCCCCGCCGATGCTACTGCTGAGCGCTATCAGCTATTGCTGAGGCCGTGGCTGTGGTGGCTGACACTCGGAAGCAACAATCGTATTTTCCAAAACCTTGCCACCTCCGACATCGTCACGACGATTTTCAAGGCGTACGGTTTTACCGATTTCAAACTGTCGCTGACCGGCAGCTACACGCCGCGCGAATACTGTGTGCAGTACGGCGAGAGCGATTTCGCCTTCGTCTCCCGGCTGCTCGAAGAGGATGGCATCTTCTGGTTTTTCACCCACGACGCCGGTAAGCACACATTGGTTTTGGGCGACAGCAACGACGCCTTCGTGCAGATTCCCAACGGGCCGAAGGTCAGCTATCTGGGGCAAGGCCTGGGGCTGCGCGAGTTGCACGGGATCCGTTCAGGGCAGGTGTGTTTGCAGGCGGTGGCCGGGGTCTATCGGGCCACCGATTACGAATTCACCACGCCGACCACCTCGCTGTATGGCCAGGCTGAAGCAGTAGCCGGCCCGCTGTCAGTCTATGAACATCCGGGCGGTTACAACGCCAAAGCCCAAGGTGATGCGCTGACCAAGCAGCGCGTCGACGGTTTGCGCAGTGAAGAGAAACGCTTTGTCGGTGAGAGTGACTGTCGCTGGCTGATTCCCGGGCACTGGTTCACCCTCGACGGGCATGACGACAGCAGTCTGAACATCGATTGGGTGGTGACGCGGGTCACCCATGACGCCACTCACGAAAGCTATCGCAACCGCTTCGAAGCGATCCCCAAAAGCACCACGTTTCGCCCGCAGCGCACCACACCGAAACCACGCATGCATGCGCAAACAGCGATCGTCGTTGGCAAATCCGGCGAGGAAATCTGGACTGACGAATACGGGCGGATCAAGTTGCAGTTCCCTTGGGATCGCGACGGCAAGAACGACGAGACCAGTTCCTGCTGGGTGCGCGTGGTACTGCCGTGGAGCGGCAAGGGTTTCGGTATGCAGTTTGTGCCGCGCATCGGCCAGGAGGTCATCGTGACCTTTATCGACGGCGATCCGGATCGGCCACTGGTGACCGGTTGCGTCTACAACGGCGACAACGCCCTGCCCTACGCGCTGCCGGCCAATCAGACCCAGTCGGGGATCAAGACCCAGTCGTCCAAGGGTGGTGGCGGCTTCAATGAATTGCGCTTCGAGGACAAGAAAGACGCCGAAGAAGTGTTCTTGCAGGCGCAGAAAGATCTGAACATCAACGTGCTCAACGACACCACCGCCACCGTCGGCCACGACGAAACCCTCACGGTACAAAACGCGCGCACGCACACGGTGAAGGACGGTGACGAAACCGTCACGCTGGAAAAGGGCAAACGCAGCGTCACGATTCAGACCGGCAGCGACAGCCTCGATGTGAAAGACAGCCGAACGGTGAAAGTCGGCGCCGATCAGAACCACAGCACCGGCGGCAACTACACCGACAAGGTCACCGGCGATTACAGCCTGACCGTGGACGGCAACCTGACCATCAAGGTCAGCGGCACCCTCACCCTGCAAAGCGGCGGCAGTTTCACCATCAAGAGCGGCGCCGATCTGGCGACGTCGGCCAGCACTTCGATCACGCAGAAGGCCGGCACGGCGCTGACCAATCAGGCCGGCACTTCGCTGGACAACAAGGCCGGCACGACGCTGACCAACGACGCCGGCATCAGCCTGACCAACAAGGGCGCGGCCTCGCAGACCGTCGACGGTGGCGGCATGCTGACCATCAAGGGCGGCCTGGTGCAGGTCAACTGAAGGACAAGCCATGGCGATCACACCGCTGGATCTGCAGCAGGCGGACAAGCAGCTCAAGGGACGTTTGCAGGACGGTCAGCTCGACGGGCCGCTGAACATCAAGGATGACGGGCGCAAGCAGGCCGATCTGCATTACCGCGAGGGTGAGTTGCAGGGCACGTCACTGCTGTATCACCCGAATGGCAAGGTCTCGGCGCAAATGCCGTTCGTGCGCGACAAGCTGCAAGGGGTCGCGAGTTTTTACGCACCAGAGGGGTTTCTCCAGCGCAAGGCGACCTATCGGCGGGGATTGTTGCATGGCGAGGCGTTCAATTACTTCCCGGACGGGCAAGTGGCGGAGGCGGAGTTTTATCGCGATGGCGTACGTGAGGGGCGTTATCAGCGCTTTCATGCCAATGGCAAACCGGCGCTGGAAGCTCGGTATCTGAATGGGCAGTTGATCGAGCCGGAGCAGGGTTATGCCGAGGACGGTCGACCGCTGGGCGCCGATGGCAAGCCGATTTCGCGGGTGCGCTGGTGGTATCGCCAGTGGGCCGATCCGCAGCAGGCCTGAAGTTTTCCGGCTGTATCGACGCAAGCCCGCTCCCACAGAATTTGTCGAACCCCACCGCCCCCCTGTAGGAGCTACCGAAGGCTGCGATCTTTTGATTTTATGATCGTTCCCACGCTCTGCGTGGGAACGCCTCAACGGACGCTCCGCGTTCGGCTCTGGATGGAACGCAGAGCGTCCCGGGCTGCGCTCCCACGCGGAGCGTGGGAGCGATCATCAAGATCGCAGCCTTCGGCAGCTCCTACAGGGGGTTCAGGGGATGAGCATCTGCATCTGCCCCGGCATGACAATCTTGATCACTCCCGCCCACGTGCACATCAGCGTGCTGTTGGCGTCGATCGCCGGCATCCCGCCCAGCAACAGCGTCGGCGCTCCACCGGGGATCCATGGCGCTGCGGTCGCCGGGATGCACGGCATCGGCGTCAACACGCCAAGCGCGGCAGCCGTCGCTGCGGCGACCATCGGATTGGCCAGGCTCATGCATACCCCGAACGGCAGGATGTTGACCAACGGGATGTGGTCCATGATGTTCGCCGCCGGCATGCCGCCGGTCAGCGTGCGATTCAGCGGCAGCACGTTGAGCATCGACGGCGCGGCGCCAAAACTGCATTGCAATGTGGCACTGGCACAGACTTGCGGACAGCCCATCTCAAGCCTCCTTGGCGAACACGGCATACCCGCTAAACCTTAGCCTGCGATGGCCCGGCGCGCACATTCCCAAAGGTGATTATCCGGCAACACGCTAACCTATAAGACCGACCCGCGCTTGTGACCGCCCGAGCGCACCATTAGATTAGCCAATGATGTCTGGCCTCCAAAATAAGCAGAAGGGATAAGCATGGCGCTTACTGACCAGTCCACCCGTATCCGCTCTGGCGAAGAACTCGATGCCAGCCTGATCGATCCGTACCTCAAGGCGCACATTCCGGGCCTCAGCGGCACACCTGCGATCAGCCAGTTCCCCGGCGGTGCGTCGAACCTGACCTACCTGCTCGAATACCCGGAGCAGGAATTCGTCCTGCGCCGTCCGCCATTCGGCCACAAGGCCAAATCCGCCCACGACATGGGCCGCGAATTCCGCATTCTCAATCAGCTGCGCGACGGCTTTCCGTATTGCCCGAAAGCCTACGTGCACTGCACCGACGATTCGGTGATCGGCGCCGAGTTCTACGTGATGGAACGCGTCAACGGGATCATTCTGCGCTCGGAACTGCCGCCGGAACTGGGCCTCGATTCGGCGAAAACCGAGGCACTGTGCAAAAGCTTCATCGACCGTTTCGTCGAACTGCACCGCGTTGACTACAACGCTTGCGGCCTCGGCGATCTGGGTAAACCCGAAGGCTACGTCGCCCGCCAGATCAAAGGCTGGAGCGAGCGCTACGAAAAGGCCCTGACCCCGGACGCGCCGCACTGGCAAGCGGTGAAAGCCTGGCTCAACGACAAGATGCCGGCCGATCATCCGACCTCAAGCATCGTTCATAACGATTACCGCTTCGACAACGTCATCCTCGACCCGCACAACCCGATGCAGATCATCGGCGTGCTCGACTGGGAACTGACCACCCTCGGCGATCCGCTGATGGACCTGGGCAACACCCTCGCCTATTGGATTCAGGCCGACGATCCGGCGCCGGTGCAACTGATGCGCCGCCAGCCGAGCCACGCGCCGGGCATGCTCACGCGCCGCGAGTTCGTCGATTACTACGCCGAGCGTTCGGGCATCCAGATCGACAATTTCGACTTCTACTACACCTACGGCCTGTTCCGCCTGGCCGGCATCGTGCAGCAGATCTACTACCGCTTCTACCATGGCCAGACCCAGGACAAACGCTTCGCGCAGTTCATTCACATGAACAAACTGCTGGAGCAGATGAGCCTGCAAGTCATTGCGAAATCGAGCCTCTGACGGCCCACACCCAGGAACCCTTATGTCCAAGACTCAGTTGTTCGACCTCGACGGTAAAATCGCTTTCGTTTCCGGCGCCAGCCGTGGCATCGGTGAAGCGATCGCCAAACTGTTGGCCCAGCAAGGCGCCCACGTCATCGTCTCGAGCCGCAAACTCGACGGCTGCCAGCACGTCGCCGATGCGATCATCGCGGCTGGCGGCAAAGCCACTGCGGTGGCCTGCCACATCGGTGAAATGGAGCAGATTGCCCAGGTGTTCGCCGGGATCAAGGAACAGTTCGGCCGCCTCGACATTCTGGTCAACAACGCCGCGACCAACCCGCAATTCTGCAACGTGCTGGACACTGATCTGAGTGCCTTCCAGAAAACCGTTGACGTGAACATTCGCGGCTACTTCTTCATGTCCGTCGAAGCCGGCAAGCTGATGCGCGAAAACGGTGGTGGCAGCATCATCAACGTGGCGTCTATCAACGGTATCTCGCCGGGCATTTTCCAGGGCATCTACTCGGTGACCAAGGCGGCGGTGATCAACATGACCAAGGTCTTCGCCAAGGAATGCGCGCAGTTCGGCATCCGTTGCAACGCCCTGTTGCCGGGTCTGACCGACACCAAGTTCGCCTCGGCGCTGGTGAAGAACGACGCGATCCTCAAGCAGGCGCTGACGCAGATCCCGCTCAAACGCGTGGCCGATCCGAGTGAAATGGCCGGTGCGGTGTTGTACCTGGCGAGTGATGCGTCGAGCTACACCACCGGCGTTGCGCTGAATGTGGACGGTGGTTTCCTGTCCTGACCTCCAGCCACCCCATGTACTGATCGACTGACCCATGTAGGAGCTGCCGCAGGCTGCGATCTTTTGATCTTGTCTTTAAAACAACATCGCAGCCTGCGGCAGCTCCTACATGGATTGAATAATTATTCTGAAATTTGCATTAAGGGAATTTTTATTCCATAAATAGCCTTCCTGAAAATAAAAATCCAAAGGAAGAAGGCTATGCGCGAACTCGGTATCGGTCTCATCGGCACAGGTTTCATGGGCCGTGCCCATGCCTTGGCGTTTCGCAATGTCAGTGCAGTCTTCGAACTGCCATTCAAACTCAACCTCGCCGCCCTCACCGACGCCGATCCACAGCGTGCCCGCCAGTGTGCCGAAGCCTGGGGATTTGCCGCCCATCACAGCGACTGGCAACACTTGATCAATGACCCCAAAGTCAATCTGGTCGCCATCACCACCCCTAATCACCTGCACTATCCAATGGCCATGGCCGCCCTGGCTGCCGGCAAAGCGGTTTACTGCGAAAAGCCCCTGGCGGTGAGCCTCGAACAAGCCAGCGCGATGCGTCAGGCGGCGAGAGACGCCGGTGTGGTCACGCGGGTCGGCTACAACTATCAGCACAACCCGATGATCACCTTGGCGCATGACCTGATTCGCGACGGCGAACTCGGCGAGATCATCAGCTTTCAGGGCGAATTCAGCGAAGACTTCATGGCCGACCCCGATTCGCCGTGGTCATGGCGCTGCGATCCGGCGCATGCCGGCGGTGCACTGGCCGATCTCGGCAGTCACTTGCTGTCGATGGCGCGCTATCTGGTCGGCGACGTTGAAGCCGTTTGTGCCGACACTCACACCGTGCACACCCAACGCCCGGCCGGCACCACGCAAAAACCGATCAACGTCGACGATCAAGTGCACGCCCTGCTGCGTTTCGCCAACGGCGCCCGAGGCACGTTCAGCAGCAGTTGGCTCAAGCACGGCTACAAAAATCACCTGAGCTTTGAAATCAGTGGCACGCGCGGCACCCTGACGTTCGATCAGGAGCGTTTGAATGAACTGCGTCTGTTCCGCGCCGGGCAGGACGGCTTCCAGCGCCTGCTCGCCGGCCCCAACCTGCCGGGCTACGCCGCATTCAGCCCAGCCCCGGGTCATCAATTGGGCTACAACGAACTGAAGACGCTGGAGGTGCATGACGTGCTGATGGCGCTGGCCGGCAACCATCAGGGTGGCACCGACTTCGAACAGGCCTGGGCGGTCGAGCGTCTGGCCACGGCGATTCGCCTCGCTGCGCGCGAGCAGCGTTGGGTCAGCCTGGAAGAGGTTTGAGATTCAGGCGTCAATGACCTTCGGTAACTGCCAGCCGAAATGCACTGACAACAGGCGCAGCAGCAGACACGCTGCGCCTTCCAGCAACGCTGCTGCCACCGGCGACACACCGCAGCGCCGCGCGATGATCAACACCGCCGCACCGGTAAACGCCGAACTGGCATACAGATCCGCCTGCAGCACCACGGGTATCCGCGCCAGCACGATGTCCCGGATCACCCCGCCGCCGACGCCGGTAATCGTGCCCATCAGCATCGCCACAAATGGCGTAATCGCGAAATTCAAAGCCTTCTGCGCGCCGGCTACGGCAAACAGCGCCAACCCGGCGGCGTCCAGCACAATCAGGGTCGAACCGGACCAGCTCAGCACGTGTTCATGGAACACGAACGCCAGCCCGCCCATGAAAAACGCCAGCGCCGGATAGCGCCAATCGGCCACCGCGTTGGGTGGCGTGGCGCCAATCAGCAAGTCACGCGTCACGCCACCGCCGAGCGCGACAATAAACGCGATGACCATCACCCCGAGCAAGTCGAGCTGACTGCGCATCGCCGCAATGGCGCCTTCCACGGCAAACACCGCCGTGCCGAGCAGATCGGCCACCAGTACAATCCGCTCAACCCGGGACTTGTGCCCCGCCGGCGTTATTGAGTGACGCAACGGGTGGTGGTGGTGTGTCGAGTCACTTGCCCGTCGACATACATGTCGCCGGCAACCTCAGTGTTTTCGAGGACCTGGCATGTACGTTCCGGCGGTGGGGGTGGAGCAACAGGAGGCGGTGGCGGCGGACTGGCACAGCCTGCCAGCAGCACGGCAAAAAAAGCCAACGGCAACACGCGTTTCCCAGGATTGTTCATAGGACGACCCGCGATAAATGGAAGACAAACTTGCGCGACCCAACCGGCCACGCAAGACCTGACCACTCATTCTTTATAGCCGAGGCCACCGCAAGCGCCAGTAAAGGCGCCAGATCAGCCTGCGCGGGCTGTCGATTTCGCGCGCACAACCCGGTTTTGCGCTGACAACCCGGTGTTGCGTACGCACCTTGATCTCGCGCAGACAACCGGATTTGCGTTCACACCCTGATCTCGCGCTGACAACCTGATTTGCGTTCACACCCTGATCTCGCGCTGACAATCTGATTTGCGTTCGCCCCCTGTAGGAGCTGCCGCAGGCTGCGATCTTTTGATCTTGGTGTTCAGATGCAAGATCAAGATCAAGATCAAGATCAACAGATCGCAGCCTGCGGCAGCTCCTACATGGGTTATGCCAGGTCGGGGTCGCGTGAGGCGCGCAGGGAGTTGCTTTCGAGTTCGTAGCGCAATTCTTCGATCAACGCCTCTACCGACTCAGGCGTACGCAGCGCGTCGAGTTTCAGCCCACTGATCACCAGGTCCACCTGCCCCGACTCCGGGTGATATAACTTCACGGTCAGCGAATGATCACCATCCACCAGACATTCACACGCCAGCGGCGAAAAACTGCGCTCAAGCTGTGCGCGCAATTGCGCAAGGTTCATCATTGAGTTGTTCCTTTGACGGCTTCGACGGGACACGATCCCAAGCCTGAAAAGGCTCGTATCGCACCCCACCAGACTAGGAACAGCGGCCTCGTCAAGACACCTCAATTTGCACCCCTCGCACTAGTGCATTTGCACCTCATCGCTGGCCCTTACCGGCCCAGTCGCCGGCAAACAGACCACGCTCCCGCGCCCAGACAATCGCCTCGCTGCGGCTGTGCACATCGAGCTTGGAATACACCGTCGCGACATGATTGCGCACGGTATTCGGTGCGAGTTTCAACCGTGCGGCGATCTCCTTGTCCGCCAGCCCTTCGCAGATCAACCCGAGCACATCGCGTTCACGTGCCGTCAGGTCAGTGAACGACACGCTCGGCAGCTGCGGCGAGTTGACCCTCTTCACATTGGCCAGCTTTTCGATCAGCGTACGGCTGAACCACGAAGCGTCTTTCATCACCTCTTCAATCGCTGCCACCAGCTCAAGCTCGGTGCGCTTGCGCTCGGTGATGTCCATCAACACCAGCAAGTAACAGGGAATGTCCAGGATATTCACAGTGTCGGCAGACAGCGCGCACTCGAGCAGTTCGGCGTCCTTCTTGCGCACGCGCACATCGACCCGATCAACCCGGCCATTTTTCTCCAGCGCTGCCAGCAACCGCGTGCGTGCGCCGTTGTCATCGATGAAATCCAGCTGCGTCACGGTCCTGCCGAGCACCTCGCTGCCGTCGTAGGCGAGGGTTTCGAGGAAGGCCTGATTGACGTCGATGATCTGCTGCTCGTCAGCGCTGCAAATCAGGATCGGCACAGGCGTCAGACGGAACGCCTTGGCAAAGCGCTCTTCGCTTTGGCGCAACGCCACTTCGGCCTTGTGGCGCAATTCCATGTCGACGAAGGAAAACAGCATGCAATCCTCATCGTTGAGCGTCAGCGGTTGCCCGGCGACGATCACTTGCTTGCTGCTGCCATCGGGCAAGCGCAGTTCGGCCTGCATTTGCGGAATGGTCGAAACGTCGCGCAGACGCTGGATCGCCAAATCTTTTTTCTCGGCTCGCTCAAAAATATCGATCTCATAGGCCGAGGTGCCGATCACTTGATCACGGGTGTAGCCGGTCATTTCCAGAAACCCCGGATTGACCTTGATGTAGCGCAGGTCGCTGAGACGGCAGATCACTGCCGGCGCCGGATTGGCGTTGAAGGTCTTTTCGAAGCGCTGCTCGGCGTTGGCCCAGTCGGTGACGTCGCTCATGATCAGCACCAGCGATTCGGGCTGCCCTTCGCGATCGGTGAGGATCATGCTGCGCACGCTGTGTACCCAGATACGCTCCGGATCATCGGTTGGCGACACTTCGATCAGCACGTCATTAAAACTCTCACAGCGCGCCACGCGGCTGATCGGGTAGTTTTCAGCGGTGATCGAGTGATTGTTGCGATAGCGCAGGTTGAACTGTTTGGCGTATTCATCGGCATTGTGGCCCAGGTCAGTAATCCGGCTGACACCGTGCATGGCCAGCGCGGCTTCGTTGGCCCAAAGAATGCTCTGGTCCAGCTCCAGCAAAATCACCCCGTCCGACAGCCCGGCGATGATTTGCTGCAACTGGCGGCGATTGGTTTCGGTGGTCAGGACTTCCTGGCTCATTGGATCTCCACAAGTGATACGCCCATGTGAAGACTACGACCGCAGCCAATCGCGATCGTGCATCTCTATTCACACACAACACATCCCCCTGTAGGAGCTGCCGAAGGCTGCGATCTTTTGATCTTGTCTTTTAAAAACAACATCAAAAGATCGCAGCCTTCGGCAGCTCCTACAGGGGTTGGGGGTTGCCGTTGAGTTCGCGGAGGGTGTCGAGGAACAGTTTCAGGACTGCCGAGGCATCATCCGCGCGGTACGTCGCGTACAGCGGCACTTCCGGCAATGCCGGGGTCAGGCGGCGGAATACCAGTCCTGCCGGCGCCAATTGCTCGATGGACGCCGGCAACAGCGCCACGCCAAAACCTGCGCGCACCAGGCTGAGCAAGGTCTGCACCTCGATCACCTGCTGGCGGATCTGCGGCGTAAACCCGGCCTGAATGCAGCATTGATAGAGAAAATTGGCGAACCGCGACTGTTTCAGCTCCAGCGCGACAAACGGCTCCTGCGCCAGGTCCGCCGGCGCCAGCACTTCCCGCTCAGCCAATGGATGATCCGCCGGCATCACCACATGAATCGGTTCATAGATCAGCAGTTCATTGCGCAACAGCGGGTCGTCATAACCGACGCGAAACACGCAGGCATCGATGCGTTTCTCCTTCAACGCCTTGACCTGCGCCGCCGGGGTCATCTCGTGCAAGCGCCAGTTGACCTGCGGGTAGCGCTCGCGAAACAGGTGCAAGGCTCGCGGTAGCACGCCGACCATCACCGAACTGATCATGCCGATTTCCAGTTCACCGAGCTGACCCCGTCCGGTCTGCCGCGTCAGATCCAGCGCCCGCTCGAGCTGCTCGAAAACCAGCGGCGCCTGCTCCTTGAGCATCTGCCCCGCCGCCGTCAGCTCGACCCGATGATGGCTGCGCTCGAACAGCGGCGTGCCGAGTTCCTCCTCCAGCAAACGAATCTGCTGACTCAGCGGCGGCTGGCAGATGTGCAAGCGCTCGGCAGCGCGACCGAAGTGCAACTCATCGGCCAACGCCATGAAGTACCGCAACAGGCGCAAGTCCATGGCGATTTATCCCAGGCTCAGTGGCGTCGAACGCTGGCGCACGCCGGTCAGCGCGAACAAGGCATTGGCGATGGCCGGCACCACCGAAGGGCTGCCCAACTCGCCAACGCCGCCGGGTTTGCTCGGTTCACCGTCAAGCACCAGGATGTCGGTGGCCGGCATATCGGACATGCGCGTGACGCGATAGTCGTGGAAATTGCTCTGCACCACCCTGCCCTGTTTGATCTCGAGTCGATCGAACAACGCATGACCAAAGCCCCACATCAGGCCGCCGTAGATCTGCTCTTCGACACCGCCCGGCGACACGGCCAAACCGCAATCGACCACGCAGGTGAGTTTCTCGATTTTCGGCTTGCCATCCACCGTCGCGACCCGCGCGACTACCGCGATAAAACTGGTGTAACCCTGATTGGTCGCGATCCCCAGCGCCGTGCCCGCTGGCAACGGCTGACCCCATCCGGCGCGCTCGGCAGCCTGTTTGAGCACCGCGACATGGCGAGGCCGCTCGTGCATATTGGCCAGCCGGAACGCCAATGGATCCTCGCCCGCCGCATGGGCCAGCTCATCCATGAAACTTTCCACGGCAAACACGTTGGGGATGAAACTCACCGAGCGATACCAACCGCTCGGCACATCGCTTTCGTGCTTGACCCAGTTCAGTTCCAGGTGCGGCGGACGATAGGCGAAGTCCCACGCGGTGATCGCTTCGGTGGTGCTGTAATCCATCTTGTCTGGACGTTCGAAATAACCCGGCTCCCACTGCTCCGGCGAGGCTGGCGACACCGCGTGCAGTTGCAGCGCGGTGAATTTGCCTTGAGCGTCGAGCGCGCCTTTGACCCGATGCAAGGTCGCCGGGTGATTGAACAGCGCATGCATTTCGTCTTCGCGACTGTTGAGCAACTTCACCGGTACGCCGGTTTTCTGCGCCAGATACGCGACCTCGAACAACCAGTATTTGGCCTCCCGCGCACCGAAGCTGCCGCCAGAGACCAACTCATGAATGGTCACGTTGGCCTTGTCGATCCCGCACACGGTCTGCGCAGCTTCCAGCGCTGAAGACGGCACCTGCACGCCGCCCCAGTAAGTGATCGCGCGGTCCTTGACCTGCGCGGTGATGCAGATCGGTTCCAGCGGGTTTTGTACTTTGTAGGGCATGGTGTAATCGGCTTCGATCAGCTTCGCCGCGCCCACCCATTGCCCGGCGACATCACCGTGGGTCATGGCTTTGACGGTTTGCGATGCAGGATCGCCGATGGCTTTGGCTTGAGCGCTGGACAACTGTTCACTGTCAAAACCGGCCAGCAGCGAATCGCTCCACTTGATCTCCAGCACTTTGCGGCCCTGCTGCGCCGCCCAGAAGGTATCTGCCAACACCGCGACGCCTTCCAGATTGCCGCCGAGCACATCGGGACGCCCCGGAATCGTCAGCACTTTACGCACGCCCGGCACTTGCAGAGCGGCTGCTGAATCGACGCTGAGCACTTTTGCACCGACCACTGGCGCACGTTGAATCACTGCGACCAGCATGTCCGGCAGTTGCACGTCGATGCTGTACTTGAAGCGCCCGCAGACCTTGGCGGCTGCGTCACGCTTGTGGCGCAGCTTGCCGATGTATTTGAACTGCGTCGGGTCTTTCAGGGTGACGTGGGTCGGCGCCGGCAGATGCGCCGCCACGCCGACCAGTTCGCCGTAGCCGAGGCTGCGTTTGCTCGACGCGTGCACCACCCGACCGTCCTCGGTGGTGCAACTGTCGGGGCTGACTTTCCACTGTTGCGCCGCTGCTGTAATCAATAGCGCCCGCGCTGTGGCGCCGGCCATGCGCAAGCGATCGTATTCGAGGGAAACGCTGGTGCTGCCGCCAGTCGAGAAGACTTTCCAGATCGGATGAATGTAGGTTTCGAAGAATGGATCTTCCGGGGTGATCACCTGCACGGTCATCGGGTTGACGTCGAGCTCTTCGGCCACGCACGCAGCCAATGCCGTTTGTGTGCCGGTGCCGGAATCGTGCTTGTGTACGACCAGTTTCACCGTGCCGTCGGGGAAGATGCGCACCCAGGCATTCGGCTCGAATTCGCTGGCCGGTGCCGGGGCTTTCGGGTCGCTGGCGGCAATACCGCTCGGCAGGTACAGGGCAATCGCCAGGCCTGAAGCCACGGTCGCCGCTTGCTTGAGAAATACCCGGCGCGGCAGTTCGAGGCGGGTGTCGTCGATGAGGCTCATCAGGCCTCCTTCGGCGTATTCGCCGCGCGTTTGATGGCTTTGTTGATGCGCCCGTAAGTGCCGCAACGGCAGATATTTCCGAACATCGCATTGCGGATCGAATCGTCAGTCACCGCCGCACCGGTGTTGAGCAACGAGGCAGCGGACATGATCTGCCCGGATTGACAGTAGCCGCATTGCGGCACATCTTCGGCGACCCAGGCCAGTTGCAGCGGATGGTTTTGTGTCGGCGACAACCCCTCGATCGTGGTGATGCTATGGCCCGCGACGGCGGCCGCTGGCAGTTGGCAGGAACGCACCGCAACGCCGTCCAGGTGCACGGTGCAGGCACCGCACAGGCCCATCCCGCAGCCGAACTTGGTGCCGGTGAGTTTCAGTTGATCACGCAAGACCCATAACAAGGGCATGGAGGAGGACGCTTCATCCAGCTCGCGTCGTTCGCCGTTAACCGTGAATGCAATCATTGTCAGGCTCCAAAAGAGCGGCCCGTCTTTGTGCGGGCCTGGTCACCGATTATTGGAACCCCGAGCAAAACCCGGCCAGCGACGATTTCTGCCAACCGCTGTAAGCAGGACTAACAACATGTACAAGCGATACCCGTCGGTGCAGTCCATGAGCGCGTTTATCCACGCCGCGCGCAGCGGCAGTTTTTCCAGCGCCGCGCGCAAACTTGATCTGACCCACAGTGCGATCAGTCAGCAGATCCGCGCGCTGGAAGATTTCATCGGCCAGCCGCTGTTCGTGCGTGAAGGCGGCGGCAGCAATCTGACCGATGCCGGGCAGTTGTTTGCCAGTGTCTTGTCGGATGGTCTGGCGCAGATTGACCGGGCGATTTCCTCGGTGAAAAACCGCAGCGTGGCGCAGCGTTTGACCCTCGACGTGGACAGCGAACTGGCGCAGAGCTGGCTCAATCCGCGCTTGCCGCAGTTGCTTGACGGGCTGCCGGATTACGAGGTGACGCTGCTGTCGATGCCGCGCAGTGATCGCAGCTCGTTTGAGCGGGTTGATCTGGCGTTGCGCTACGGCTATGGCGATTGGGATGACTGCGAGATGACGCAGATTTGTGGCGACCGAGTGTTGGCGGTGGCCTCGCCGGAATTGCTGGAGCGCTATGGTTTGCAGGTGCCGTTGAGTCCGGCGCAGATTCTTCAGTTGCCGTTGTTGGGGTATACGCGGCGGTCGTGGATTCCGTGGCTGGATGCGGCCGGGATGACGCCGACCGAGCCGCCGGCGCGGGTGATTTTTGATAATGCTGCCAACCTTATCGCCGCTGCAGAGGCTGGCGTTGGAGCGGGGCTGGTGCGCGGATTATTGGCGGCCGATGCGTTGCGCAGTGGGCGGTTGGTGGCGTTGAACGAGGCGCAGATTGCCGCGCATTACAACCTCTACGCCGTGTGGCCACATGGGCAGGCTGAACGTGTGGCGCCGGTGGTTGAAATCATCAAACAGTTGGCTTTGTGTACGCTTGAAATCCAGCCCTCACCCTAACCCTCTCCCAGAGGTAGAGGGGACTGATTGGGGGATATTGAAGAGTTACACCGACTTGAGAGATCAGCTGTGAATCTATAATCGACTCGATCTGAGAGGGGGATGCTTCAGAAAATCGTCGACCTGAATCTGCCTCACCGAATCCATAATCGACTCGGTTTCTCAGGTCGATGCATCGCGAAAAACACCTCGGTCGGCCCCCTCTCCCTCCGGGAGAGGGCTGGGGTGAGGGTAGCTCCTGATCTGCCCATATCGAACGCATATCACCACCCCGCCCAATTAATATTGTACGAACCCAACCCCGCCTTCCAATACTCGCCCTCAGCAGCCACCCACCCGGGCCGGATGCGAACAGGCGAGGGAATGCGCGTGTCTTGCGCATAGCAACGGCCGATTGCCCGGGACGTGGATGCCGAGAGCCGCAAGGCTCCCTTCCCCGCTATCAGGAGATCGACTGCAATGATCATCGATATCAGCTGCTATCCCACGGATCTCGTGGACCTCGCCTGGAGGCATGACGGTGACCCGTTCACCGGCGAGCGTCTGCTGGAGATGATGGATGGCCCGTACATGGTCAACGGCAAGCCTCGCCGCATTGACAAAGCCTTCATCCAGCCGCCGCAAGGCAACACGATTTACACCTGGACCGACGGCGACCTCACCGGCCGTGAATCCATCGACGCTTACATGGCCTACACCCTGAAAATGGTCCAGACCTACCCGGATCGCTTCATCGGCTGCTTCGTCTACAACCCGCGCTGCGGCGTGGAAAACGGCGTCGAAGCGATCGAGCGCTACGTCAAGGAACACGGTTTCGGCATGGTGCAGATGCAGGCCAACATGCACGCCTACCGTCCTGACCGTGCGCTCGACTGGGTACGCCCATGCTTCGAGAAATGCGCCGAGCTGGGCATTCCGGTCAAGCTGCACACCGGCGACGGGCCGTACAGCATCCCGTCGGAATGGGTGCCGATGATCAAGGAATTCCCCAACGTCAATTTCATCATGGCCCATTTCGGTGTGCAGACCGGCGGCGTCTACGTGTTCGAACCGATGCAATGGGCGATGGAATTGCCCAACGTCTACTGCGAATCCGGCTGGTGCCTGCAATCGCGGATCGTCGAATTTGCCAAGGTCTTGCCGACGCACAAGATCCTCTTCGGCACCGACACGCCGCCGAACGAACCGGGCATGTGGCTGCGCCTACTCGAAGTGCTCTGCCACGAGCCGCCACAAGGCCTGAATCTCGACGAGGACACCCTCGAAGACTATTTGGGCAACAACACCGCGCGGATGATCGGCCTCGAACCGACCCCGCCACCCCGTTCCGTTTCCGAAGCAGAGGCGCAACTCAAGCGTCCCGTCACCACTCAACTGGCCAGGAGCTGAACCGATGATCATCGACACCCATCTGCACCCAACAAATCTGGTCGACGAGGCCTGGCGCCACACCGGCGAACCGTTCACTGGCGAGCGCATGCTCAAGTTGATGGACGGCCCGTACATGATCAACGGTAAACCACGTCGCATCGACATGGGTTTCATCCAGCCGCCACCGGGCAACACCGGTTATCGCGACGGCAACCGCCGGGGCCGCGAAGGCGTGCGCGACTACATGTCGTACATCGCCGAACTGTGCATGAAGTACCCGGATCGCTTCATCGGCAACTTCAACTTCAACCCGCGCTGGGGACCGGAAAACGGTGCGGCGGAGCTGGAATTCCACATCAAGGAATACGGTTTCAAGATGCTCAAGCTGCACGCCAACATGCACGGCTATCGCCCGGATCGCGCACTCGACTGGCTGCGTCCGGCAATGAAGGTCTGCGCCAAGTACAACATCGTTGTGCTGATCCACACCGGCGACGGCCCGTACACGATTCCGACGATGTTCTACCCGATCATCCGCGAGTTCCCGATGGTCAATTTCATCATCGGCCATTTCGGTATCCAGACCGGCGGCAACTACTCGTTCGAAGCGTTCTGGATGGCCATGGACACGCCGAACGTGTACTGCGAATCGGGCTGGTGCTTCCAGTCGCGGATCGTCGAGTTCGCCAAGGAACTGCCGCGTAACAAGATCGTCTTCGGCACGGATTCGCCGCCGAATGAGCCGGGGATGTGGCTGCGCGAGCTGGAGGTGCTGTGCTCGCCGGCACCGCAGGGCTTGGGGATTGATGAGGATCATCTCGAGGATTACCTGGGCAACAACATCGCAAGGTTGTGCGGGATCGAACCGACGCCACCGCCCAAAGACCTGGCCGAGGCCGACATACGCCTGACCACCACCTACCTGTAGCCACACACAAAACCCAATGTGGGAGCGAGCCTGCTCGCGAAAGCGGTGGATCAGTCGCCATTAACGTTGAATGACATACCGCATTCGCGAGCAGGCTCGCTCCCACAGGGGTCAGTGTTACGACCGACACACAGCGACTTTACAGGCACGAAGATGACCCGGCGTTTCGCTCGACCGGCAGGCCAACGGCTGGCCGCGCGAACGCTCTATCACCCCTGCGTGCCTGCTTTTTACGAGGTGAAACCATGACCCGTTCGACGCTCGGCGATTCTCAGGACTTTCACGTGTTCATCGACGCCTATCGCCGTGAGTACCCGGACGATGTGCTGACCATCACCCAAGCCATTTCTGCCGATCAGGACGTCACCGCCCTGGTCGATGCCCTCGCCGCCCAGGGCCGCGATCCTCTGCTGATCTGCGAAAACGTCGGCCACCTCGGCGTGCCGGTGGCAAGCAATATGTTCGCCTCGCGGACCCGCATCGCCCGGCTGTTCGGCGTAACGCCGGCGCAGCTGCACGAAACCTTCCAGACCCGCGCCAATAATCCGATCGCACCGCGTTACGTGGAGAGCGGCCCGATCCTCGATGAAGTCTTCGAAGGCGAAGCGCTGGATCTGGCGCTGTTGCCGATGCTCAAGCATTTCGACAGCGATCGCGGCCCGTACATCACCAACGCGATCATCATCGCCGAAGACCCGCTGACCGGCATCGCCAACATGAGCTATCACCGCTCGATGCGCCACGCCCGCCAAGCCCTCGCCACCAGTCTGCACTCACGCGGACACCTGTGGCGGATGCTGCAAACCGCGCGCGAACGTGGTGAAGAATTGCGCGTGGCAATGGTCGTCGGAGCGCATCCGCTGTTCATGCTCGCCGCCGCTGCACGCTTGCCCTATGGCGCCGATGAACGCGCCGTCGCTGGCGGGCTGTTTGGTGCGCCGCTGGAACTGGTGAAAACCCCGCGCTACGGCATCGGTGTACCGGCGTACGCCGAGTTCGTTCTCGAAGGCGCGATTGACCCGGCGGCCTACGCCGAGGAAGGCCCATTCGGCGAATTCAGCGGTTATTCCTCGGATCGTTCGACCAACAATGTGCTGCGCGTCGACACCCTGTTGAAGCGCAAAGACGCCTGGCTGGTCGACGTGATGGGTGGCCGCTACGCCGAACACCTGACCCTCGCCCGCCTGCCCCGCGAAGCCGAAATGAACGAAAAACTCAAGGCACGGTTCCCCGCCGTCACCGCCGTGCACTACCCGAATTCCGGCACGCATTTTCACTGCTATGTGGCGCTGGACCAGAGCCGCGATGGCGAGGCGCGGCAGATCATGCTGGCCCTGCTCGGTTGGGATCCGTACCTGAAAACCGTGATTGCGGTGGACAGCGATATCGACATCACTGACGACAGCCAGGTGTTGTGGGCACTGGCCACGCACTTCCAGCCGCATCTGGATATTTTCATCATTGACGGTTTGCCCGGCAGTCCACTGGATCCGTCGTCCTCGGTCAATGGCACGACATCGCGGATGGGCCTGGATGCCACACGCGGTTCAGGCTTTGACGGGATCAAGGCGCAGCTCGATCAGGAAGTTCTGGAGCGCGCCCGGGCTCTGCTCAAAGGGCTTGAGTCGTGAACCGGCAACGGATGGTGGTCGGCATCAGCGGCGCGTCCGGCTTCATCTACGGCGTGCGCCTGCTGCAATTGCTCGCCGAGCTGGACATCGAAAGCCACCTGATCATCAGCCGCGCCGCGCTGCTGACCATGGCCCACGAGACGGATTACAAACTCGCCGACGTCACCGCGCTGGCCACTCATTACCACCGCGCCGATGACGTTGCCGCCGGGATTGCCAGCGGCTCATTTCGCTGCCTCGGGATGGTGGTGGCGCCGTGTTCGATGAGGACGCTGGCGGAGATTGCCACTGGCACCTCATCGGGGCTGATCGGCCGCGCCGCCGACGTCACCCTCAAGGAACGCCGCACGCTGGTGCTGATGGCCCGCGAAACCCCGCTGACCCTCGCCCACCTGCGCAACATGACTGCCGTCACCGAGATGGGCGGGATCATCGCCCCGCCGGTGCCGGCCTTCTACGCCCGGCCGGAAAACCTCGCGCAAATGGTCGACCACAGCCTCGGCCGCGTGCTCGACCTGTTCGGCCTTGATGCCGGCGTCGCTCAACGATGGCAAGAACCCCTATCCCCTTGTAGGAGTGAGCCTGCTCGCGATGGCGGCGTGTCAGTAACGTAAATGTCGACTGACACACCGCTATCGCGAGCAGGCTCACTCCTACAAAAAAGCAGCGTCAACCGAATTCAGTGTGCACCGGTCAATCAAAGGAGCCTCACCATGAACACCCCCTTCAACGCCCCAACGCGCAACACCAAAATCCCCGTGACCATCCTCACCGGTTTCCTCGGTGCCGGTAAAACCACCCTGCTCAATTACATTCTCAAGGAAAACCACGGCCGCAAAATCGCCGTGATCGAAAACGAATTCGGTGAAGTCGGCATCGACGGCGACCTCGTCCTCAGCTCGGAAACCGAAGAAATCTACGAGATGGTCAACGGCTGCGTGTGCTGCACCGCCGAGGTTCGCGAGGATCTGGTGCGCATCGTCCGTGAGCTGGTGGCGCGCCCGGTGCGCCTCGATCACATCCTCATCGAAACCAGCGGCCTGGCCGATCCATACCCGGTGGCGCAGAGCTTTTTCATCAATGATCCGATCGCCGATGAAGTCGAACTCGACGCGATCGTGACCATGGTCGACGCCAAGCACATCGCCCAGCACCTGGAGGATCTGCAACTCGACGGGGTCGATAATCAGGCGGTGGATCAGATCGTCTGCGCCGACCGGATCGTCATCAACAAGGTCGATCTGGTCAGCAGCGCCGAAGTGGAAACCCTGCGCAGCAAGATCCGTGGCTTGAATGCCACAGCGGAACTGGTGATCTCGACCCATGCGCAAATCGACCTGACGAAAATCCTCGGTATCGGCGCATTTGAATGCACGCAGAAGCTCATGGAAATCGGCGCGGAGCAGCACGATCACGATCATCACGACCATGAGCATCACGCTGAGCACTCTATTGAAGAGCAGGATCACCAACACGATCCAAGCGTGTCATCGGTAGGCATCGCCGTCGACGGCGCGGTCAACCTGATGGCGTTCCATCGCTGGATCAGCGAACTGCGCTCGTCCCAGGCCGACAACCTCTATCGCATGAAAGGCGTGCTCGCTGTGGCTAACGAGGACCAGCGCTACGTGCTGCAAGGCGTGCACAGCCTGGTCGAATTCCGCGCCTCGACCGCGTGGGGCACGGAGCCGCGCTCAAGCAAGATCGTCTTCATCGGCCGCGACCTGGACCGCGCGGCGCTGAACCAGGGCTTCGCCGCCTGCCTGGCAGGCTGAAACAAGGCATCGAAGCCGGTGGATGGCGGCTTCGGGCACATGTGTACGAATGACTGATGCCACATAACCTGTAGGAGTGAGCCTGCTCGCGATAGCGGTGTGTCATTGAGCAATGATGGTGACTGATTCACCGCTATCGCGAGCAGGCTCACTCCTACAGGGAATCTGCAGCAGGCATCAGACGAATACCCCTCTCTACCGCATAAAAACAGCCAGAGGTGTTTCCCCATGTCGTCAGCCACATCCCCAGCAAAAGCCGCATCCACCGTGCATCCCGTCGATCGCATTCTGCCGGTGCGCCAGATGCTCACCCTCGGCCTGCAGCACATGGCCGTCTCGTACATCGGCGCCATCGCCGTGCCGTTGATTGTCGCCAGCGCCTTAAAAATGTCCCATGCCGATACGGTGGTGTTGATCAGCACCACGCTGTTCTGCTCCGGCATCGCCACCCTCCTGCAAACCGTCGGTTTCTGGAAATTCGGCGTGCGCCTGCCGATTCTGCAAGGCGTGGCGTTCAGCAGCGTCGGCCCGGTGATCGCCATCGGCAGCAACCCGGACGTAGGGTTTGCCGGAGTGTGCGGGGCAGTGATCGGCGCGGGGATCTTCACCATGCTGATGGCGCCTTTCGTCGGTCGATTACGGCGCTTCTTTCCGCCCGTAGTGACCGGTTGCATCGTCACTGTGATCGGTTTGCAGCTGTTCCCGATTGCCTATGAATGGGTCGGCGGCGGGCGCAACGCGAGCAACTTTGGCGCGCCGGCATTCCTCGGCGTGGCCGTGGTGGTGTTGCTGACGATTCTGCTGGTCAACCGTTATGGCAGCCCGCTGCTGCGCAACATGGCGGTGTTGATCGGCATGCTGATCGGCGCCGGTCTGGCGTATGGCCTCGGGATGGGCAGTTTTCACAGCGTTGAAGAAGCGCCGTGGCTGACCGTGCCCTACCCGTTCTATTTCGGTTTGCCGACCTTCAGCCTGATCCCCATCGCAACCATGGTGGTGGTGATGATCGTGCAGATGGTCGAGTCGATGGGGCTGTTCGTGGCCATCGGCGACATCGTCGAAAAACCGGTCGAGGACAAACAAGTCATCAACGGTCTGCGCGCCAATGGTCTGGCCAGCACCATCGCCGGGATGTTCGCGGCGTTCCCGTTTATCGCCTTCATGGAAAACGTCGGCCTGGTGATCCTCACCGGCGTGCGCAGCCGTTGGGTGGTCGCGGTCAGCGGTTTGCTGATGTGCTCGATTGCCTTGGTGCCGAAGGCCGGCGCGATCATCGCCTCGATGCCGACCGCCGCCCTTGGTGGCGCTGGCATTGCGATGTTCGGCGTGGTCGCGGCGGCGGGTATTCAGACCCTCGCCAAGGTCGATTACGAGCGCAATCGCTACAACGTGCTGATCGTCGGTTTCACCATCGCCGCCGCGCTGGTGCCGGTGCTCGCCCCCACCCTGTTCAAACAACTTCCCGAGTGGTCGCAGCCGTTCCTGCACAGCAGCGTGGTCATCGCCTGCCTGGTGTCGGTACTGCTCAACGCCGCGCTGAATGGCGTCAGCGTGGCGGAAACCACCGCCAGCAAATCCGCCTCGCACATCCTTTAGTTTGGAGCTGCCCATGACTCAACTTCAGAACATCCTGATCAAGCACCCGGTCGCGGTGATGACCGGCCTGCGCGGCCCTCGCGCTCGGGCCGGCGCTGTGGACATCCGCGTGGTCAACGGTCGCATCGCCGAAATGGCCGCAAACCTTGAACCACAACCCGGCGAACGGCTGATCGACGCGCGCAATTGCGTGGTCTATCCGGGCTGGATCAACACTCACCATCACCTGTTCCAGAACCTGCTCAAAGCCGTACCCGAAGGGTTGAATCAGGATCTGCAAGGCTGGCTGGCGAGCGTGCCCTACCCGCGCCTAAATCGCTTTACCCCGCAACTGGCGCGGATCGCCGCACGGCTGGGCATGGTCGAGTTGCTGCTGTCCGGCGTCACCACCTGCGCTGATCACCACTACCTTTACCACGCCCACGGCAGCACCGAGACCGGCGACCTGTTGTTTGATATGGCTGATGAATTTGGTCTGCGGTTTGTGCTGTGCCGTGGCGGCGCACTGGAATCGGCGAGCGCGCATCCGGGCTTCTCGAAAACCGCGCTGCAACCGGAAAGCCTCGAGCAGATGGTCGGTGACATCGAACGGCTGAAATCGCTGTATCACCAGGACACCCCGGACGCGATGCGCCGCGTGGTCGTCGCCCCGACCACGCCGACGTTCTCGCTACCGCCAACGCTGCTGCGCGAACTGGCGCACATCGCACGCAGCCTCGGTCTGCGCCTGCACACGCACCTGTCGGAAACGCAGAACTACGTGAATTTCTGCCGCGAAAAATACAACTGCCTGCCGGTGGAGTTCGTCGCCGAACACGAATGGCTCGGCCCCGACGTCTGGTTCGCCCACGCCGTGCACCTGCAACCGGGCGAAATCCGCATGCTGGCGCAAACCGGCACCGGCATCTCCCATTGCCCGGTGAGCAACGCCCGGCTGGGCAGCGGCGTCGCACCGGTGCCGCAGATGTATGAGGCCGGCGTGCCGATTTCCCTGGGTGTGGACGGCGTGGCGTCGAATGAATCCGGGAGCATGGTCGGCGAAGCCAACACCGCGTGGCTGATCCACCGCGCCGAACAAGGCGCCTCGGCGACTACCGCTGAAGATGTCATTCACTGGGGTACGGCGGGTGGCGCGCAGGTATTGGGCCTTGGCGCCGTCGGCACACTCGAAGTCGGGCAAGCGGCGGATCTGGTGGTCTACAGCCTCGATCATCCTCGCTTCTACGGCTTCCACGACAGCGCCGTCGCCCCGGTGGTCGCGGGCGAACCGATCAGCGTGAAATACAGCCTGGTCGGCGGCAGAATCGTCGTCGACAACGGCGTGATCCCGGGCCTCGACATCGAACGCATGCGCGCCGAGGCGTGGGAAGGTGTGCAGGCGATGATGAAGGTCGACGAGCAACCTTTATAGGAGTGAGCCTGCTCGCGAAAACCGGCGGACAATCACAATAATTTAATTGACCCACCACTTTCGCGAGCAACCTCTACTGAACATCTAAAAAATTCAACGTGCTTTATAACCGCTACAGCTACAAACCGAGAACCACCTCAATATTTAACGACTTCATAAGTCAATGGCCCATATTTAGCATCCACATGAAATCCGCCTCACCCGGCTCCAGAATTCACCCCTGCAAACCCTACTGTAAGCCACCCACTCATTGGGCATGGACATTCCATAGATAAAAAACGTAGCATCCTGCATGACCTAACCAACAACTCCTAGAGCTTCAACATGGAATTTGAAAAAATACTAGAGAACATTGACAACCAAGGGACTCGCGGCTACTACCTAGTAGAAGCCCTGCTTTTAGGCCTACTGAAAACACACCTACAGGCCCAAGACAAGCCCTTAAAACTGCAGATAAGCACACCTGATTATGGATTTGATGCTTTCGCACCCGAAGGTTTTGACGAGTTTGACGGCCCAACCTTTATCCAAATAACGCTATCATCTCACCCCAAGAAAATATTACTCGACATTGAAAAAATGCAGAAAAATTTTCCTTTTATGGAAAACACTTCTGTACTAATAATCACAACCAAAAAACCCAATCAAGACATCCTCAAAAATCATATAACGTTCCATTCAAAACCCGGCTCCCCATTTCACATATGGGGACCTGACAAAATATCCTCTTTAATTGAAAAATACCCAGAACAAGCCAACAAACTAATCGAAAACATATTCACAATAAGATTGGAGACAGCATTCTCCAAACAGCAAGAGAACTGGAAAGACGAACGCAATGAAATCGTAGAGCGCATTAAGAGCGAGTATAAGTCTGGGCAGTTCTCATTATTGCTCGGAGCAGGTGTTTCAAGCAGCGCTGGGCTTCCAGACTGGAACACTTTACTAAATTCACTATTCGTCGCTCTGCTTACTTCAGAACTTGGAAAAGATAAAACAATTGACAGCATGGAGATATCTAGCATAGTTAGGCGATTAAGAGAAGTTGACGGCCCCTCCGCCCTAATGTCTGCCAGATATATCCGAAAAGGCATGTCGACCAATGGAAGCAGTGAGCAAACCCTTTTTGTGAATACCGTTACAAAACAACTTTACGAACTGCGTGACAAACGCAAAAACGTAGAATCAAAATTAATAAAATCAATTGCCTCCATGTGCACTCCAAGTAGAACGGGAGCAAAAGTAAAATCCGTAATAACTTACAATTTCGACGACTTGCTGGAACGCCAACTTTGCAACCGTGAAATTCAATTTAGAAGTATTTTCGAAGAAATTGAGATCCCCAATACCGACGAATTACCCATATATCATGTTCATGGATTTCTACCAGAAGACCGATCAAATTATTCAAACCTAGACCGAAGTACACTTGTTTTCTCGGAAGAGGGATACCACAAAATCTATAACGAACCTTATCACTGGTCTAATCTAATCCAACTAAACTCACTCAAAGAATCGACTTGCGTAATGATTGGTCTCTCAATGAGCGATCCGAATTTAAGACGACTTCTTGAAATTGCAGCAAGATCCATTGAAAAACCCAAACACTACGCTTTCATGCAAAGAATCAACATTGAGCACTTTAGCAAATACAACGACAAAAAAATAATAAACGCACCTATCAGCACAATAAAAACTTTCCTTGATAGACACCATTCCTTAAACGAAGAGGTCCTGAAAGAGCTTGGCGTAAACATTATTTGGTATGAAGAGCACGACGACATACCTCCACTTCTGGAACAGATCTCGAAAAAGATAAACTGAAGCCACCACAACAGAACTTTAGTTTTCCAACCATCAAAAGCCAAACAAACTACCACAACCACCGAACCACTTTAATCAGATCCATTAAAAATCCAAAATCAATGAAATCATTATTCACTCTAGTTAAAAACCATCACCACTCAAACACTCAAGATCTTTTTGTTCCTTAGAACGATAATATATTCCAGATTGTGTTATTAATCATGAATTGGGCTGAGGATGCACCTTTCAAGATCGAGTGACTCGCGCGTCTTGATTTTCTCGACTAAGGTTAATCCCTCATCGGACTGAGCCCCTGCCAGCAAAACCGGGCTCTTGATCAAGGAGAGGCTGATGACGTCGCGTCGCAACATTGAACAGACTTATCGCACCTGGTCCAGCCCCATCCTGCTGGAGCTGAAAAAGCGCGAACACCAAATGGCGCCGGTCGAGCGTCAGGCGCTGGAGAATGTTCTGGTGGAAAGAAGGTTGCTGGACACCGGCAACCCGGATGGCGCTGAGCGGCGCCAAGGCACTGCGAGCGGAAATGACCGCCCAGGTTGATCAGCACATCAGACAGCGTTGAGGTTCAGCCCCAGCATCAGCAATTCTTTACGCAGCATCGACGGTTTCACAATTGCCATCGCCGCCTGCCATTGCAGCGGCAGCAACCGATTCAACGTCTGCTGGCTGGCCTCAGGCTCCGCCAGCAAACAACTCTTGCCGTCACTGATGCTGATGACGTTGAGCAGCCAGTCATCGCCCTGCCCGGCCATCCAGGCGCAGATCTCGTTGCAATGGTTGTGAAGCAACCCATCGGCGTCCCACACCGTCATCTGCGCGAAAACCTGCGGCAGGTTGCTGTCCGGTTTGAAGCGTTTCAGATCCGCCGCCAACGCGGCCTGCAGGTCTGCTTCGATGGCGGCCTGACATTCGAGGAAATACCGCTCGGGCCAGTTCGCCGCTAGATTCGCCCGCTGGGCCAAAAGGTCATAAGCCCGAACATCCAGCTCTGTGGTCATCTGCCCGGTGAAGTTGAGCGTGTTGTCGAGAATCGCCGTGGCCAGCAATGCCGCACTTTGCTCGCTCATTCGCGAGAGCAGGCCGGCCGCTTGCCAGCGCTGAAAAACCAGCGTCGCTGCCGCACCAATCGGGCGGATATCGGCGGCGCAACCCAGTCGTTCAGCCCAGTACTGCTCATAACCGGGATGATGGTCGATAACCTCCACCACCTGATCGAGCACCACCAGCGGATCGAAGTGGTGATAGTCGGACACATCGACCAGCACGAATGCGTCGTTTGCTTGAGGCGTGTAACGCTGAAAAGCAGCGCTCCAACTCAGAACAGTTGGCGAAACGCTGCTGTTGGGTTTTGCGCTACTGACGGCACGGGCGGGAATGCCTTGCAGGTTCAGCAACTCCGCGTAGGCGATGCAGCAGGCGTAGGCGTCGATGTCCAGATAGGACGCGCCGGAGGTGATGATTTTCATTGTGCATCCGTGGCGTTTTTTCAGGGCGACACCCTCTCACAGGTTTATGACTAGAAAAAATGGCAGTCTCGTTTCATGTCACGCTTCAAAAATTCTGAGACGATGGCGCTGGGCCGGCATCACCCGAGGCCCAACGACGCTGGCGTTTCAACTTGATCACAATGATGAAATGGAATTTCCATGAAAAAAATCGGCAATATTCACGGCACTGTTTTTCACAAGCATTTTTCAGACGATGCATTCAAAAAATCAATGCAACAAAAAAAACTGAGAAACAGCTACATTTCGACTTACTGTTCAGCCGGCGGACTCTTCAGAACTTATATTTTCCTCAATCAACATTTCATTAAAAAATCCGACAGAGCCAAAATAATTATTGGCATTTCCGATATCGACTCGGACATGCTGATTGACGGGATAATATTCATCATTGACCGGATGAAGACGACCACCGAGGTCTATATTCACTCGGCCTGTCACGTAAAAATGCTGAGCCACGATGACTTGACCATCCTTGGTTCACAAAACCTCTCGTACGGGTCACTCTCCTACACAAAAAACCTTAAGCGAAATGCCGGCCACTATCGCCTTCATGAAGCACTTGTAGAGTTTGAAGATACCCACCAGGAATGCGCGATACGATTAACAGATGAACTCTTGTCTGACCCTGCATTCTTCCTGAAACTTTCAAAGGACGAAAAAGACAAGAAATCCATAGAAAGATCAGTTGAACGCCTGCGCTGGGATCACGATCTTCAGCGAAGCAAAGAGCATCGAGAACTGGCAGAAAAAATCAAGAATCACGTAAAAACCTCCGAAGCGCTTATCAGCGAAATCAAACTTTCGGTCCTTTTGCAAGACACCGAGGCGCTTTTTACAACGCTCAAGAACATGTACAAAAAGAGATCTTCCTCATACCTCTTGGAACTCTTGGAAGTACTTTATTCTCATGATCCGTTTTCAGCAGTATTCACTAACGAAACATACGAAACCTTATTTATCACTGAAGCGTTGGCATCAGAAGTCGACAGCGCATACTTCTCCGAACTAGAAAGTTTCACAGCGCTGTATGAGCACATCCTGGAAGCCCCGGACTCCTTGCTCGAATTCTCAAGAAACGAATCACTTTTTGATGACATCGACGCAATCATTGATCGTTATCGATTACTGACACCTGATGAATACATAAATGAACTCGAGCATGATGACATCAATGCCGAAATGGAGTCTCCCGACTACTCCCGGGACTACACCATGCTTGCAAGAGACAACGACGGAAATTTTCACGACAGTGTTTTCAGAAGCAAACGTGATAAAGAACTTGGGCCGAGAGGAAAACTGAAAGCGTCCAACCCGAAACATCTTATTCACGACCTCAATGAACGCTTCGAAGCGTATGCGCGCGAGTATTTAAACGAACAATATCGCCAATTGCTCACACATCTTATGAGTGCATATTACGGCTTGAAGAGTGCCTACTTCCGTGATGAGGACAATTGATCCTGAGCTTATTGAGGCAGCCTGTAGTCAATCCATTTGACGACGCACTCTTTCTGGAGTTGCTACAGGCTGCCGTCACCATTAAACCTAAGCGGCTACCTGACCCTTCGCCACCATCGCCGAAGCCGCCAGCATCGCCCGCAACAACACCGCACACCCCGCTGCCAGATCATCCGGCGCGGCGTTTTCGATTTCGTTGTGGCTGATGCCGCCTTCGCACGGCACGAAGATCATCCCGGCCGGGCCCAGTTCGGCGAGGAAAATCGCGTCATGCCCCGCGCCACTGACGATGTCCATGTGCGACAACCCCAACCCTTTCGCCGCGCCGCGCACCGCTTCCACACAGCCTTTTTCAAAGTACAGCGGCGGGAAGTCGGCGGTCGGCGTTAGCTCGTAGGTCAGGCCGTGTTCCTCACAGGTGGCTTCGATGACTTGCTTCACCTCAGCAATCATCGAGTTGAGCCGCGCCGGTTCCAGATGACGAAAATCGAGGGTCATGCGCACTTCGCCGGGGATGACGTTGCGCGAGCCGGGATAGGCTTGCAGACAGCCGACCGTGCCGCAGGCGTGTGGTTGATGGCCGAGGGCGGCGCGATTGACTGCACCGACGATCACCGAGGCGCCAACCAGTGCGTCCTTGCGCAGGTGCATCGGGGTGGGGCCGGCATGGGCCTCGACGCCGCGCAGCTTGAGGTCGAACCACTTCTGCCCCAGCGCGCCGAGCACCACGCCGATGGTTTTCTGTTCGTCTTCAAGGATCGGGCCTTGCTCGATGTGCGCTTCGAAGTAGGCACCGACCTTGTGCCCGCTGACCTTGCGCGGCCCGGCGTAGCCGATGGCATTCAACGCTTCGCCAACGGTGATGCCCTCGGCATCGACCTTGGCCAGGGTTTCTGCGAGGGTGAATTTCTCGGCGAACACGCCCGAGCCCATCATGCACGGGGCGAAGCGTGAGCCTTCTTCATTCGTCCAGACCACCACTTCCAGCGGTGCTTCGGTTTCCACTTTGAGGTCGTTGAGGGTGCGCAGCACTTCGACACCGGCGAGTACGCCGAAGCAGCCGTCGAACTTGCCGCCGGTGGGTTGCGTGTCGATGTGGCTGCCGGTCATCACTGGCGGCAGGTCGGGATTGCGTCCCGGGCGACGGGCGAAAATGTTGCCGACTTCATCGACCGTGACGCTGCATCCGGCGTCCTTGCACCATTGCACGAACAGGTCGCGGGCCTGGCGGTCGAGGTCGGTCAGGGCCAGGCGACAGACGCCGCCCTTGACCGTGGCGCCGAGCTTGGCCAGTTCCATGAGCGAGGCCCACAGGCGATCGCGGTTGATGTGCTGATGGGTTGATTGCAGAACGTCTACGGCTGCGTTCATGGGGATCTCCTCAGTGTTGATACCGATAGTTCCCACGCTCTGCGTGGAAACTCATCCATGGACGCTCTGCGTCCGCTGTTGGGACGCAGAGCGTCCCGGGCTGCATTCCCACGCAGGGCGTGGGAACGATCATGACTTACACCGCTGTTTTCACGGCAGAAGGCTGTGCGCGCATCACGCACAACCCGTAATAAATAATCCCGCCCAACGCCGAACCAGTGAACCAGCCGTAGCTGTAAAACCAGCTGAACGCATCGCTGCCCAACGACAACAACGTCAGCACCACTGGCACGCCAAACGCGAGAAACCCGGCCCAGTTCCACGCTGGATACACGTCGTCGCGGTACAGCCCGGCCAGGTCAAGTTGCTGTTTCTTGATCAGGAAATAATCCACCACCATGATCCCGGCAATCGGCCCGAGCAGGCTCGAATAACCGAGCAACCAGTTGGAATAGACGCTTTCCAGACTCACGTCGGAAACGATCCAGCCGAGTTTTTTCAGCAGTTCATGGGCCATCAATATCAGCCCGACCAACCCGGTCAGCAACACCGCTTTGGTGCGGTTGATGACCTTCGGCGCGATGTTCTGGAAATCGTTGGTCGGCGACACGATGTTGGCAGCGGTATTGGTCGACAGCGTGGCGATGATGATCAGCGCCATGGCCACCGCGACCCACACCGGGCTCTGGATGTGGCCGATCAGCGTGACCGGGTCAGACACCGTAACACCCACCAGTTTCACCGAGGCGGCGGTCATCACTACGCCCAGCGCGGCGAACAGGAACATGGTCAGCGGCAGGCCGATAATCTGCCCGAGGATCTGATCCTTCTGGCTCTTGGCGTAGCGGCTGAAGTCGGGAATATTCAACGACAAGGTGGCCCAGAAACCGACCATCGCCGTCAGCCCGGCGGCGAAGTAGCCGTACACGCTCGCGCCTTCCGGACGTTTGGCTGGAATTGCCATCAGCTCTGTCATCGACACATTGGGCATCGCCCACACCAGTAACCCCACGCCGACCGCCACCAGCAACGGCGCCGACAAGGTTTCCAGCCACTTGATCGACTCGGCGCCGCGAATCACCACCCACAGGTTGAGCGCCCAAAAGATCATGAAACCGATCACCTCCCCCGTGCCACCGAGGGATTTCCAGCCGTCGAACACCGAGCCGAGAAACAGGTGAATCGCCAATCCGCCAAACATCGTCTGGATGCCGAACCAGCCACACGCTACCAACGCGCGGATCAGGCACGGCACGTTGGAGCCGAGAATGCCGAACGATGAGCGCAGTAGAACGGGAAACGGAATACCGTATTTGGTGCCGGGAAAGGCGTTAAGTGTCAGCGGAATCAGCACGATGACGTTGGCGAAGAGAATCGCCAGCAGCGCTTCGCCAACGCTCAAACCGAAGTACGCCGTCAGTACACCGCCGAGGGTGTAGGTCGGCACGCAGATCGACATGCCGACCCACAGCGCGGTGATGTGCCATTTGTTCCAGGTTCGTTCGCGCACCTTGGTCGGTGCCATGTCGTGGTTGTAACGGGGACTGTCGAGGACGTCGCTGCCGGCTTCGAGTTCGAACAAGCCGTCGCGCTCGGTCACTTGCGATCTGTTCTGTTGCATGGCCGCTCCACTGTTCTTCTGATTATTTTTTTGCTCATCAGGCGGCTTGCACACGAGGCGCGAACCGGACGATGGCCGGAGGAACTGACAACTTTCGTGCACCGGCCATGGTGTCAGCGGCGGCATCAATAAACGTGCCGGGTGCCCCGCTTACGCATCGGGCCGAGGGTTAAACGCTTTGCAACTTTCTGATATTCATCAGTTTTAATTATTCACCGGATGAGTTCGCGGAAACTTGTCTGGGTGCTCAGGCTAAACACCTGGCAAGTTGTCCGAACAGACAGGACTCAAACTGGTGCACTGCATTTATTTTCATTGTGAACGTGCGACCGCAGCTCAACTTCAAGCGGCTGATTTCACATAGGAAATCTTGCTCATATTTCCATCCTGTCAAGTGCGTCAAAATGGTGAACAGCCTCACCATTTTGGTGATTTTCGTTTTTTATCGTTATTTTTCATACACTTAAAACAGTAATAAGCTTATAAAAAATAATCTTGATCTATTGTAAATCTGCGACTAGCTTCTATTCCTGACAGCACTGACAGGAATACACCCTGCAACGCTGTACATCAATAAAACATCTAGAACCGGCACAAGTCGGTCATGCCTGCGAGGAACTCGGAATGTCTCTGTTGATCCGTGGCGCCACCGTTGTTACCCATGATGAAAGTTATCGCGCCGACGTCTATTGCGCCGACGGCGTGATCAAAGCCATCGGTGAAAACCTGGATATTCCCGCCGGCGCCGAAGTGCTCGACGGCAGCGGCCAATACCTGATGCCCGGCGGCATCGATCCGCACACGCACATGCAACTGCCGTTCATGGGCACCGTCGCCAGTGAAGATTTCTACAGCGGCACGGCGGCTGGTCTGGCCGGAGGCACCACGTCGATCATCGACTTCGTGATTCCCAATCCGCAGCAGTCGTTGATGGAAGCGTTTCATCAATGGCGCGGTTGGGCAGAAAAGTCTGCGTCGGACTATGGCTTCCACGTTGCGATCACCTGGTGGAGCGAGCAGGTGCGTGAGGAAATGGCCGAGCTGGTCAGCCATCACGGGATCAACAGCTTCAAGCATTTCATGGCCTACAAGAACGCGATCATGGCCGCCGACGACACGTTGGTAGCGAGTTTCGAGCGTTGCCTGGAACTCGGCGCGGTGCCGACCGTGCATGCGGAAAACGGCGAACTGGTCTATCACCTGCAACGCAAGTTGATGGCCCAGGGCATCACCGGGCCGGAAGCGCATCCGCTGTCGCGGCCTTCGCAGGTTGAAGGGGAAGCGGCGAGCCGGGCGATTCGTATCGCCGAAACCATTGGTACGCCGTTGTACCTGGTGCACGTCTCGACCAAGGAAGCCCTCGACGAAATCACCTATGCACGGAGCAAGGGCCAGCCGGTTTACGGCGAAGTGCTGGCCGGGCATTTGCTGCTCGACGACAGCGTTTACCAACACCCGGATTGGCAGACCGCTGCCGGTTACGTGATGAGCCCGCCGTTTCGTCCGCGCGGTCATCAGGAGGCGCTGTGGCACGGATTGCAAAACGGCAATCTGCACACCACCGCCACTGACCATTGCTGTTTCTGCGCTGAGCAGAAAGCCGCCGGGCGTGATGATTTCAGCAAGATTCCCAATGGCACCGCCGGCATCGAAGACCGCATGGCGGTGCTGTGGGATGAAGGGGTCAACTCCGGTCGCTTGTCGATGCAGGATTTTGTCGCCCTCACGTCCACCAACACCGCGAAGATCTTCAATCTCTATCCGCGTAAAGGTGCGATCCGCGTCGGCGCCGATGCCGATCTGGTGCTGTGGGATCCGCAAGGCAGCCGCACCATTTCCGCCAAGACCCACCATCAGCAGGTGGACTTCAACATCTTCGAAGGCAAGACCGTGCGCGGCGTACCGAGCCATACCGTCAGCCAGGGCCGCGTGGTCTGGGCCGATGGCGATCTGCGCGCCGAGCGTGGTGCCGGGCGCTACATCGAACGGCCGGCGTATCCGGCGGTGTTTGATTTGCTGAGCAAGCGGGCTGAGTTGCATAAACCTGTTGCTGTGAAACGCTGACATCGAGGCCTTCGGCCTTCGCGAGCAAGCCCGCTCCCACATTTGAAATGTATTCCCCTGTAGGAGCTGCCGAAGGCTGCGATCTGTTGATCTTGTTTTTTAAGATCAAGATCAACAGATCGCAGCCTTCGGCAGCTCCTACACGGGGATTTGGCCAATGCCCGATAGAGGCAGTTACCGTGAGGCAAAAAACCGTGATCGAGACCCTGAACCATCTCCCCCACCCGCACGAAAGCGCGGCCGCCCTCGCCGGCCATTTCACCGATCTGGCGCCGCCGCTCAACGACCGACAGGCGCACTTGGAAGCCTCGCGCTGCCTGTATTGCTACGACGCGCCGTGCGTGAATGCGTGCCCGAGCGAAATCGACATCCCTTCGTTCATCCGCAATATCCATCAGGACAACGTGCCCGGTGCCGCTCAGAAGATCCTTTCGGCAAACATCCTCGGCGGCAGTTGCGCGCGGGTCTGCCCCACCGAAATCCTCTGCCAGCAAGCCTGCGTGCGCAACAACGCCCACGAATGCGCGCCGGTGCTGATCGGCCTGCTGCAACGCTATGCCGTCGACAACGCGCACTTCACCGAGCACCCGTTCCAGCGCGCCGCCGCCAGCGGTAAACGCATCGCCGTGGTCGGTGCCGGGCCGGCCGGTTTGTCCTGTGCGCATCGCAGTGCCATGCATGGGCATGAGGTGGTGATTTTCGAAGCGCGGGAGAAGGCTGGCGGACTCAACGAGTACGGGATCGCCAAATACAAACTGGTCGACGATTACGCGCAGAAGGAACTGGATTTCCTCCTGCAGATCGGCGGCATCGAGATTCGCCACGGGCAGAAGCTCGGTGAGAATCTGACCCTCAGCGAACTGCATCAGCAGTTCGACGCGGTGTTCCTCGGCCTCGGCCTGAATGCCAGCAAACAACTTGGTTTGGCCCACGAAGATGCGCCGGGCCTGCTCGCCGCCACCGATTACATCCGCGAATTGCGCCAGGCCGATGACCTCACGCAACTGCCGCTGGCCGAGCGCTGCATCGTCCTTGGCGCCGGCAACACGGCGATCGACATGGCTGTGCAAATGGCTCGTCTCGGTGCTCGCGACGTCAACCTTGTTTACCGTCGAGGCGCCGCCGACATGGGCGCCACCGGTCATGAACAAGACATCGCCAAAGCCAATCAGGTACGCCTGCTGACCTGGGCGCAACCGGAAGAAGTCTTGCTCGACGCTCAGGGCCAGGTGCGCGGCATGCGTTTCGCCCGCACCGATCTGGTCGACGGGCGCCTGCAAACCACCGGCGAAACCTTCGAACTGGCGGCCGACGCGATCTTCAAAGCCATCGGCCAGTCCTTCGACAGCAACGCCCTCGCCGACCCGTTGGCCCGCGAACTCAAGCGCCAGGGCGAACGCATTCAGGTCGACGAAAACCTGCGCACCAGCATCCCCGGCGTGTATGCCGGCGGCGACTGCACCAGCCTCGATCAGGACCTCACCGTGCAAGCCGTGCAGCACGGCAAATGCGCCGCCGAGGCGATCAACGCTCAACTGATGCTCAACGTGGAGGCTGCGTAAATGGCCGATCTTTCGATTGTCTTCGCCGGCATCAAAGCACCGAATCCGTTCTGGCTGGCCTCCGCGCCGCCGACTGACAAAGCCTATAACGTCGTCCGTGCCTTTGAAGCAGGCTGGGGCGGTGTGGTCTGGAAAACCCTCGGTGAGGACCCGGCGGCGGTCAACGTTTCGTCGCGTTACTCGGCGCATTACGGCAACAACCGCGAAGTCCTCGGGATCAACAACATCGAGCTGATCACCGACCGTTCGCTGGAGATCAACCTGCGTGAAATCACTCAGGTGAAGAAGGACTGGCCGGATCGCGCGTTGATCGTGTCGCTGATGGTGCCGTGCGTCGAGGAGTCGTGGAAACACATTCTGCCGCTGGTCGAAGCCACCGGCGCTGACGGTATCGAGCTGAATTTCGGCTGCCCGCACGGCATGCCCGAGCGCGGCATGGGCGCGGCGGTCGGTCAGGTGCCAGAGTACGTCGAGCAGGTCACGCGCTGGTGCAAAACCTATTGCTCGCTGCCGGTGATCGTCAAATTGACGCCGAATATCACCGACATCCGCGTCGCTGCCCGCGCGGCGCATCGCGGTGGTGCGGATGCGGTGTCGCTGATCAATACGATCAACTCGATCACCAGCGTCGACCTGGAACACATGGTCGCCCTGCCCACGGTCGGCAGCAAAAGCACCCACGGCGGTTACTGTGGCTCGGCGGTGAAGCCGATTGCGCTGAACATGGTCGCCGAAATCGCCCGCGATCCGCAGACCCAGGGCCTGCCGATTTGCGGCATTGGCGGCATCGGCGGTTGGCGCGATGCGGCGGAATTCATGGCGCTGGGCAGCGGCGCGGTGCAGGTGTGCACGGCGGCGATGCTGCATGGTTTCCGGATTGTCGAGGAGATGAAGGACGGCCTGTCGCGGTGGATGGACAGCCAGGGTTACGCCAATATCAGCGAGTTTGCCGGGCGCGCGGTGGGCAATACCACCGACTGGAAGTACCTCGATATCAACTATCAAGTCATTGCGAAGATTGATCAGGACGCATGCATTGGTTGCGGGCGTTGTCACATTGCTTGCGAGGACACGTCACACCAGGCGATCAGCAGTTTGAAGCAGGCGGATGGCACACATAAATACGAAGTGATCGATGAGGAGTGCGTGGGCTGCAATCTGTGCCAGATCACCTGCCCTGTGGCGGATTGCATCGAGATGGTGCCGATGGAAACTGGGAAGCCGTTTCTGGACTGGAATCATGATCCGCGCAATCCCTACCATGTTGCGGTTTGACTGATCGTTCCCACGTTCTGCGTGGGAATGCAGCCCGGGACGCTCTGCGTCCCATTGGAACGCGGAGCGTCCCTAGAGGCATTCCCACGCAGAGCGTGGGAACGATCATGTATCACTTGTCCGGTGGCGGACTGTATCGAGATGGTGGCGATGGAAACTGGGAAGCCGTTTCTGGACTGGAATCATGATCCGAGGAATCCGTATCACGTTGCGGTCTGAATTGGGGGATGATCCTGAAAGGCCCTCACCCTAACCCTCTCCCAAAGGGAGAGGGGACTGATTGGGGGATGCTTCAGAAATCCACCGACCTGAACGATTTGCTTTGAATCCGCAATCGACTCGGTTCTTCAGGTCGATGTACCTCGAGAGACACCTCGGTCGGCCCCCTCTCCCTCCGGGAGAGGGCTGGGGTGAGGGTCTGCTTTAGGGTTCCAGGCCAATCCCGCGCAATATCACACTCGTCACCGTCTGCACCGCCCGCTCGAACTGCATGTCCGACAACGGCTGATGCTCGTTGAGGATATTCACCTGATGATCAAAGTCGGCATAGTGCTGCGTCGACGCCCAGATCATGTACAGCAGGCTCGACGGTTCCACCGGCAGAATCCGCTTGTCCTCGACCCACTGGCGAATCTTCGCTTCCTTCATCTTCGCCCAGTCATACAGGCTGACATCCAGCGCCTCGCCCAGTGTCGGCGCGCCATGGATGATCTCGTTGGCCCAGACTTTCGAGCCGTAAGGGCGACTGCGCGAGTGGTTCATCTTGGCGCGGATGTAGCTGCTCAGCACCACGCGCGGGTCGTCGAACATCTCGAAGCACAACGCGTCCTGCTTCCACACTTCCAGCAGGTCGAACAGTACCGCGCTGTACAACTCACTCTTGGTGCTGAAGTAATAATGCAGATTGGAACGCGGCAGTTGCACTTCGGCGGCGATGTCGGCCATCGCGGTGCTGCCGAAGCCTTTTTCGGCGAAGACTTTTTCCGCCGCGAGCAGAATTTTCTCGACGTTATTGCGGCGAATTTCGATCTTGTGATTGCCCATGTGGGCTCCCTGACAACAGCGTTGCCCAAGACTAGCATCCGCTCTGGTGCGCGGGCGACCGCTGCAAACAAAACTTCGTACAGCGGCGAGCGGATGGCTAAACTGACGATTCTTTGATCCTGCCCCAGAGGTATCCGCGATGCTGTTCAAGAACGTCATGACCACCACTGCCCTGCTCGCCTCGCTGTTCGCCGCTTCCTCGGTATTTGCCCACGCCCACCTGAAAAGCCAGACCCCGGCGGCCGACAGCACTGTCGCTGCTCCGGCCGATTTGCGCCTGACCTTCTCCGAAGGCGTCGAAGCCAGTTTCACCAAAGTCACCCTGACCCGCGATGGCGCGCCGGTCGCCGTCAAGGCGCTGACCACCGAAGGCGACAAGAAAACCCTCATCGTCACCCCGGCCGCACCACTGACGGCCGGTGAATACAAAGTCGAATGGCACGCGGTGTCGGTCGACACGCACAAGAGCGAAGGCGCCTATCAGTTCAAGGTTGGCCAATAATTCATGAGTGAAGCGCTGGTGCTGTGCCGCTTTGTGCATTTCATCGTGGTGTTGATGTTGTTCGGGGCCTGGCTGTTCAGGCCGTTGCTGCTCAAGGATGAAGCGCTGCAAGTGGACCGGCAGCTGGCGCGACTGGCGCGTTGGTTGGTTGCCGTTGCGCTGGTCAGCGGGATTGCCTGGGCGCTGTTGATCACGGCAAGCATGGCCGGTTCGGCTGCGGCAGCGTTTGATCCGGACACGGTTGCGCTGGTGCTGGGCAACACGTTTTTTGGTCAGGTATGGCGCTGGCACCTGCTGCTCAATGCCGCGCTGTTGGCCTTGCTGTTTACGCCTTGGCGCTCAAGCATGCCTTTGCGCCTGGGCTTGAGTGGCTTGCTTTTGGCGACGCTGGCACCGGTCGGACACGGCGCGATGCTGGATGGTCTGAGCGGGCAACTGCTGATTCTCAATCAGATCGTTCATCTGACCTGCGTCGCCGCGTGGCTTGGCGGGCTGTTGTTGCTGGTGATGATTCTGCGTCAGCCAACGGAACCGATGTCGGTGGTTCTGCGGCGTTTCAGTGGAGTGGGTTATGCGTTGGTCGCGGGGCTGCTGATCACGGGTTTGATCAACGTGCGCGTGTTGACCGGGCAGTGGTGGCCGACGCCACTGTTCAGCGGGTTTGCACTGATTCTGTTGATCAAGGCAATGCTGGTGTTGGCCATGCTCGGATTGGCATTGTTCAACCGCTTGCGCATCGATGACTGCGAACAACGCATGGGCACCCTGCGGCGCAGCGTGATGCTGGAGTGGTTGCTCGGCATTGGCGCCGTAGCCGCCGTCTCGCTACTCGGCACCCTGCCCCCGATGATCACCGCCTGAAAAACAAAAGATCGCAGCCTTCGGCAGCTCCTACAGATTACCCATGTAGGAGCTGCCGAAGGCTGCGATCTTTTGATCTTAATGGTGCTGGGTATCACCCGCTGCAGTATCGATGCTGACCACCACCGACATCCCCGGACGCAACCGCTCCTCCTCCTGCTGATCCGCATCAATCGTGATCCGCACCGGCACCCGCTGAGCGATTTTGACGAAGTTGCCGGTGGCATTGTCCGCCTGCAACAAAGCAAATTCCGACCCGGTCCCCGGCGAAATATGCTGCACATGCCCGGTAAATTTACGGTGGTTCAACGCATCGACGCTGAAGCGCACCGGCTGCCCGACCCGCACATTGTCCATCTGCGTTTCCTTCATGTTGGCGATCACCCATTTCTGGTTCGGCACCAACGCCATCAACTGCGCCCCCGAGTTGACGTAGGCGCCGAGGCGCACGCCAATTTGCCCGAGCTGGCCGTCGCGCGGGGCAACGATGCGCGTATTCGACAGGTCGATTCGCGCCAGTTGCACCGCCGCTTCGGCGCTGGCCACCGCCGCTTCCAGCGAGCCACGATTGACGATTACTGTTTGCAGATCCTGCCGGGCGATTTCCAGATTGGCCTTGGCCTGCGCCACCGCTGCAACGCTTTGCGCATTGGCCGCCAGCGCTACGTCCATTTCACGCTTGGACACCGAACCGTCACTGACCAATTCCTTGTTGCGACGCAAATCCGCCTCGCTCTTGCGCAATTGCGCTTCGCTGTCAGCCTGCACCGCTTGGCGCAACTTGATTGTCGCTTCGGCGCTGTTGCGTTGCTGCACGACGTTGGCCAATGCGGCTTTTTGCACTGCCAATTGCGCCAGCGACTGGTCGAGGCGTTGCTGATAGATCCGATCATCCAGACGCACCAGCAAATCCCCAGCCTTCACGTACTGGAAATCCTGCACCGGCACTTCGTAGACATAACCGGCGAGCTGCGGGCCGATGATCGTCACCTGCCCGCGAATCAGCGCATTCTCGGTGGTCTCGACCGCGCTGCTGAACGGCGGTAATTGCCAGGCGTAGAGCACGATCAACACACCAACAATGGCAATCGCGGCAAAGCCCATTGAAGAGATGATGCGCACCCGCAGCGAGCGCGGCTCGGTGTTCGGCGATGACGGCGGCGCCACACCCTCAGGCGTGGCGGCGATGGCATTGGTGGTTGTGGTGGTCGGTTCGGTCATGAAGAAGTGGCACCGCTGGAAGGTGTGGATGGCGCTGGGGCGACGGCTTTGGTGGTGCTCATCAGCCACAGTGCGCGAATGGACAGCCAGATCATGGTCAGCACCGCAATAACGGCGATCAGCATGAACACGTCGTTATAGGCCAGCACGTTGGCCTCACGCGTGGCGGCGTTGGACAGGCTACGAATACCCGCCAGGTTGCGCAGGCTCGGGTCGGCGAGCAGCGAACCGTACGCCGATCCGCCACTCTGTACCCGCGCGGCCACCAATGGATCGGACATCACCAGATGCTCGACGATCTGGCTGGAGTGGAATTTCTCGCGGACGATCTGAAAGGTGCCCAGAAGCGCCGCGCCAAGCAGGCCGCCGAGGTTATTGCAGATCCCGAACAGCACGGAAAAACTCACCAGGTTGCGCGGATTGGTCAGCACGTTGCGCGTGCCTAGAACCATGGTCGGGCCGAGAAAAAACGTGCTGCCGAAGGCCAGCAGGAACTGACTGAAATAGAGGTTTTGCGGGCGGGTCAGGTTGTTGGAAAAACTGTCCATCACCGACCCGGTGGCCATCAGCCCCAGCGAGATGATCAACGGCATCAGCAGGTGTTTGGGGTCGATCGTCAGCGCGCTGGTCAACAACCCCGCGACGCTGCCGATCAGCATCACCACGTACAGGCTGTGCAACTGCTCATAACCCATGTTCAGGTTCTGCATGAAACCCACCGCCCCGGTGGACTGCTCCGAGGTAACCATACGAATCAGGGTCACCGCCAGCGCCAGGCGAATCATCGTTCCGCTGCCAAGCCAACGGGTCATCAGCATCGGGTTGCTGCGGTTATGCTCGATGGCCAGGCCGGCGAGAATCAGCGCGATGGACGAAGCCAGGGCAACACCGATCCAGTCGGCTTCCAGCCACCAATCGATCCGCCCCAACGACAACACCGCGCACAATAACGCCACGCCGGTAGCGAGAATCGCGAAGGTCAGGAAGTCGAGTTTTTCGAAGGTTTTGAAGCGGTCGCCCGGCGGCAACTTGAGCATCAGCACGCAGCCCAGCGACAGCAGCGCCATGCCCAATTCGAACAGGTACAAGCCACGCCATTCGGCGATTTGCAGCAAGTCTTCAGAGAACAACCGCGCCAGCGGTAAGGCCAGTTGTGAGGTGCCAAGACCGAGCACCAGCGCCTTCATCCGCCACTTCGCCGGGAATGCCTGGACCATGTAATACAGGCCCAGAGAACTCAACGCCGCACCGACCATGCCGTGCGCCGCACGCACCGCCACGGCCGAATTCAGGTCATTGACGAACAAATGGCCGAAGGTCACCAGCGCATACAGCACCAGGAACACCTCGGTGAACGCGCGCAAACCGAACTGCTGACGAAACTTCACCAGCAGCAGGTTCATCGACACGTTGGTCATCACGTACGCCGCCGGCAACCAGGCCATTTCGGCTGTGGTCGCGCCGAGCGCACCTTGCAGATAAGGCAGGTTGGCGACCACCAGCGAGTTGCCCAGACCACCGGTCAACGCCACCAGCAAACCGACCAGCGCATAGGCCAGGCGCTTGCGGTTGGAGTGCAACGGCGTCGAGGGGGAACCGGGCAGACTGGGCTTCTCGTGGGGCTGCCAGTTGCGCGGGGCGTATTGATCCATTGAAAGGCCTTGTGCGGAAGGTGGATGAAGTTTGCCGCAAATTCACCGGCAACACACATCCCATGGACAACACAAACCCCTGTAGGAGCTGTCGAGTGAAACGAGGCTGCGATCTTTTGATTTTAAAGCCAGATCAAAAGATCGCAGCGTGCCGCAGCTCCTACAAAGGTCATCGTATAACTTTGAGTTGACATTCCCGGGAAACGCAGGAAATATCCGCAACCATGTTGTACGACGACGTATGACAAATAATAAAAACAACAAATGAAACAGGGAGCGTCACAGTGAGCACACTCGTCCGCAATTCCGTTCGCCCTTCGCGTTTTTCCGTTATTCGCCCGCGTTCCACCCTGAGCCTGATTGGCTGCAGCAGCCTGGCCCTCGCCCTACCGATGAGCGCCGATGCCGAAGGCTTTCTCGAAGACAGCAAAGCCACGCTGAACCTGCGCAATGCCTACTTCAATCGCAACTTCGTCAACCCGGCCAATGCCCAGGGCAAGGCCGAAGAGTGGACGCAGAACTTCATTCTCGATGCCAAATCCGGATTCACTCAGGGCACCGTCGGTTTCGGTCTTGATGTGCTGGGGCTGTATTCGCAAAAGCTTGATGGCGGCAAAGGCAGCGGCGGCACGCAACTGTTGCCGATCCACGATGACGGACGTCCGGCGGACAACTTCGGGCGCCTTGGTGTCGCGCTGAAGGCCAAGGTGTCGAAGACTGAACTGAAGGTCGGTGAATGGATGCCGGTGCTGCCGATCCTGCGTTCCGACGATGGCCGCTCCCTGCCGCAGACCTTTCGCGGCGGCCAGATCACTTCCACCGAGATCAATGGCCTGACCGTCTACGGCGGCCAGTTTCGCGGCAACAGCCCGCGCAACGACGCCAGCATGGAAGACATGTCGATGAATGGTCGCGGCGCGTTCACCTCGGACCGCTTCAACTTCGGCGGCGGTGAATACACCTTCAATGACAAGCGCACCCTGATTGGCGTGTGGTACGCCGAACTCAGCGACATCTACCAGCAGCAGTATTTCAACCTCAGCCACAGCCAGCCGTTGGGCGACTGGACGCTGGGCGCCAACCTCGGTTTCTTCACCGGCAAGGAAGACGGCAGCGCCCAGGCCGGCGACCTCGACAACAAAACTGCGTTCGCCATGCTCTCGGCCAAATACGGTGGCAACACCTTCTACGTCGGCCTGCAAAAACTCAGCGGCGACGATGCCTGGATGCGGGTCAACGGTACCAGCGGCGGCACCTTGGCCAACGACAGTTACAACGCCAGTTATGACAACGCCAGGGAGCGCTCCTGGCAACTGCGTCACGACTACAACTTCGTCGCCCTCGGCATTCCCGGTCTGACCCTGATGAACCGCTACATAAGCGGCGATAACGTGCACACCGGGACCATCACCGACGGCAAGGAATGGGGCCGCGAGTCGGAGCTGGCTTACACCGTACAGAGCGGAGCGTTGAAGAACCTCAACGTGAGATGGCGCAACGCGACCATGCGCCGGGACTTCAGCACCAACGAGTTTGACGAGAACCGGATCTTTATCAGTTATCCGATTTCGTTGTTGTAAGCCGTCGGGGAGCAAGCCCTCTGTAGGAGTGAGCCTGCTCGCGATGGCGGTGTGTCGGCCGATATCTTCCTGGACTGATACACCGCCATCGCGAGCAGGCTCACTCCTACAAGGTGATGCATTGCAAGGCGAGATCGCTGAAAAGAAAAACTGTTTCACCTTCCGTCATCTACACCGAAAGTCGCGTTGACAAGTTCCTGAAACCCTACCGATACTTCAGCGCAGTCATACGACAACCTACAACAAACCTAATAACAATGTGTCCAGGGATTGCCATGACGTCTACCTCTACTCCCCGCGCCCCTTTCAATCGCCTGCTGCTGACCGGCGCTGCCGGTGGCCTCGGCAAAGTCCTGCGCGAACGCTTGCGCCCGTACGCCAATGTGTTGCGCCTGTCCGATATCGCCGCCCTCGCCCCGGCCGTCGATGATCGCGAAGAAGTGATGCTCTGCGACCTCGCCGACAAACACGCCGTGCACCAACTGGTCGAGGGCGTCGACGCGATCCTGCACTTCGGCGGCGTCTCCGTTGAACGTCCCTTTGAAGAGATCCTCGGCGCCAACATCTGCGGCGTCTTCCATATCTACGAAGCCGCGCGCCGGCATGGTGTGAAGCGGGTGATCTTCGCCAGCTCCAACCATGTCATCGGCTTCTACAAACAGGACGAACACCTCGACGCCAGCTCCGCGCGCCGCCCCGATGGCTACTACGGTTTGTCCAAGTCCTATGGCGAAGACATGGCCAGTTTCTACTTCGATCGCTACGGCATCGAGACGGTCAGCATCCGCATCGGCTCCTCGTTCCCCGAGCCGCAAAACCGCCGAATGATGCACACCTGGCTGAGCTTCGACGACCTCACGCAATTGCTCGAACACTCGCTGTACACGCCCAACGTCGGCCACACCGTAGTCTATGGCATGTCCGCCAACAAGGACGTGTGGTGGGACAACCGCTTCGCCAGCCACCTCGGTTTTGCCGCCAAGGACAGCTCCGAAATATTCCGCGAAAAAGTCGAAGCCCAGCCGCTGCCGGCCGCCGATGACCCGGCGCGGATATACCAGGGCGGTGCCTTCGTCGCCGCCGGTCCGTTTGGCGACTGAACACTCTGACAACGACACAAGGGATTGAGTATGCAAGCCGAATTGATCGTCGATGCTCGCAACGCCGTGGGCGAAAGCCCGGTCTGGGTGCCAGAGGAAAACGCGTTGTACTGGGTCGATATTCCCAACGGCAGCCTGCAACGCTGGAGCGCCGACACTGGGCATGTACAGACCTGGAAAACCCCGGAAATGCTCGCCTGCATCGTTCGCCACAGCCGTGGCGGCTGGATCGCCGGCATGGAAAGCGGTTTCTTTCATCTGCAGCCGCACGCCGACGGCAGCCTCGACAGTGAGCTGCTGGCCAGCGTCGCACACAGCCGCAAAGACATGCGTCTCAACGATGGTCGCTGCGACCGTCAGGGCCGGTTCTGGGCCGGCAGCATGGTCTTGAACATGGGCCTGAATGCGCCCGAGGGCCGGCTCTATCGCTACGGTGCCGGGCAGTCTGGCGTGGTTGATGCGCAACTCGACGGTTTCATCGTGCCCAACGGCCTCGGCTTCAGCCCCGACGGTAAAACGATGTACCTGTCCGACTCGCATCCCGACGTGCAGTTGATCTGGGCGTTCGATTACGACACTGACAGCGGCACACCGTCGAACCGACGCGTTTTCGTCGACATGAACCACTTCCCCGGTCGCCCTGATGGCGCGGCCGTGGACGCTGAAGGTTTTTACTGGATCTGCGCCAATGACGCCGGCCTCATCCACCGTTTCGCACCGGACGGCAGACTCGATTTTTCGCTCGAAGTCCCGGTAAAAAAACCGACCATGTGTGCCTTCGGTGGCAGCGCGATGGACACCTTGTTCGTCGCCTCGATCCGCCCCGGTGACGACCATGATCCGCGCTCCCTGGCCGGCGGCGTGTTCGCCCTGAACCCCGGAGTCAAAGGCCTGCCGGAACCGTTATTCGACGCTTTGCTGTAACCCGCCTCTGCTGCACCGCTGCGCCTTGAACACAACAATAACAAGACTGGAGACACCCCCAATGGACTTCAAACGCACCTTGCTCGCCGCTGCACTCCCGCTGATGTTCACCTTCGCCGGTGCCGCGCAGGCACTGGAAATCAAGTTCGCTGATATTCACCCCGCCGGTTATCCGACCGTGGTCGCTGAAGAAAGCATGGGCAAAACCCTGACCAAGGAAACCAATGGCGAACTCACCTTCAAATACTTCCCGGGCGGCGTGCTCGGTTCGGAGAAAGAAGTCATCGAACAGGCACAGGTCGGCGCGATCCAGATGACCCGCGTCAGCCTCGGCATCGTCGGTCCGGTGGTGCCGGATGTGAACGTGTTCAACATGCCGTTCATTTTCCGTGACCAGGCGCACATGCGCGCAGTGATCGATGGTGAAGTCGGCGATGCGATCCTCGACAAGATCACCAATTCCGAATTCGGCCTGGTCGCGCTGGCCTGGATGGACGGCGGCACGCGCAACATCTACACCAAGAAACCGGTGCGTAAACTCGAAGACCTCAAAGGCATGAAAATCCGCGTGCAGGGCAACCCGATGTTCATCGAGACCATCAACGCCATGGGCGGCAACGGCATAGCCATGGATACCGGGGAAATCTTCAGCGCGCTGCAGACCGGGGTCATCGACGGCGCGGAAAACAACCCGCCGACCCTGCTCGAACACAACCATTTCCAGAACGCCAAGTTCTACAGCCTGACCGGGCACCTGATCCTGCCCGAGCCAATCGTGATGTCGAAAATCACCTGGGAAAAACTCACCCCAGACCAACAGACGCTGGTGAAAAAAGCCGCCAAGGATGCACAGCTTGAAGAGCGCAAGTTGTGGGATGCCAAGTCCGCCAGCAGCGAAGAGAAACTCAAGGCTGCCGGCGTCGAGTTCATCACCGTCGACAAGAAACCCTTCTACGAGGCCACTGCCTCGGTTCGCGAGAAATACGGCGCACCTTATGCCGACCTGATCAAGCGCATCGAAGCCGTGCAATAACTTTTTTAGCCCTCAATGAAAGGCCCGGCAGCGCTGGCGTCCGAAGACGTTTGCGACTGCCCGGTTACGGTGGAACCCGATGAAGAATTCGCTGCTGCGCCTCAATGACAAGCTGTACATGACCTGCATCTGGGTCGCCGGCCTGTCGGTACTGGCCATCGCCCTGATCATTCCCTGGGGCGTGTTCGCCCGCTATGCCCTTGGCACCGGTTCGAGCTGGCCGGAGCCCACTGCGATCCTGCTGATGATGGTCTTTACCTTCATCGGTGCAGCTGCCAGTTATCGTGCCGGCGCGCACATGGCCGTGGCGATGGTCACCGACCGCTTGCCACCGAATCTGCGCAGAACCATGAGCATCATTTCCCAATTGTTGATGGGCACCATCTGCCTGTTCATGGCGATCTGGGGCGCCAAGCTGTGCGCTTCGACGTGGAACCAGTTCATGAGCGCGCTGCCGACCTTGCGCGTCGGTATCACCTATATGCCGATCCCGATTGGCGGCGCGCTGACGCTGGTGTTCGTACTGGAAAAACTGTTTTTGGGCGACCAGAGCAACCGTCGGGTTGTGCGGTTCGATCTGGTTGAAGAAAACGAAGGGGCTGCCTGATGGACGCATTGATTCTGCTGGGCAGTTTTATCGTATTGATTCTGATCGGCATGCCGGTCGCCTACGCCCTCGGGCTGTCGGCACTGATCGGCGCGTGGTGGATCGACATTCCGTTTCAGGCCTTGATGATTCAGGTCGCCGGCGGGGTCAACAAGTTCTCGCTGCTGGCGATTCCGTTCTTTGTCCTGGCCGGGGCGATCATGGCCGAGGGCGGCATGTCGCGGCGGCTGGTGGCGTTTGCCGGGGTGCTGGTCGGCTTCGTGCGCGGCGGCCTGTCGCTGGTCAACATCATGGCCTCGACGTTTTTTGGCGCGATCTCCGGTTCATCGGTAGCCGACACGGCTTCGGTAGGCTCGGTGTTGATTCCAGAGATGGAACGCAAGGGTTATCCGCGCGAGTTCTCTACAGCGGTGACCGTCAGCGGTTCGGTGCAGGCCTTGCTGACACCGCCAAGCCACAACTCGGTGCTGTATTCATTGGCAGCCGGTGGCACGGTGTCCATTGCATCGCTGTTCATGGCCGGCGTGGTGCCGGGCCTGTTGATGAGCGCGTGCCTGATGGTGCTGTGCCTGATCTTCGCGCGCAAACGCGATTACCCGAAAGGCGACGTCATTCCGCTGCGTGAGGCGCTGAAAATCTGCGGCGAAGCGCTGTGGGGCATGATGGCGATGGTGATCATTCTCGGCGGCATTCTCTCGGGGATTTTTACCGCGACCGAGTCGGCGGCGATTGCCGTGCTCTGGGCGTTCTTCGTCACCATGTTCATCTACCGCGATTACAAGTGGAGCGAACTGCCAAAACTGATGCACCGCACGGTGCGGACGATTTCGATCGTGATGATCCTGATCGGTTTCGCCGCGAGCTTCGGCTACATCATGACCCTGATGCAGATCCCGGCGAAAATCACCACGCTGTTCCTGACCCTGTCGGACAACCGCTACGTGATCCTGATGTGCATCAACGTCATGCTGCTGTTGCTCGGCACGGTGATGGACATGGCGCCGCTGATCCTGATCCTCACACCGATTCTGATGCCGGTGATTCTCGGCATTGGCGTAGACCCGGTGCAGTTCGGCATGATCATGCTGGTGAACCTGGGGATCGGATTGATAACACCGCCGGTAGGTGCGGTGCTGTTTGTCGGTTCGGCGGTGGGCAAGGTGAGTATTGAAAGCACGGTGAAGGCGCTCATGCCGTTTTACGCAGTGCTGTTTCTGGTGTTGATGCTGGTGACGTACGTTCCGGCGATTTCGCTGTGGTTGCCGCATCTGGTGTTGTAACAACTTAAAAGATCGCAGCCTTCGGCAGCTCCTACAGAAATCGCATTCCCATGTAGGAGCTGTCGAGTGAAACGAGGCTGCGATCTTTTGATCTTCAAATAATCAAGCCCGCAACAACATATACCCCGCCACCACCAGACACACACTGGCAAACCCCACCTGCAACGCCCGCGCCGGCACCCGCGCGCACAGCTTGCGCCCGATGATCATGCCAACAATGCTGGCAACGATGAACGCACCGCCCTGCCCGTCAATCCGCACACCAGCGTGAAACGAGCCGATCACCCCGATCACCGAAATCAGGCTGATCACCATCAACGACGTCGCGACAATCCCGCGCATCTGCACATCGGTCAGTTGCTTGAACGCCGGCACGATCAAAAAGCCGCCACCCACCCCCAGCAACCCCGACACGACCCCTGTGACCGCGCCCAATGCGGCGAGGGTCGCGGTGCATTTGGCGGTCCAGTCGAAGCGCCCGGTTTCTGCATCGAGCATGCAGTTTTTCTGGCCCCAACTGCCGTGACCATGATCGCTCGGGCCTGCTTCCTGACGCTCACGCCGCAGCATGCGCCAGGCGACCATGACCATCAGCAGGCTGAACAGAATCATCAGGATCTTCTCCGGCAACTGATGCGCGAAGTAGATGCCCAACGGCGAGAACACCGCGCCCAACGCGGCAATCAACAGCGCCGCACGATAACGCACCAGACCATGACGCAAACCGTCGATGGCCCCGACTGCCGCCGCACTGCCGACGGCAAACAGCGCCACTGGCGCCGCTTGCGTCATCGTCCAGCCAAGCCCAAGCACCAGCGCCGGCACCGCCAGAATGCCGCCACCGGCCCCGGTCAAACCGAGGACCAACCCCATCACCACGCCAAACAGACTTGCCAGCAACATAGGGTTTTCTCAGTCGACCTTGGACAGGCTGGTCAGCCACTCGCGACCCTTGAGCATGCCGTTCCAGTAGAACCACGGCAGCAGCGTCGCCTTGAGAAACCACGCCGAACGCCGCGCCACGGTCGGGTCGAGTGGAAAGGTCGGCAGCAACTTGCCGGCGTAACCGAACTCGGCAAGGATCACTTTGCCCTTCTCCACCGTCAACGGGCACGAGCCGTAGCCGTCGTACTTCAATGGCAGCGGTTGTTGCTTGCGCAACGCCAACAGGTTTTCCGCCACCACCACGACTTGCTTGCGCACCGCAGCGGCGGTTTTTGCGTTGCTGGTGCCGCAGATATCACCGAGCGCGAACACGTCGGGATAACCCGGATGTTGCAGGCTGTGCGGATTGACTTCGCACCAGCCGGCGGCGTCGGCCAGCCGGCTTTGTGCAATGAAATCCGGTGAAACCTGCGGCGGCACGACGTGCAGCAGATCGAAGGTTTTCGCCTCGCGGGTGACGTTGCCGTCGGCGTCCCTGGTCTCGAACCAGGCGGTTTGCGCCGGGCCGTCGACCTTGACCAGGTTCGAGTTGAACGCCAGTTGCGCGTTGTATTTTTCGATGTACTTCATCAGTGGCGGCACGAACGTCGCCACGCCGAACAGTGCGGCGCCGGCGAGGTTGAACTCAACATTGATATTGTTCAGCACAGCGGTTTTGAGCCAGTGATCGCAGGACAGATACAAGGCCTTTTGCGGCGCGCCGGCGCATTTGATCGGCATCGCCGGCTGGGTGAACAGGGCTTTGCCGCCGCGCAGTTTCTGCACCTGATCCCAAGTGTATTGCGCGTGCTGGTAGCTGTAGTTGGAGGTCACGCCATGTTGGCCAAGGCTTTCCTGCAAGCCTTCGATTTTCTCCCAGGCCAGACGCAGGCCGGGACAGACGATCAGATTCTGGTAGCTGACCGTGCGTTGATCGTTGAGGGTCAACTGGCGTGCGTCCGGGTCAATCGCGGCGACGGCGGCCTGCACCCAATTGACCTGGCGCGGCATCACCTTGGCCATCGGCCTGACGGTGTCCTTGACGTCGTACGCACCACCGCCGACCAGTGTCCACGCCGGTTGGTAATAGTGCTGTGAACTTGGTTCGATCACGGTGATTTTCAGGTCCGGATCGCGCTTGAGCAGACTGGCGACGAAGCCGATACCGGCGGTACCGCCGCCGATGACCACGATGTCTGCACTGATGGATGGGCCCCAGTGTTGATCGTTCATTGCTTGTTCCTTTTGCTGCACGCAAGGATTTCAGCCATCACACAGATCCATTGTAGGAGTGAGCCTGCTCGCGATCGCGGTGGGTCAGCCAATATCTTTATCAACTGGTACACCGCTATCGCGAGCAGGCTCACTCCTACAGGGGGATTGGTGTACTGGCTGGCATTTACGGCTGTTCCCAGCTCTTGAGCACCGCCCCGCAATAAAGCCCCGACAGGGTCTTCATCACCTGAATCACTTCCGGGCTGGCCAGCCCATAAAAAATGTATTTGCCTTCGCGGCGAGTGGCGACCATGCCTTCGTCGCGCAGGATGCCCAGTTGCTGTGACAGCGTCGGCTGACGTACGCCGGTCATCTTTTCCAGTTCGCCGACATTGCGTTCGCCCTGGGTCAGTTGACACAGAATCAACAGGCGATCTTCATTGGCCAACGCCTTGAGCAACGCACAGGCCTTGGAGGCCGAGGCGCGCAGTTGGGCGACTTCACATTCGGTCAGACTGGATTGCATTTGCACGATGCCTTCAACGTCACTTAAGCTGCGAACATTATGTTTTTAGATAAAGTGTTGCAACCCATTTCCCTTGTTCAGGTTGGTGTCCATGCCCGCGCAGATTGAATCGTTCCTCGACCCCGCCTCCTCGACCTACAGCTATGTGGTCTATGAAGCCGACGGCGGGCAATGCGCAATTGTCGATCCCGTACTCGATTACGACGGCGCCGCCGGCCGCACCTGTACCGCGCAGGCCGACAAGATCATCGCCTTCGTGCGCCAACACAATCTGCAAGTGCAGTGGCTGCTGGAAACCCACGCCCACGCCGATCACCTGTCCGCCGCGCCGTACCTGCGCAGGGAACTGGGCGGCAAGATCGCCATTGGCGAGTCGATCAGCAAAGTGCAGAACGTGTTCAAGGTCCTGTTCAATCTCGAGCCGGAATTCTGCGTCGACGGCTCGCAGTTCGATCATCTGTTTGCGCCGAACGAGTCATTCCGCATCGGTAACCTCAAGGCCACGGCCCTGCATATGCCGGGGCATACGCCGGCGGACATGGCTTATTTGATCGATGGCGAGCAGATTCTGGTGGGCGACACGCTGTTCATGCCCGACGTGGGTACGGCACGCTGTGATTTCCCCGGTGGTAATGCGCATCAACTGTTCAACTCGATCCAGAAGCTGTTGGCTTTTCCGGCGAGCGTGAAGCTTTACGTCTGCCACGACTATCCGCCAGAGGGCCGCGAGTCGCAGTGCCAGAGCACGGTTGGCGAGCAGCGTAAAAGCAATATTCATGTGCATGACGGGGTTGATGAAGCGGCGTTCGTCGAGATGCGTACCCAGCGTGACGCCGGGTTGGGCATGCCGACGTTGTTGTTGCCGGCGATTCAGGTGAATGTGCGGGCGGGGAATTTGCCGGCGGCTGAAGACAATGGCGTGGTTTATCTGAAGATTCCGATCAACAAGCTTTAACGTCAAAAGATCGCAGCCTGCGGCAGCTCCTACAGGAGAAATTGATCGTTCCCACGCTCTGCGTGGGAATGCCCCCGGGGACGCTCCGCGTTCCGCTTCGGGAAGTGACGCAGAGCGTCACGGGCTGCATTACCACGCGGAGCGTGGGAACGATCAGCACTTAGGCGCTGCCGCAGGCTGCGATCTTTTGATCTTCACGTCCCCAGCGTCAACCCATTCGCCGGCAACGGCAGCGCAGTTTTATAGCGCACCTGCTTGAGCGCAAAGCTTGAGCGGATATTCGCCACCCCCGGCACTTTGGTCAAAAAATCCATCATGAACCGCTCCAGCGACTGAATCGTCGGCACCAGCACCCGTATCAGATAATCCGGGTCGCCAGCCATCAGATAGCACTCCATCACCTCGGGACGATCGGAAATCGCTTCCTCGAAATGCTGCAACGCCTCCTCCACCTGTTTCTCCAGGCTGACGTGAATGAACACGTTCACATGCAGCCCAAGCAGATCGGCGTCCAGCAGCGTCACCTGCTCGCGAATCAGGCCTAATTCTTCCATCGCTTTAACCCGATTGAAGCACGGCGTCGGCGACAGATTCACCGAGCGTGCGAGGTCGGCGTTGGTGATGCGTGCGTTCTCCTGAAGGCTGTTGAGAATGCCGATGTCGGTACGGTCCAGTTTGCGCATGAGACAAAACCACCTGTTTTTTATGTTTATGCAGAATTTCTATCTGCAAATCGTCTCCAGCGCAACGAAACAGAGATAAATATTCTTCTTGCCCGGGCCTATGATTGTTGTAGGACAAGATTTCCTCTACCGAGGAATGACTGCCAGCTCACTACAAGAAATTCACAAGATCGAGCGTAGAAGCCATGACCCAAGCGTATGAACCGCTGCGTCTGCACGTCCCTGAACCCTCGGGCCGTCCAGGCTGCAAAACCGATTTTTCCTACCTGCATCTGACCGATGCGGGTACGGTGCGCAAACCTTCCATCGACGTCGAACCTGCCGACACCGCCGACCTGGCGCGTGGGCTTATTCGTGTGCTCGACGATCAGGGCAACGCCCTCGGCCCATGGGCCGAGAACGTGCCGGTCGAGATTCTGCGTAAAGGCATGCGCGCCATGCTCAAGACGCGCATCTACGACAACCGTATGGTCGTTGCCCAGCGTCAGAAAAAAATGTCGTTCTACATGCAGAGCCTCGGCGAAGAAGCCATCGGCAGCGCCCAGGCGTTGGCCTTGAACATCGACGACATGTGCTTTCCGACCTACCGTCAGCAAAGCATCCTGATGGCTCGCGAAGTGCCACTGGTCGACCTGATCTGCCAACTGCTGTCCAACGAGCGCGATCCGCTCAAGGGTCGCCAGTTGCCGATCATGTACTCGGTCAAGGAAGCAGGTTTTTTCACCATTTCCGGCAACCTCGCGACCCAGTTCATTCAGGCAGTCGGCTGGGGCATGGCGTCGGCGATCAAGGGCGACACCAAAATCGCCTCGGCGTGGATTGGTGACGGCGCCACCGCCGAATCGGACTTCCACACCGCCCTCACCTTCGCCCACGTTTATCGCGCGCCGGTGATCCTCAACGTGGTCAACAACCAATGGGCAATTTCGACCTTCCAGGCGATTGCCGGCGGTGAAGCCACCACTTTCGCCGGACGCGGCGTCGGTTGCGGCATCGCTTCGCTGCGGGTTGATGGCAACGACTTCTACGCGGTCTACGCCGCTTCTGCCTGGGCTGCCGAACGCGCCCGCCGCAACCTCGGCCCGACCATGATCGAATGGGTCACCTACCGCGCCGGCCCGCACTCGACCTCCGACGATCCGTCGAAATACCGTCCGGCCGATGACTGGAGCCACTTCCCGCTCGGCGACCCGATCGCGCGCCTGAAACAGCACCTGATCAAGGTTGGTCACTGGTCGGAAGAAGAACACACCGCCGTCAGCGCCGAACTCGAAGCCGAAGTGATTGCCGCGCAGAAACAGGCCGAACAGTACGGCACCCTCGCCGGCGGCCAGATTCCAAGCGCCGCAACCATGTTCGAAGACGTCTACAAAGAGATGCCGGAGCACTTGAAGCGCCAGCGTCAGCAGTTGGGGATCTGACATGAACGATCACAACAACAATATTCAGCTGGAAACCGCCATGACCACGACCACCATGACCATGATCCAGGCCCTGCGCTCGGCCATGGATGTGATGCTTGAGCGTGACGACAACGTGGTGGTGTTCGGTCAGGACGTCGGCTACTTCGGCGGCGTGTTCCGTTGCACCGAAGGCCTGCAAACCAAGTACGGCGCCTCGCGTGTGTTCGATGCGCCGATCTCGGAAAGCGGCATCGTCGGCGTCGCCGTGGGCATGGGTGCCTACGGCCTGCGTCCGGTCGCCGAGATCCAGTTCGCTGACTACGTTTACCCGGCGTCCGACCAGATCATTTCCGAAGCGGCGCGCCTGCGCTATCGCTCGGCCGGCGAGTTCACCGCACCGATGACCCTGCGCATGCCTTGCGGCGGCGGCATCTACGGCGGTCAGACGCACAGCCAGAGCATCGAGGCGATGTTCACTCAGGTGTGCGGCTTGCGCACCGTAATGCCGTCCAACCCGTACGACGCCAAAGGCCTGCTGATCGCCTCCATCGAAAACGATGATCCGGTGATCTTCCTCGAGCCAAAGCGCCTGTACAACGGCCCGTTCGACGGCCACCACGACCGCCCGGTAACCCCGTGGTCGAAACACCCGCAAGCCCAGGTTCCGGACGGCTACTACACCGTGCCGCTGGACGTTGCCGCGATCACCCGTCCGGGCAAAGACGTGACGGTGCTGACTTACGGCACCACCGTGTATGTCTCGCAAGTCGCTGCCGAAGAAAGCGGCGTTGACGCTGAAGTCATCGACCTGCGCAGCCTGTGGCCGCTGGACCTGGAAACCATCGTCAAATCGGTGAAGAAAACCGGCCGTTGCGTAGTGGTACACGAAGCCACTCGCACCTGCGGTTTCGGCGCCGAACTGGTGTCGCTGGTGCAAGAGCATTGCTTCCATCACCTGGAAGCGCCGATCGAACGCGTCACCGGTTGGGACACTCCCTACCCGCACGCGCAGGAGTGGGCGTATTTCCCAGGGCCGTCCCGAGTGGGCGCGGCGTTGAAACGGGTTATGGAGGTCTGAATGGGCACGCACGTTATCAAGATGCCGGACATCGGCGAAGGCATCGCAGAAGTAGAACTGTCGCAATGGCACGTCAAGGTCGGCGATCTGGTGGTTGAAGATCAGGTGCTGGCGGACGTGATGACCGACAAGGCAATGGTCGATATTCCGTCGCCGGTACACGGCAAGGTGATTGCCCTCGGCGGTCAGCCGGGTGAAGTGATGGCGGTTGGCAGTGTGCTGATCAGCATTGAGGTTGAAGGTGCTGGCAATCTGAAAGAATCCGCTGCGCCGGCTGCCGTCAAAGAAGCGCCGGCTGCGCCGAAAGTTGAAACCGTTGTTGAGAGCAAATCTGCTGCTGCCGCCCCGCGCCCGGCTGCCGTTTGCCAAGGCCCGATGGTTGCTCGCGAAGCAGACGAACGCCCACTCGCCTCCCCGGCCGTGCGCAAACATGCGCTGGATCTGGGCATTCAATTACGTCTGGTGCGCGGTTCCGGCCCGGCCGGTCGTGTGCTGCATGACGACCTTGAAGCCTATCTGGCGCAAGGTCAGTCGAACGCTTCGGCGCCGGTTGCTGCTGCTTACGCCCAGCGTAATGACGAAGAACAGATTCAAGTGATCGGCATGCGCCGCAAGATCGCCCAGCGCATGCAGGACGCGACCCAGCGCGCCGCACACTTCAGTTATGTCGAGGAAATCGACGTCACCGCGATTGAAGAGCTGCGTGCGCACCTGAACGAAAAACACGGTGCCAGCCGTGGCAAGTTGACCTTGCTGCCGTTCCTCGTCCGCGCCTTGGTCGTCGCCCTGCGCGACTTCCCGCAGATGAACGCCCGTTACGACGACGAAGACCAGGTCATCACTCGCCTCGGCGCCGTGCATGTCGGCGTCGCCACGCAAAGCGATGTCGGCCTGATGGTGCCGGTGGTGCGTCACGCCGAAGCGCGCAGCTTGTGGGACAACGCCGCCGAGATCTCGCGTTTGGCCAACGCCGCGCGCAATGGCAAGGCCAGCCGCGATGAGTTGTCCGGTTCGACCATCACCCTGACCAGCCTCGGTGCACTCGGCGGCATTGTCAGCACGCCGGTGCTGAACCTGCCGGAAGTGGCGATCGTCGGCGTCAACAAAATCGTCGAACGGCCAATGGTCGTCAAAGGCCAGGTGGTGATCCGCAAGATGATGAACCTCTCCAGCTCCTTCGATCACCGCGTGGTCGACGGCATGGACGCGGCACTCTTCATCCAGGCCATTCGCGGCTTGATCGAACAACCTGCCACTTTGTTTGTGGAGTAAGGCTCGCATGCAATCTCTGAACACTACGCTGCTGATCATTGGCGGCGGCCCCGGCGGTTATGTAACGGCGATTCGCGCCGGGCAACTGGGCATTCCGACGATTCTGGTCGAAGGCCAATCGCTGGGCGGTACGTGCCTGAACATCGGCTGCATCCCGTCGAAAGCGCTTATTCATGTCGCTGAACAGTTTCACCAGACCCAGCATCACAGTCAGCATTCGGCGCTGGGCATCAGCGTTTCCGCGCCGACCCTCGACATCACTAAAAGTGTCGAGTGGAAGGACGGCATCGTTGATCGCCTGACCACTGGCGTGGCTGCCCTGCTGAAGAAGAACAAAGTTCAGGTCATCAATGGCTGGGCGAAAGTCATCGACGGCAAGACCGTGGATGTCGGCGACACGCGCATTCAGTGCGAGCACTTGGTGCTCGCAACCGGGTCGACCAGCGTCAATCTGCCGATTCTGCCGATTGGCGGGCCGGTGATCTCCTCCACCGAAGCGCTGGCGCCGACATCCGTGCCGAAACGTCTGGTAGTGGTGGGCGGTGGTTACATTGGTCTGGAACTGGGTATCGCGTATCGCAAGCTCGGCGCCGACGTCAGTGTGGTCGAGGCGCAGGATCGTATCCTGCCAGCCTACGATGCCGAACTGACGCAACCGGTGCATGACGCGCTGAAACAACTCGGCGTGAAGCTCTATTTGAAACACAGCGTGCTGGGGTTCAACGGCACGTTGCAGGTGCGCGACCCTGAGGGCGAAACCCTGAACCTGGAAACTGATCAGGTGCTGGTCGCCGTGGGTCGCAAACCGAATACCCAGGGCTGGAACCTCGAAGCACTGAGTCTGGACATGAACGGTTCGGCGATCAAGATCGACAGCCGCTGCCAGACTAGCATGCGCAACGTCTACGCCATCGGCGACTTGAGCGGCGAGCCGATGCTGGCCCACCGTGCGATGGCTCAGGGCGAGATGGTTGCCGAGTTGATCAGCGGCAAAACCCGCGAATTCAGCCCGACGGCGATTGCTGCGGTGTGCTTTACCGATCCGGAACTGGTGGTGGTCGGCAAGACCCCGGACGAGGCCAAGGCTGCGGGGCTGGACTGCATCGTTTCCAGTTTCCCGTTCGCCGCCAATGGCCGGGCGATGACGCTGGAGTCGAAAAGCGGCTTCGTGCGCGTGGTCGCTCGTCGGGATAACCATGTGATTGTCGGTTGGCAGGCGGTGGGCGTCGGGGTTTCCGAATTGTCCACGGCGTTTGCGCAAAGCCTCGAAATGGGCGCGCGGCTGGAAGACATCGGCGGCACCATTCATGCGCATCCAACCTTGGGTGAAGCGGTGCTGGAAGCAGCGTTGCGTGCTCTCGGGCATGCGTTGCACCTGTAGGCCCCTTCGCGAGCAGGCTCGCTCCCACATTTGAAATGCACTTCCCTGTGGGAGCGAGCCTGCTCGCGAATTCTTGAGGTCAACACGAACTATCTGTCTGTCATCCGATAGTCCGGGCTGCGAAACCGCTCAAGAATGAAGTATTGTTGTGCCCATCCAAAAAACGTCAGAAGCCTTGAACCGTTTCGACGGTTGTTCAGTGATAGAGGGTGTCATGGGTAACGAAAGCATCAATTGGGACAAGCTGGGTTTTGACTACATCAAGACCGACAAACGCTATCTGTCGTACTTTCGCGATGGCGAGTGGGACAAAGGCACCCTGACCGAAGACAACGTGCTGCACATCAGCGAAGGCTCGACTGCCCTTCACTATGGCCAGCAGTGCTTCGAAGGCATGAAGGCCTATCGTTGCAAGGACGGCTCGATCAACCTGTTCCGCCCGGACCAGAACGCCCTGCGTATGCAACGCAGCTGCGCGCGTCTGCTGATGCCGACAGTCGACACCGAGCAGTTCATCGAAGCCTGTAAGGAAGTGGTGCGTGCCAACGAGCGCTTCATTCCGCCATACGGCACTGGCGGCGCGCTGTACCTGCGCCCGTTCGTGATCGGCGTCGGTGACAACATTGGCGTGCGCACTGCACCCGAGTTCATCTTCTCGATCTTCTGCATTCCGGTTGGCGCCTACTTCAAGGGCGGCCTGACCCCGCACAACTTCCAGATCTCCAGCTACGACCGCGCGGCCCCACAGGGCACCGGCGCGGCCAAGGTCGGTGGCAACTACGCGGCCAGCCTGATGCCGGGCTCGAAAGCCAAGAAAGCCAACTTCGCCGACGCAATCTACCTGGACCCGATGACCCACACCAAGATCGAGGAAGTTGGCTCGGCCAACTTCTTCGGGATCACCCACGACAACAAGTTCATCACCCCGAACTCGCCGTCCGTTCTGCCAGGCATCACCCGCCTGTCGCTGATCGAACTGGCGAAATCGCGTCTGGGCCTGGAAGTGGTTGAAGGCGACGTGCTGATCGACAAGCTGTCGGACTTCAAGGAAGCCGGTGCCTGTGGTACTGCGGCGGTGATCACTCCGATCGGTGGCATCAGCTACAACGACCATCTGCATGTGTTCCATAGCGAGACCGAAGTCGGTCCTGTAACCCAGAAGCTCTACAAAGAGCTGACGGGCGTGCAGACCGGCGACATCGAAGCGCCAGCGGGCTGGATCGTCAAGGTTTGAACTGACGGCTGCTGATGTAGAAAAGCCCTCCACCGAGTGATTGGTGGGGGGCTTTTTTTGCGTTTGGTGGGTAGGGCTTGAGATTTTTTCCCCCTCACCCCAGCCCTCTCCCCCAGGGGGGCGAGGGGGAAAGGGGGCCGATCTTTGTGGTATTCGAGATGTGAGTTCGGCTCGATAGTTCAGGTCGATGTAATACGCGAGAACGCCCCGGTCAGTCCCCTCTCCCTCCGGGAGAGGGTTAGGGTGAGGGGCTTTTCAGCGTTATCCGTTTACCAAGTCGTTCAGCAATCCCACTCGCCTGCCCATTCTGCTGCTTGCCCATCCGCGCCTGCGTAATCAACCCCGGAATCAACTCCCCCTCCGGCAGATTCTTCCAGAACCGCACCGGCAAATGCCCTTGCATCACCTTCTCGTTCAACCGCGCCGGGTTGAAGATGTGGCTGTAATAGGTCAGCCACAGTTCGCCATGCGGATCGTCGACGTTCTGCGCCAACTGTTGCCATTCCAGCGGGCATTGGCGCTGATGGATCAGTTGTTCGCCATCGTAATAAACCCCGTCACGCGGCGTGGCGATCAGCCAGCGATGCTGGCCCATGCGCCCGACGAAATGCTCGCTGGCGCTGCGCAGGATGTCGTGGGCCGGTTCGTGCCACGCGACATATTGCGGGCCGGCACTGGATGACGGGCGCTCGATGAAACGCACAAAGGCATGCAGGTGATGCGCTTCACGGTTGACTTGTTTGATCCGCCGCTGCAACTCGCTGCCCAGTTTGTCACCGGCCATCATTGCCGTGTGATCGCCGTGGCTGACGCGCCACAACACTTCGTAAAGCAGACTCCAGCGTTGATCGCCTCGATATTGCGCCGCTTGCTCCAATGTATCGAGCAACACGCGTGGGATCTTCGCCATAAACGGCCCCTGCCCTTCAGGCACCGGATCATCATCACTGGCGAACAGATCGCCCACGCCTTCCGAGGCCCAACTGACCAGGCTTGGATCGACTTCATGGCTGAGTAGCCAGCGCGCCTGTTGGCGCCAGTTGTCGAACAGGTCGTCGCAATCGAGATTGATCATCCCCACAGCCCCATCTGCTGCGGCGTCGGCCGGTCACGCAATTGCTGATAGAGCAAATGGCTGGTGACTTCGGCCTGCTGCGGATGGTAGTCGCTGGTGATGATGAACGGTTTGGCCTTGGCCAGTACGCAGCGCATGCGCGCGACATCTTCATAGCGGATCTTTCGTTGCCGGCGCAGCTCGACCAGACGTTCGGTGGTGCGCAGGCCGATGCCGGGGATACGCGCGATCAGCGACGCTTCGGCGCGGTTCAAATCCAGTGGAAAAACCTCGCGATTCTGCAACGCCCACGCCAGCTTCGGGTCGATGTCCAAGGCCAGATTGCCCGGCCCCTTGAGCAACTCGTCGGCGCGGTACCCGTAGCTGCGCAGGAGAAAATCGGCCTGGTACAAACGGTGTTCGCGCATCAGCGGCGGCGCGGCCAGCGGCACGCTTTTCGGGCTGTCGGGGATCGGGCTGAACGCGGAATAGTAAACGCGGCGCAAGCGGTAGTTGCCGTACAGCGACTGAGCGCTGTGCAAGATTGTGCTGTCGTCGGTGTCATCGGCGCCGACGATCATTTGCGTACTCTGCCCGGCGGGCGCGAACTTCGCCGAACGGGGTTCGTTAAGCACCGTTTGCACACCGGTGTAGATGGTGTTCATCGCCTGCTTGATCGAGCCAATATCTTTCTCCGGCGCCAGGGTTTGCAGGCTGGCATCGGTGGGCAGTTCGATGTTCACGCTCAGGCGATCGGCGTAGCGCCCCGCTTCCTCGATCAGCGCCGGATCGGCGTCGGGAATGGTCTTGAGGTGGATGTAGCCGCGAAATTCATGCACTTCACGCAACAGCTTCGCCACCCGCACCAATTGCTCCATGGTGTAGTCCGCCGAACGGATGATCCCGGAGCTGAGGAACAGCCCGCTGACGCAGTTGCGCCGGTAGAAATCCAGGGTCAACGCCACCACTTCTTCGGGGGTGAAGCGCGCGCGGGGGACGTCGCTGGAGCGGCGATTAACGCAGTACTGGCAATCGTAAAGGCAGAAATTGGTCAGCAGGACTTTCAACAACGACACGCAACGCCCGTCCGGCGTGTAGCTGTGGCAGATGCCCATGCCATCAGTCGAGCCCAAGCCACTCTTGCCCTCGGAGCTGCGCTTGGGCGCGCCGCTGCTTGCGCAGGAGGCGTCGTACTTGGCGGCGTCGGCGAGGATGCTGAGCTTGTCGATGATTTGCATGGCGCGGGCTCTTTACTGTTTGGATATACAGTATAGAGTCGGATGCGGGGTTACAAGGTGGCAGATGCGCACCTCGTCGGGCGGAAGCTCAAGATCAAAAGATCGCAGCGTTCCGCAGCTCCTACATGGATTCGGTAAAGTCGGGATTTATCCGGTGATCAAACTCCCTGTAGGAGCTGCGGAACGCTGCGATCTTTTGATCTGGCCATTTTCACTCGCCAACACAACTCCAAACCGCGCAGCGATTTCCTTGCGCCCCACCACCGTCAACGCCAGCGCCCGACTGTCCAGATCCTGCGTCACCCATTTACGTTTCAACGCCGCTTGCAACAATGCCGCCCCCAGCGACCCACCGAGATGCGGCCGACGCATGCTCCAGTCCAGGCACGGGCAGGCAAATTTGCGCCGCATCGTGCTCAAATCCTCCACCTCAATACCCAATGCTTCGAACAACGCCGCGCCACTGTCACTCAAGCGATACACCTGCTCGTCGGTCTCCAGCAACCACCCCGCGTCAAGCAAACGGTCATGCAGCAACACCGCCAGCGTCCCGGCCATGTGGTCGTAGCAAGTGCGCGCGAATTGGAGGCGATCCGGGGTGTGCGGCTTGAACGTCGGCGCGGTGTTCTGCCCAATCACCATCAATGCTTCCAGCGCCTGCGCCACGCGCTTGTCGGCCAGGCTGTAATAACGATGGCGGCCCTGCACGTGCAGGCGCACCAGCGCCAGATCCTTGAGTTTGGCCAAATGAGCGCTGGCGGTGGAGGCGCTGACCTCGGCAATGGCCGCCAATTCGGTGCTGGTACGCGCATGGCCGTCCATCAGCGAGCAGAGCATTTTGGTTCGCGCCGGCTCCGCGATGGCCGCCGCCACTTGCGAGACGCCGATGTCTTGATGTTCTGCGTACATATTTCGCTCCCCGACGAATCATCGTCGCTGTGGACTGAAGATACTCGCATCACTTTCACGACGACAAGGCTGCGAACCATGGACCCGATCAACGCTGCGACTGCTGCCGATCCCTACCCTTATTACGCCGAACTGCGGGCTCAGGGCGGATTGACCTTCCATCACGAGTTGAAACTGTGGGTCGCCAGCAGTGCGCGCGCGGTGTGTGCGGTGTTGGCTCACGTCGATTGTCGGGTGCGCCCGCTGCAGGAACCAGTGCCCAAAGCGATTGCTTCAGGCTTGGCTGGCGAGGTGTTCGGGCAATTGATGCGGATGAATGAAGGCGAACATCAGCGTTGCCCGCGCTCGGCGATCGAGCCGGAACTGGCGCTGATCGATGTTGCTGCGGTGAACGCATTGGTGGCCGCGCGACTGATCACGGTAGACGCCGAAGGGTTGTACAAAGCGATGTTTTGCGGCCCGGTGTGCGTGGTCGCCGCACTGCTTGGGTTTACCCCCGCGCAGGGGCGGGCGATCAGTGAACTGACCGCTGATTTCGTCGCGTGCCTGTCACCCTTGAGCAATGACCTGCAATTGGCAGCGGCACACGCGGCGGCTGAGCAGTTGCGCGGATATTTCATCGAGTTGCTGGCCGAGTCGGACAGCGAAATGCTGAGGCGTATTCGGCGGCGATTCGAAGGTGATGAACAGCGGTTGATCGCCAATCTGATCGGCCTCTGTTCACAGACTTACGAGGCCAGCGGCGGTTTGATTGGCAATGCGTTGCTGACGTTGCGCCGTCAGCCTGAGTTGCGCACTGCGTCGATGCCGGCGCTGTTGGCCGAAGTGCAACGCTTCGATCCATCGGTGCAGAATACTCGGCGATTTGTCGCCGCCGCGTGCGAGATTGACGGTGTGCGTGTCGAGGCCGGAGAGGTCATTCTGTTGTTACTCGCCTCAGCCAATCGCGATCCGGCGCTCAACGAACGGCCTGACGCGTTTTTACTCGAGCGCCCGAATCGGCGCAGTTTCAGTTTTGGCGGTGGTCGGCATCAGTGTCCGGGGCAGTTGCTGGCGATGAGCATCGCCAGCGCCACGGTCAGCGAAATCCTCGCTCACGGCGTCGACCTGGACCCGTTGCACTGGCATTACCGCCCTTCTTTCAACGGGCGCATGCCAGTGTTCACCGAGGCCACACCTTAGGCGCTACGCAGCTCGATGGTCAGATGCGCCAGCTCATGCACTGGCGCCAGCCGCTCACGAATCGCCTCTGCCGTTACGCCCGCCGCCACCACCACGCTGGCGATCGCCGCCCGCGCTTGCGGGCCGACCTGCCAGACGTGCAGGTCGATATTGCATGTGCCAACCTCATCGCGAGCAGGCTCACTCCTACATTGGGTTGGCCGTGTTGTCAGGTTTTATGCCCGACACAAATCACCCTGTGGGAGCGGGCTTGCTCGCGAAGGCGGTGTACCTGACTGAATAGATGCTGGATGTACCGGCCTCTTCGCGAGCAAGCCCGTTCCCACATTGATCCGTGCTATTGCCAGATTTTGTGCCCGACACAAATCCCCTGTGGGAGCCAGCCTGCTGGCGATGGCGGGCTGAAAAACGCAGCATCATTTCGGCATCATCGGGGAGGCTACAGCGCCTTGCGCCTTTGCCTACAACTACGCCAGAATCCGCCGGCTTGTGCGGCTTGGGGGCTGCCGGTAGCTTGGTTCGCGTCACTGAATGTTCAGTGATCGGGTTTAGTCGCTCGGTAATCCATTCAAACTGCACAACGTTCCAGACAGTAGGTATCTCGATACCTCACTCAATGGTAGCTGTGCGCAGGGCGCCTTCGGGTGCGCCGGTTTGGGTGGGTTTCCGGTCGACTAACCTGTGCATAGCTGCCACCTTCTGGTTTAGTCGCGAGGTGGTGTCAGCATCACTTTGGAAACCTCCGAAATGTTAAAAGTAACGCCAAATCCGCCAGAAGCGGATGCCATACCCGAATCAGATCCAACATCCCCCTACTCCACGCTCGACCCGACAAAACTCAACGACGCCGCCGAACGCGCCCTCGATCACTACCTCAAACCTCACGCCCCGCCCCAGCGAACACCCAGCACCATGTTCCTCGTCGCCCCGGACATGGACACCGAATCCCTGCTGGCCCACGCCTGCGAATCCATGGCCTCGGCCAGCATCATGCTCAGCGACTTCGCCGCCATGCTCGAAACGCCTTACCGCAACACCCTGCTGGGCATTCAGCAAGTGGTCATGCTTGGCGAACTCGCGGTCAACCGCGCGCTCGACAACCTGGAGCCGGACCTGAGGCAATGACCATGGCCAACAAAACAGATGCACAGGTTGTCGCGGTATTGATGGCCATAGGCTTCAACGAACGAGACGGACGCTGGGCGCAAAACGCCTGCCTGGTGCTGTGCGAAAGTGAGCAAGAAACCATCGTCGCCTGCGCCGTCAACGCCTCCGGCCAACTCGATGAACTGGAAGTCGACGCTGTGCTACCCGCACTGCGCCGCGTGACTCGACGACTCCCATCACTGCAAAGGACCGTGGCCGACACACTGGCCGAGATGGCGCACGCAGCCTGATCGACCGCGTAAGCGTTCTTCGCGAGCAGGCTCGCTCCCACAGTTTCGCGGTGGCTCACAACATTTGAGTACACCGCCATGCCAATGTGGGAGCGAGCCTGCTCGCGAAAGCGTTCTTAAACAGGAGGCTTCAGATGTTTTTATGGATTAGCGGTTTCTTAAAAGGTGACGACGAAGACGACACCTTAAAATACGAACTGACAGTTGGGCTGGAATTTGAATCCGCAGTCCTGGCTGCAATGGGCTGGAAAAACCTTGGTAAAAGTCCTGAGGGCGAGTACTTGCTGACTCCCGACCAAGTTCTAAAAATCGGCTTGGCGATTAACCAACAGTTACCATCGGAACTCGATCTTTTTATCGGCATCAGGGGGTAACTTCGCCAATGAGCCTCATTTATCAAGACCCATCATTAAGCCAAGACGAGGTTCTAAGACTTCTGGCCAACGGCGCAACCGCAAACGTGGTTGCTGCGCTGACTTCTATCGGCCTGAATGAAGTGGACAGAGTCTGGGCTCAGGACCTCTGCCTGAAACACCTGTTCAACGAAACCGAAGCAATCGTTGCCTCTGCCATTACCGCTCTTGGCCACATCGCTCGCCGACATGGCGAATTGGATACCGACGAGGTTCTGCCAGCGCTCGAAATAACCAAGGGGAAATTCCCCTCTCTGGTCGGGTCTATCGAGGACACACTTGACGATATCGGCGCATTCACCGCCGAAAATCCGCCAGGATGAACGGAGTGTGGGCCCTGAGATAAGCTTCGACGTCCTCCAGCGTAGGGAGTAAATCACTGGATTGGGTTTTACCCTCTTCATCGTCGTGCGACACCTTGACGATGTAAGCGCCACCTTCCTCAAGCAAAACGCCTGAAACTTTGACCTGCTGTCCATTTTTCTCGGTAAAGGACATCGCCGTCAGGACTGCCGTTTTTAAAACTTGCGCAGTGCTGGCCGTGAAGGCTTTGCGTTTTGCCAGGGCACTTTTCGATACGAACATTGCGAAAATACAGCCGGCGCCCATCAACAGGATTTCTATGTTGTGAATCGGCCCTCGCCGCCCTTCATGCTCAAGACTCAGCCACGCGACTGCCTTGTAAATAATCTGATCAACATCCATTTATCCGACTCCCGAACGATACTCTGGTAATCAATCATCCCGCGTCAAAACTTCCAGCAACTCAATCTCGAACACCAGATTCGAATTCGGCGGAATCTTGCCCATCGTCCGCTCGCCATAGCCAAGATGCGCCGGCACCAGCAATTTACGTTTGCCGCCCACCTGCATGCCCTTCAGCCCCTGATCCCACCCCTTGATGACCCGGCCGGTGCCAATCACGCACTGAAAAGGTTTGCCACGGCTGTAGGAAGAATCGAACTCGCTACCGTCTTCCAGCCAGCCAGTGTATTGCGTGGTGATCAGCGCGCCTTTTACGGCGGCTTTGCCCTCGCCTACCTGGAGATCGATTACCTGCAATTCATCATTCATAACAATCACTCTATTGTTCAGCAGGCCGCCGTTTTCCCAGAAATGGCGGTTATTGGCAACCCGCACGCGCAGATCAACGCTGTATCCGAATCGAGTGATGAAGAATTAAGATAGCCAACCGCCATTACTTCACGGATCGATTCGCCATGCTGGCAGCGCCCGAATGATTCAGCTCTGGATCGTCCTTGCCATTGGCATGACCATGCTGGCCGTGATTGCTTTGCTGATCTGGCGCGAACGCGGTTTGCGCCGCCAGCTCGCCGAATACCGCGACTTATTGAATCGCTCCGCTGAAGGCCGGAACATCCATCAGGACGGCGACGCCGAGCGCTTCAAGCGCAGCCAGTATTTCGCGCGCATCGGTACCTGGGACTGGGAAGTTGACACCGATCGGCTGTATTGGTCGGACGCGATCTACGGCATGTTCGGGTTCAAAATCGGGGAAATCACGCCGTCCTATGCACTCTTCTGCTCCTGCGTGCACCCGGACGATCGCGTCAGGGTGCGCGATGGTGAACTGCGTTGTCTGGAAACCGGCGAAAACCACGACGAGGAATATCGCGTGGTCTGGCCTGACGGCACGATCCGCTGGCTGCGCGAGACCGGCAACGTGGTGCGTAACGATCACGACGCGGTGATCAAAATGATGGGGGTGGTGCGCGACATCACCGAAGAAAAAGCCTCGGCCAGCTACCTCAAGCACCTCGCCCATTTCGACCCGCTGACCGGGTTGCCGAATCGTCTGGTGCTGGAAGAACGGCTGTCGGAGGCTCTGGATCAAGCGCGCCAAAGCAGCACGCGGGTTGCGCTGGTGTTCGTTGATCTCAACAGTTTCAAAACCATCAACGATCATTATGGCCACGCCGCCGGCGACCGGGTGCTGATCACCATGGCGTCGCGACTGAAACGCATCCTGCGCAGCACCGACACCGTTGCCCGAATCGGCGGCGACGAATTCGTGGTCATCCTGCAAGGCCTGGCACCTGGCCTCAATCTGCAGGACGAAGCCCGGCGCATCTGCCAGAAGATTTTCATCGAGCTATCGCCACCGATCAGCATCGGCAATGACCAGCGCCACATTGGCACCAGTCTTGGGGTTGCAGTGTTTCCGGATCATGCGACCGCGATGGACCGATTACTGCACATTGCCGATCTGGCGATGTATGAGGCCAAGCGCAGTGGCAATAATCAGTATCGGTTGGGTGGTGGGCAGACCATGAGCCATAGCCGCGTGGAGTGAAATCAGGCTTTAGGTTTGCCGATCACAACACCGTTGAAGGTATGCGTACAGCAGGTACAAGTCGGCGTCATGTCCTCGGCTTTCAGTGTGGGATTAACGATTTGCAGGCGTTTTTGTTCATCAATGTATAAGCCGCTGAAACAACTAGACTCCCCCACTCCCACGATATCCCGGCGTTCATGTTCATGTTGCGCGACCAGCCAGTACACCGGATCTGGCCGATCCAGTCGAGAAATGGCCTCGCTGTAGATCTCATCCCAGTTACCGCCAACTCGCGATAGCAGGAAACGAAATAGCGGCGTGTAGTCGTAACCGTGATGTTTGATGCCATGCATCGAACCGCGCAACGCCTGGCTGTTGATTTCAGCCTTGGTGTTGCGCTCATATCGATAGTGCCCACCCGGATTGTTACGCCAGACGTTATGGGCGGTCGTGTTTACTTTGCGGTAAAGAGGTTTCTTGTCCAACCAATTGCTCCTGACTTCCAGTCACTCGAAACGCCTCAAGGGTTTTACCTGAACGGCGCTCGATTGCAATCAGCCTTCCATGGCCAATTATTGCTGGAGACTCAACGCGGAACCGGCTTCATCTCGACAATGGTCCCGTTGGTGATCATCACCATGACGTACTGGTCATTGATCTGCACCCACTGCGCCTGATCGACCGGTTGCTTCAGGCCTTTGGTTTTCCAGTCGATCGCTTTTTCACTGCGTTGGTAAATATCCGGGGCGCGGTCGTTGACCTTCAACTCGCGTTCACTGACGGGCGATTGAACGGAGGGTTCGCTTGAGGTTTGCGCCGCTTGAACGAGTGGGCTGATCCCAGCGATGCCGGCAACGAGGGCCAGGCTGGCGATTAGGGTTTTGCTGTTCATCGGTGAACCTCCATTGATGTGTGATACCTGAACTCGGACTGCACAGTTCGGCAATCATTCCGTGTTTTTTGCCTGGGAGGGCTCGGGGATTGTAGTCGCCAGTCGGGCCGCCATCGCTGGCAAGCCAGCTCCCACAAGGGGCCAGGGTGTTAGCGAAGGTTGCAGGCACCCCGAAAACCTGTGGGAGCGAGCCTGCTCGCGAATGGGCCAGCACAATCGACATTTCATCGCCTGATTCACCGCTTTCGCGAGCAGGCTCGCTCCCACAGGGTTAGTGAGTTGGTTGGGATTTGAACATTGATCGGCTTTGCACATCAATCCATGCCAATAATGCAATTAACATCCTGTTACACCTAGGCCACCATCCGCCTCAATAACATCCGTGCGCTGACTCTCCGTGGCGCACGTCATAAAAGCGGTGGAGTCCTTTGCTATGACAGCCTCAATCCCACACGGCGGCTCGCGGGCCGGCGCCATTTTCCGGGTGACCTCGGGCAATTTCCTCGAACAGTTCGACTTCTTTCTGTTCGGCTTCTATGCCACGCAGATCGCGTCGGTGTTCTTTCCGGCGAGCAGTGAATTCGCCTCTCTGATGATGACGTTTGCAGTGTTCGGCGCAGGCTTTTTGATGCGCCCGCTGGGGCCATCGTGCTCGGTGCGTACATCGATGACGTCGGTCGCCGCAAGGGTTTGATCGTCACGTTGTCGATCATGGCCAGTGGCACGATATTGATTGTGCTGGTGCCCGGATACGAAAGTATCGGTCTGTTCGCGCCGGCGCTGGTGTTGCTCGGGCGCTTGTTGCAGGGCTTCTCCGCCGGTGCGGAACTGGGCGGGGTTTCGGTGTATTTGTCCGAGATCGCCACGCCGGGCCGCAAAGGTTTCTTCACCGCTTGGCAGTCGGCCAGTCAACAAGTGGCGATCATCGTTGCTGCGGCGCTGGGCTTTGCCCTGAACGCGTGGATGGCGCCGGAGGTGATTGCCGCGTGGGGCTGGCGGATTCCGTTTTTCGTCGGCTGCATGATCGTGCCGTTCATCTTTCTGCTGCGCCGTAACCTGGCGGAAACCGAAGAGTTCGCTGCGCGCAAACACCGTCCGAGCATGGGCGAAGTGTTCCGCACCCTCGGCCAGAATTGGGTCGTGGTGCTCGGCGGAATGCTGATGGTCGCCCTGACCACCACTGCGTTTTACCTGATCACCGTGTACGCACCGACCTTCGGCAAAACCGTGCTGCACCTGAGCACCTCCGATGCGTTGCTGGTGACGCTGCTGGTCGGCGTGTCGAACTTCTTCTGGCTGCCGATTGGCGGCATGTTGTCGGATCGTATCGGTCGTCGTCCGGTGCTGATTGCGATGTCGTTGCTGGCGCTGGCCACCACCTATCCGGCGCTGTCGTACCTGGTGCAGGCACCGAGTTTCAGCCACATGTTGCTGTCGCTGCTGTGGCTGTCGTTCATCTATGGCATGTACAACGGCGCAATGATTCCGGCGTTGACCGAGATCATGCCGGTCGAAGTGCGCGTCGCCGGTTTCTCCCTCGCCTACAGCCTGGCGACGGCGATTTTCGGCGGGTTCACCCCGGCGATGTCGACCTTCCTGATTCAGTACACCGGCGACAAAGCCGCGCCAGGTTACTGGATGAGCATCGGCGCGTTGTGCGCGTTGTGCGCGACGCTGTACCTTTATCGCCGCGCGGGCGGTCGACTGCAACCAGTGGCGGCATAAGGAGCGATAACCATGAAAAAACTTTTCAGCTTAACTGCCATCGCCCTCTTCGCTTTCAGCGCTCTGGCACACGCAGAACAACTGAACGTGATGACGTCGGGCGGCTTCACTGCCGCCTATAAAATTCTCGGCCCGAAATTCGCCGCCGCCACCGGCAATACCCTCGACACCCAACTCGGCCCGTCGATGGGCAAGGCACCGGAGGCAATCCCCAATCGTCTCGCGCGCGGTGAGCACGCCGACGTGGTGATCATGGTCGGTTACGCCCTCGATGACCTGATCAAGCAAGGCAAGGTCGACCCGGCGTCTCGCGTCGAACTGGCGGATTCACGGATCGGTCTGGTGGTGCGTGAAGGCGCGCCGAAACCGGACATCAGCAGCGTCGATGGCCTGAAGCAAACCCTGCTCGACGCACAGTCGGTGGCCTACTCCGACAGCGCCAGCGGCGTGTACATCGAAGAGCAGTTGTTCAAAAAACTCGGCATCGAAGATCAGCTGAAACCGAAGGCGAAGATGATCGCGAAAATCCCGGTGGGCTCGGTGGTTGCCACCGGCGACTATCAACTGGGCTTCCAGCAGGTCAGTGAATTGCTGCCGGTGCCTGGGGTGAGTTTTGTCGCGAAGATTCCGGAATCGGTGCAGTCGGTGACGCGTTTTGCTGCCGGCATCCCCGTCGGTGCGCAACATCCGCAAGAGGCGAAAGCCCTGCTCGCCTACCTCGCCGCGCCTGCCGCACAAGCGGATGTGCAGGCCACCGGGCTGGATTCGGTCAAGCGTTGATGGTGGGCGGCTGGACTTTCATTTCCACCACCAGCCGCTCCAGCTCCAATGCCGCCGGGGTCAACGTGCGATCCCGGCGCTTGATGATGCCGACACTGCGCATCACTTGCGGATCGGTCAGCGGTATCCGCGTCAGGATCGGATGATCCGGCCCCGGCATCGCCATCAATGGCACCGCCGCAACGCCTAATCCAGCCTCGACCAGACCAATCATCGTTGTCACATGTTTGGTTTCGCAGATGCTCTGACGCTGCGGCACCACACTGCTCAAGGCCTGATCGAGCAAGAAGCGATTGCCCGAAGTCTTGTCCAGCGAGATGTAATCCTGCTGATAGAACTCGTCCCACGTCACGCTGCTGCGTCCGGCCAACGGGTGATCGCGTCGGCAGGCGACCACGTAGCACTCCTGCACAAGCGCTTCGAAGTCGACTTTGGCATCCTGCGTGCCAAGAAAACTCAAACCGAAATCCGCCTCGCCATTGACCACCGCACTGAGCACATCGTGGGCGCTGGAATCGAGGACTTTGACTTTGATGCGCGGGAATTGCTGGTGATAGCGGGCGACCACGCGCGGCATGAAGTAGTACGCCGCAGACGGCACGCAAGCCACGGTGACATGGCCCAGACGCGTCGAGGCCACCTCGCTGATGCCCAGCAACGCCACGTCCAGATCATCCAGCAAACGCTCGACACTCGGCATGAAGGCGCGCCCGGCCTGCGTCAGGCTGACCTTGCGCGTGGTGCGCTCGAACAGCTTCACGCCGAGGGCGTCTTCGAGTTTTTCGATGCGTCGGCTCAAGGCCGGTTGCGACAGGCGCACGGTGTCAGCGGCCTTGCGAAAACTGCCCTGCTCGACCACGGCGCGAAAGGCTTGCAGGTCGTTGAGGTCGAAGTTGATGGCCATGGCGGACTCTAGAGATTGATACGCAGAGGTTATGAATGTAACCAATTGATGCCAATTATCACAGAAACGATGAAAATCCCCTGTAGGAGCTGCCGCAGGCTGCGATCTTTTGATCTTGATTCTTTGCAATCAAAAACAAGATCAAAAGATCGCAGCCTCGTTGCACTCGTCAGCTCCTACAAGGAGATCTTCGGTGGATCTGGAATCGATTCAGCCCTTATCCTTGTCACCCCCCGCCGTACCGTTGTCAGGAGTCATTCCATGCCCCATGAAGGCAATCTGTTGCAAGCCGCTGTCGTGTTTCTGTTCGCGGCCGTGCTCACCGTGCCTTTGGCCAAACGTCTGCAACTGGGCGCGGTGCTCGGTTATCTGTTTGCCGGGGTGATCATCGGCCCGTCGGTGTTGGGCCTGATCGGTAATCCGCAAAGCGTTGCGCATATCTCCGAGCTGGGCGTGGTGTTGTTGCTGTTTATCATCGGCCTTGAGTTGTCGCCGCGACGGTTGTGGGTGATGCGCAAATCGGTGTTCGGCGTCGGGCTGGCGCAGGTGTTGCTGACCGCTTCGGTGATCGGCGTGCTGGCGCTGTCGGTGTTCGGCCAACCGTTGAACAGTGCGATTGTGCTGGGTCTCGGCCTGGCGCTGTCGTCTACCGCGTTCGGCCTGCAAAGCCTTGCCGAGCGCAAGGAACTGACCAGCCCCCACGGGCGGCTGGCGTTTGCCATTCTGCTGTTCCAGGACATCGCCGCGATCCCGCTGATCGCGCTGGTGCCGATGCTGGCGGGCGGCACCCATGACAGCAGCAATGCGCAAAGTCTGAATCACGGCTTGCAGGTGCTTGGCGGTATTGCCGTGGTGGTGGTCGGCGGGCGTTATCTGTTGCGTCCGGTGTTTCGCGTGGTGGCAAAAACCGGTCTGCCGGAGGTGTCCACGGCCACCGCGTTGCTGGTGGTGATCGGTACGGCATGGTTGATGGATCTGGTTGGTGTGTCGATGGCGCTCGGGGCGTTTCTGGCCGGGCTGCTGCTGGCGGACTCGGAATATCGCCATGAGCTGGAAGCGCAGATCGAGCCGTTCAAGGGCCTGCTGCTCGGGCTGTTTTTCATCAGTGTCGGCATGGGTGCCAATCTCGGCCTGCTGCTCAGCGCGCCGATTACGGTGTTGGGCCTGACGCTGCTGTTGATCGGTCTGAAGTTGCCGCTGCTGTTTGTGGTCGGGCGTCTGGCTGGTGGGTTGAACAAGATCAGTGCGATCCGCCTCGGCATCGTTCTAGCGGCGGGTGGTGAATTTGCCTTTGTGGTGTTCAAGATCGGTCGCGATCAGGGTCTGTTCGAACCACGTTTGTACGACCTCTTGGTGCTGACGATTACCCTGTCGATGGCGGTAACGCCGCTGCTGCTGTTGATCTGCGCGCGGCTGGTCAGCCCGAAAGTGCAACCGGTGGAAGTGCCGGAAAAATTCCGCCAGATCGATACGCAAACGCCACGCGTGGTAATTGCCGGCATGGGCCGGATGGGGCAGATCGTCGCGCGTATCCTGCGGGCGCAGAACATCAAGTTCGTCGCGCTGGACACCTCGGTGGAAACTATCGAACTGTCACGCAGTTTTGGCGGTGTACCGGTGTTCTACGGCGACCCGATGCGCCCGGAGATCCTCAATGCGGCCAAGGCCGGCGAGGCGGAGTATTTCGTGATTGCCACGGACGATCCGGAGACCAACATCAAGACGGCCGAGGTGGTGCGCAAGCTCTATCCGCACATGAAGATCATCGCCCGGGCACGTAACCGTCAGCACGTGCACCGCTTGGTCGATGTCGGCGCGGAAGCGATTCGCGAGACTTATTACTCAAGTCTGGAAATGAGCCGGCGCACGCTGGTCGGCCTCGGTCTGACACAAGCTCAGGCCGATGCGCGGATCAAGCGCTTCAAGCATCACGACGAACAGGTGCTGGAGGCGCAACACGCGGTCTACGACGACGCGGCGAAAGTCCTGCAAACTGCCCAGGAAGCCCGGGCAGAACTGGCGCGGTTGTTTGAGTCGGATCAACTCGAAGAAGAATCCCGCAACACCTGACGTCTTTGCACAGATCCAAATATGAGGTTGGCCGGACTGGCGCCTTCGCGGGCAAGCCCGCTCCCACAGTGGTCGAGTCGTACCCATATTCTGTACACGACCCGGAACCCTGTAGGAGCTGCCGAAGGCTGCGATCTTTTGATCTTGATCTTAAAAACCAGATCAAAAGATCGCAGCCTTCGGCAGCTCCTACGGGGGATTGGGTCAGGCCAGCTCGAGCTCGGGCGCTGGTCGGATCGGGGCCGCTTCAAAGCGGTCCGCCAGGAACGGCGTGATGTCCAGCGGTAGCGGCTCGTCGTTGACCAGTTTGTCGAGCAGCACGCCCGTGATCGCCGAGGTCAGGATGCCAGTGCGGAAATGTCCGCAGGCATTCAGATAACCCTCCACGCCACGCATCGGCCCGAGGATCGGCAGCTCATCCGGCGAACCCGGACGTAATCCCGCCCAGGTGCGTTTGAGGTTGACGTCCTTCAGCTCCGGCAGACAGCGCACCGCACCCTGCACCAGTCCGGCGATTTCCGGGTAGGTGGTGGTCACGTCGAAGCCTTTGTCTTCGGTGGTGCTGCCGATCAGGATCTCGCCATTGTCCTTTTGCGCGACGTAACAATCGCTGGTGGTCAGGCAGCCGTTGAGGATTTTCGGCATGCGTTCGGTCAGCAGGATCTGGCCCTTCACCGGTTTCACCGGGATACGAATGCCGCTGGCCCATTCACTCAGATCCGCCGCCCAGGCGCCCGCCGCGTTGATCAGGGTCTTGCAGTGGAACACGCCCTCCTCGGCTGTCTGCACGCCGGTCACGCGCGAGCCGTGATGCAGCACGCCGGTGACGTTGGTGTTGACGTAGAAGTCGACGCCATTTTGCCGGGCACCTTCGGCATAGGCATCGGCGAGGCGGAACGGGCTGACCTGATGGTCGCAGAGAAACTCCAGCGCCCCGCGCGCTTCATGGCTGACGCTCGGTTCGGCCTCGCGCAGCGCCGCCTGATCGAGCCAGCGCACCTGATCGGCCAGGTGCGGAATGCAGCTGACGATGTGTTCGGCATAGAGTCGATCCTCATCGTCATAAATAACGAACTTCAGCCCGGTCTTTTCGAACTTGAAATCCATCCCGTGGTTGTCTTTGAGTTCGCGGTGCAGCGCCGGGTACAGGGCGTTGGACTGCAGGGCAAAATCAAAGAATGACTCCGGCAGAATATGCGGCGTGCTCGCGTCCACCGCCACCGCCGCGCCCTGGGTTTCGCGCTTGCGGTTGGCCGACATCATGCGGAAGAAAATCACCCCGCAGCCGAGGCCGACCGACTCACCGATCGCCCACAAGCCGCCGGCCGAAGCGCGGGTAGCGTTGCCTGGGCGCTTGGCATCGATCAGCGCCACTTTGAGGTTTTTGCGCTTGGATAACTGGTAGGCGCAGGACGCCCCGATCACGCCGCCACCGGCGATGATCACGTCATAGAACTTACTCATGGGAAGCGGCCTCCGTGCCGACGGACTGGAACGCGGAAAAAGGAATCGGATCAATCGGGAATCGCGGGCGCAACCAACCGACGTCCTTGCGCCCGGTGGCCTGGCGTAACCGGTCGCTGCAATAGCCGACGCACATGCGCCCCTGGCAATCGCCCATGCTTACGCGGGTGCGCATTTTCAGGCTGGCGATGTCTTGCACGCCCTGCTCCAGCGCCAGATCGATGTCGGCACGGGTGGCGTGTTCGCAACGGCAGATCACCGTGTCGGCGGCCGGCAAAGCGGTCTGGCCGACGCCACGTTCGGTGTAGCGATCGACGGCGGCGCGGAACCGCACGATCGCACGGAGTTTGCTCAGGTAGCGGTCGCGGCGCACGCCGGCCAGTTCTTCTTCGAGGACACCGCGTTGCAGGAGGATCGAAGTCGCCGCGATCTTGCCCGCCAGCATCGCCGCTTCACCGCCGCGAATCCCGCCCATGTCGCCGGCCAAATGCACGTGAGGTTCATTGCTTTGCTGCCAGACATTCGAATTGGCGCGCAGATATCCGTCATCGCTGAAGCCGTGATCGAGGCCCATTTGCTGGCTGAGCTGGGTACGCGGAATAAAGCCGTAACCGACCGCCAGCGTCTTCGCTTCGAAGCGCTCGACCCGGCTCAGATCAGGCTCCCACGTCGCCGAGTACGGCGCGACGCTGACGCTTTTCAGCTCGCCTTCGCCATGCGCTTCGACTACGCCCCAGCCGTAGTTCATCGGGATGCCGTGCAGTTTCAGGTACGCCAGCATGCTCAAGCCATCGAGGAACAGCTGCGGTTTGTTCAGCAATGCCAGGCTCTCGCGGGCAATCTTGCCGAATGCGCAGGCCTCATACACGCCGGCGACACTGACGCCGGAAGCATGCAACTGCGTCGCCACCAGTGGCAGCAACGGCCCGGTGCCGGCGATGATCACCGGCCCTTGCGGCTTGACCACGCCACTTTTGATTTGCAGTTGCAGACCGCCGAGCATGATCACTCCCGGCAAGGTCCAGCCGGGAAACGGCACGCTGCGTTCGTGGCAACCGGCCGCCAGCAGCAGCTGCGGATACGCGATCTCGTGCAGTTGCTCGTCGGCGTCCAGCACCACCAAGGCGCGGCTGCCTTCGGCGCCGACCACACGATGGTTGAGGCGCACGTCGATCAGCCCGGACTGTTCCTGAAATTCACCGTGCAGTTTGCCCAGTGCTTCGGAGTAGCGCGGCCCCAGGTAATCCAGTTGCACACCGTCCCGCAGCGGCCCGCGATAGACCACGCCGCCGAGGCGCGAGGCCTCTTCAAGCAAGGTGCAGCGCACACCATGACGAGCCAGTTCGATGGCCGCCGCCATTCCCGCCGGACCACCGCCGACGATCACCGGTTGCAGGTTCATACGACCTCCTGCGCAGTGATGCGGTTGACCTGGGTTTCGATCTGCATGCCGTCGCGCACCACGGTCTGGCAGGCGCGGCGCTTGTGTCGGCCATTGATTTTCACCAGGCAGCACTGGCACACGCCCATGCCGCAGTAAGCGCCGCTGATCTGGTCATGATCGTTACGCGCGATCTGGCGTACGCCGAGGGATTGAATGACGCTGAGGACGGTTTCGCCGATTGCAGCGGTGACCGCTTGGCCGTTGATGTGGACGGTCATATCCGCCTGCGCCAAGGGCTGGATATCGAAGGTTCTTTCTAGGCAGTGCATTGCAATGATCTTCCGTGAAAATTTAGTGGAGTTTTGCGCCAGCTCCTTGCTGCACTACACCGTGTCGACCCGTTTTTCTAATGCATTTTGAAGGTCGGACTACGGTACTCCGTCAGCGCAACCTGGTGCGCGTGCAGGTAATGTAGTCGATCCCGCGGCAAGGGCTTGGATCTTTTAAGTTAGGGGATATCGCCGCGGGAAATATTGATCCAGGCCAGTGAAAGCGGTCGGATTGTCCAACGATCAATTGGAGAAGACGAACTGCCCCTTGATCTTTTTCGGGCCGATCAACGCAAGGTCCGGGAACAGCAGCGATTTGACCCAGGCAGCGTAGAACACCATGGCCAGGGTGATGACGACGCCAATCACGGTCGATACCGGATCTTCTTCATAACCCTTGAACATGCGTGAAACCTGACTGATGGTCAGGATAATGTAGACGGTATAAGCCGCCGCCACGTTCTTGTAAAAGCACCATGCAAACAACAACGGAATGCCACCAGCGATCAACAGCATGGTCAATGCCAGGCCGGCGCTCGCGTCATAGAACAGGAAGAAGCCGGCGACTGAGCCGATAAATGCCTGGATGCAGGTCAACACAACCAGCAGGGTGACTTTGAGTGAATGCTTATCCCTCAGTGCCGGATCCGGACGACCCGCAATCCAGGCCGCTAATACGCGATCTTTAACCGCACCACCCGACAACGCCTTGAAGGTTTCAGTTTTCGAGCGCCCGCCTTCGAGCATTTCAACCAACTGGCGCCTGGTTTCCTTCTTGTCCAACGTGTTCATCCTTAAAGAGAGTTAAAAGCGGCCAATCCACTTCCGGCGCCGATTCTCGCCGCTGTTTCCGCAGAAAGCAAAAAGCCGCTTCCACCCGAAGGTGGAAGCGGCCGAGGCATGGGCCTCAATGGAGCAATCAGTGCACGAACAGAGCAATCAGAATGATGATCGGGATCGGTACGCCGAGGAAAAACAGCAGTAATGAGCGCATGGTCATGCTCCTTGTTTAACGGACTGGAGTGGTCGTGGTGTAGGTATCGACTTCAACGTATTCGACTGCATCGCGACGGCGACCGCCGAAAGTAGCCGCGAAACTGGCAAAGAACGCACCGGCCAGCAGCGAGATGAACATCCACAGCGAAGTCCAGGCGGCGACTTTGGCAGCGGTGTCGGCGGCTTGTTGAGCTTTCAACTTGGCATCGGCCAGGGCTTTCTGGGTACGGGCGTAGATCTCGTCAACACGACGTTCGGCATCGGCCTGCGTCAGGTTGGTCCGCTGGGCCACCAGTTGTGCGAGGTAGGTGCGGTCTTCGGCGCTGAGCTGACCGTTGGCCAGGCTTTGCGCGAAGATGCGGGCTACTGCGCCATGCGCGGCGTCATCGCTGACGGAGGCCGGACGGTCATCGCGAAACAGGCTATCGATGTAGTAGCCGTACTGGTTGCTGTCGGTGTTCGCCGCAGCGGAACCTGCTGCCTGAGTCATGGCACTGGCTGCACCGCCAGCGACACTGGCACCGGCCTGGACACCGCCACTGATGACGCTGCTGACCGAGCCAACCACCAAAACCGCGGTGACCAACGTCGCCACACACCAGGCAAGGAAACCGTGCGCGGTGTCGCGGAAATACACCTCATCGCCGTGCATGTTCGCCCACTTCACCCGCAGGCGACCGGCGATGTAACCGCCCATGCCGGAAGCGATGATTTGCGTCGCCGCCAGCCAGACAATAGTTGAAATACCCAGGCCCTTGGCGCTGACGCCCTCTCCGGCCCACGGTGAAACGGCAGAGAAACCCAAACCGAAACCGAGCAGGACCAAAATCATCGACAGGGCAGCGGCTGCCGCAGCACCTGCGAAAATCGCGCCCCAGGACACGCCCGAAACGCTGCTCGACTCTTCGAAGGCAGGATATAACCCATCAGAGGATCTATTCATTGTTGTTCTGCTCCAGGCATGAAAAATGGTGTTACAACTCGTCATCAGAGGAATTGCAGTGACCGTGCCAGTCGCAGAAATTAAATAAATCGTTTGTTTTCAATCAGTTATAAAGAATGAACTTCCCAGGACCATGCAAATTGCAACAACAGCCGGATAACAGCGGGTTTTATGCATTGGCACAAATGCCAGCTATTTGCGTTTGTAGCTTTTGTGACCGCTGGGCGTCAGGCAATACACGCCACCGCGTGGGCCAGTGCAGAACGATCCGCTGCCGCAGGCGCAGCCATCGTCGCTCTGCAGGAAGTTTTGCGGTCGGGCCTGCTGGCGCTCGCCAAACATGGCCGCGCAGCTTTTCTTCGAACCGCTGATCGAGCCGTCATTGCACAGGAACAGGTCGCCATCGCAGCGAGCAATGCCGCCCTTTTTCCCGGAACACGGGGTGTTGGCCGCCCAGGTTGAAGCGCTGAACAGCAACAATAAGAACCCGGTGATTGGCATCCAGCCACGGCGAATGGAGATACGCACAGGACCGCTCCTGATTGAATTTATGGCCAGATGATATCAACGTTCTCGCAAATTAATCGCCAAGGCGCGCAAATGACAGCTACAACATGAAAGTTAATTTAAAGCGTCAGCGGATTTTCTTGGCAAAATGCTGCCATTCCGTTTGAACCGATCAGCAGGCCTGCCTATGACTCGTATCTTGACCATCGAAGACGACGCCGTGACCGCTCGGGAAATCGTCGCCGAACTGAGCAGCCACGGGCTGGACGTAGACTGGGTCGACAATGGCCGTGAAGGCCTCGACCGCGCCGTAAGCGGCAACTACGATTTGATCACCCTCGATCGCATGCTCCCCGAACTCGATGGCCTGGCCATCGTCACCACGCTGCGCACCATGGGCGTGGCCACGCCGATTCTGATGATCAGCGCCCTCTCCGATGTCGATGAACGCGTGCGCGGCTTGCGTGCCGGCGGCGATGATTATCTGACCAAACCGTTCGCCACCGATGAAATGGCAGCGCGGGTCGAAGTGTTGCTGCGTCGGCAGAACAGCGGCGCGACTCAGGCCACCACCTTGCAGGTCGCCGACCTTGAGCTGGACCTGATCAGCCACGAAGCGCGACGTGCCGAACAGGTACTGACGCTGCTGCCGACCGAATACAAACTGCTCGAATTCCTCATGCGCAACAGTGGCCAGATCCTTTCGCGGATGATGATTTTCGAAGAAGTCTGGGGTTATCACTTCGACCCGGGCACCAACCTGATCGACGTGCACATCGGCCGTCTGCGCAAGAAGATCGACGCAGTGGGCAACGTTCCGCTGATCCGCACGGTACGAGGCTCGGGTTATGTCATTGCCGAACCCGTCTGACGGTTGGCGCTCCTCCAGCAGCCGTTTGCTGGCGCTGTACAGTTCGCTGTTCGTGGCGTGGAGCGCGATCCTCATGGGGGTCATGTATTACGAAGTCTCCGGTTACCTCGACAACCTCGCCAAACATTCGTTGATGCAACGTCAGCATCTGTTCTCGCACTTTCGCGGTGAACAACTGGAAGAAGCCCTCGCCGCGAGCATGACCTTCGACATTCGCGGCATCGACGCCTACGGTCTGTTCGATGCGCAGGGCGTCTACCTCGGCGGCGCCTTGCAGCAGATCCCCGAAGGCCTGCCGCTGGACGGCAAGATCCACATGCTCGCCGATTGCGCCGACTCCGATGACCCGACCCTGCCCAATGACAGCTGCGATGCCGTCGCCACGCAAACCCGCGATGGGCGCTGGCTGGTATTGCTGCGCGACAACGGCTCGCTGTTCGCGGTGACGCGGATCATTTTGCATGCGCTGTTCTGGGGTGTGTCGCTGACGATTCTGCCGGGGATTGCCGGTTGGCATTTGCTGCGGCGCCGCCCGTTGCGGCGGATTCGGGCGATTCAGGCCAGCGCGCAGTCGATTGTTGCCGGTGACCTGACGCACCGTTTGCCGCTGTCCAACCGCCGCGATGAACTGGACATGCTCGCGGCCATCGTCAACGCCATGCTCGAACGTATCGAGCGCTTGATGAATGAGGTCAAAGGCGTCTGCGACAACATCGCCCACGATTTGCGCACCCCGCTGACGCGCCTGCGCGCGCAGTTGTATCGCATGCAGCAACAGGCCGGCGAAGGCACGCAGGAGGCGGCGCAACTGGATCTGGTGCTGGCGGAAGCGGACACGTTGATGGCGCGTTTTCGCGGATTGCTGCGGATTTCCGAGCTGGAGGATCGGCAGCGGCGTTCAGGGTTCGTCGAGCTGGATCCGGTGCAACTGCTGGAAGAATTGCATGAGTTCTACCTGCCGTTGGCCGAGGAAGGCGAGCTGTGTTTCGAGCTGAACATGCCGGAGACATTACCGCCGCTCAATGGTGATCGGGCGTTGTTGTTCGAGGCGTTGGCGAACCTGCTGAGCAACTCGATCAAGTTCACCCCGCCCGGCGGCACGGTAATGTTGCGCGGGGTGAATGCCGGTGGGCAGACGCGGATCGAAGTGCACGACTCAGGGCCGGGGATTCCCGAATCGGAACGTGAGGCGGTGTTCCAGCGCTTCTATCGTGCTGAAGGTGGGCAGCCGCAAAGTGGCTTTGGTCTGGGCTTGTCGATAGTGGCTGCGATTGTCAGTCTGCACGGCTTCAGCCTGGAAGTCGGCAGCAGCGATCTGGGCGGGGCGAAACTGCTGCTCGATTGCCGGCAGAGCCTGATCGAAAACTCCTGACCTCCCCCTTGGAATGCAACCCCTGTAGGAGTGAGCCTGCTCGCGATAGCGGTGTGTCAGTCAACTTACTCGTTACTGACAGATTGCTATCGCGAGCAGGCTCACTCCTACAGTGGATCGTGGTGTTCTTCAGGTTGGGTAATTGGCGCGCAACGCTTCGAGGCCGCCCTGGTAGATGCCGCTGAACAGCGCCACCACTTCCTCATCGCTTACGCCTTTGGCGGTGAAACGCCCCGACCACGTCACCCGTGCGCCCTGCCCCAGGGCTTCGACCTTGATCGTCGCCAGATAATCCGTGGCCGGGAACGGCGCTTGCTCGATCGAATAGCTGTAGGTCTTCGCTGTGTTATCGAACGCCTGCAGACGCTCGATCACCACGCCGCCATCAGCGGTCTGCAAGGTGCGCACACGGCCACCGTCGCTCAGTTCGCTGTTGGGAATGAAGGGTAGCCAATCGGGCAGCGTGTTGAAGCCGCCGATCAATTGCCAGACCTGATCGGCCGAAGCCGGGATGTCGATGGTTGCTGATGCTGTTGGCATAAAAAACAGTTCTCCAGATACTCAGATTGTCAGGCTGTCGACCACGCCGCCATCGACGCGCAAAGCGGCGCCCGTGGTGGCCGAGGACAACGGCGAAGCGATGTAGGTGACCAGATGCGCGACCTCTTCGACATCCGCGACACGCTGGATGATCGAGGTCGGGCGGGCCTTAAGCACAAAGGCGTCGGCCTCATCACGCAGGTTGCGCCCGGATTCGGCGGCCGCATCCTTGAGCATGTCTTGCAGGCCATCGGTGAAGGTCGGCCCCGGCAGAATCGCATTGACCGTCACGCCGGTGCCAGCCAGACGTTTGGCCAAACCGTGGGACACCGCCAGATTGGCACTTTTGGTCACGCCATAGTTGATCATGTCTGCCGGGGTTGCCACGCCGGATTCCGAAGACAGGAAAATCACCCGGCCCCAGCCCTGCTCGACCATCGCCGGCACATAGTGCCGCGCCAGGCGCACGCCGGAAATCACGTTGACCTCGTAGAAGCGCGTCCACTCGCTGTCCGGCGCTTCGAAAAAATCGACAGCGTCGAAGATGCCGAGGTTGTTCACCAGAATGTCCGCACGTGGCTCGGCGGCAAACAGTTTCTGCGCGCCCTCCGCTGTGCCCAAGTCTGCGGTCAAACCGCGCAATTGTGCACCCGGCACTTTCTCCCGGATGCTCGCCAGCGCCTGTTCGACCTTGCCGGCGTCACGGCCAATGACAACCACCGTGGCCCCCGCCTCAGCCAATGACTGGCTGATGCCCAAGCCAATGCCCGCCGTACTGCCACTGACAATCGCCAGTTTGCCACCCAAGTCAATCTTCATTACACACCTCCCATGTAGGAGCTGCCGAAGGCTGCGATCTTTTGATCCGGCAACGGCGCCCGTTCAGAAACCAGTTTCGCTTCACGCAGTGCCTGCCAGAAACCGGCAGGAATGACCGCCGACAACGCCGCGACATCTTCAGCAATCCGCCCCGGCTTGCTCGCGCCCGGAATCACCGCCGCGACCGCTGGGTTGGCCAGCGAAAACTGCAGCGCGGCGGCTTTTACATCAACGTTGTAGGCCGCGGCGATGCGCTTGATCTGTTCCACCCTTGCGATGATCTCAGGGCTGGCTTTCTGGTATTCGAAGTGCGAACCACCGGCCAGAATGCCTGAGCTGTACGGACCGCCGACGACGATTTCAACATTCTGTGCCAGCGCCGCATCCATCAGACGTTGCAGCGGACGTTCGTGGTCGAGCAGCGTGTAGCGCCCTGCGAGGAGAAAGCCGTCAGGCTGCGCCTCAGCCAGATCCAGAGTCAGTTCGCACGGCTCGACTTTGTTCACGCCCAGGCCCCAGGCCTTGATCACGCCTTCTTCACGCAAACGGGTCAGCACCTTGAAAGCGCCGGTGCGCGCCTGATTGAAGTATTCCAGCCATTGATCGCCGTAGAAATCCTGAGCGATGTCATGCACCCAGACAATGTCGAGGCGATCGGTTTGCAGGCGCTTGAGGCTATCTTCGATGGAGCGCAGGGTGGCGTCGGCGCTGTAGTCGTTGACGATCTTGTTCGGCCGGCCGTGTTCGAACACGCCGCTTTTTTCACCAAGATCGCGGGCGGCGGCGTCTTCGACTTCGTCGAGAATCACCCGCCCGACTTTGCTGCTGAGCACGTAGTCGTCGCGCTTGTACTGTTTCAATGCTTCCCCGAGGCGGATTTCCGACAGGCCCGAACCGTAGAACGGCGCGGTGTCGAAGTAGCGTACGCCGGCATCCCATGCGGCATGCACGGTGGCTTGCGCTTCGGCTTCCGGGATGGCGCGGAACATGTTGCCCAGTGGTGCGGTGCCGAAGCCCAGTTGGCCGGGCAGTTTGTCTTTCAAGCTCATCGGATTGTCCTCATTCGTTCTGGGTCTGTGTGACCGTTGAGCAGATCCTAGATTGCGACGCTTAGACCGTCCAAGACATAATGTGCAGCACTTGAGTCCTTACAGGTCTGACATGATCGACATCCGCCAATTGCGCTACTTCGTGGTAGTCGCCGAAGAAGAACACGTCGGCCGCGCTGCCGAACGCCTGCACATTTCCCAATCGCCACTGAGCCGGCAGATCGCCCAGCTTGAAGAGCGTCTGGGTCTGACCCTGTTCGAACGCAGCCAGCAACGCATTCGCCTGACCCGCGACGGACAGACGTTTCTCGCCGAAACCCGTGCCCTGCTCACGCACGCCAATCGCCTGGAATCGCTTGGCAAACGTCTCGGCCGTGGCGAAGAAGGCGGCTTGTGCATCGGTTATATCGAGAACGCCATGCATGCCGGGGTGCTGCCGAATGCCTTGCGCGTATTGCGCGCGGATCGGCCGAATGTCCACGTCGCCTTGTACAACCTCAGTTCCGCTGAACAACTCGAAGGCCTGCGACAGCGTAGTCTCGATATTGCACTTGTGAGTGAGCCGCCGACCGATGACGATCCGGATTTGCTGGGTTTCCAGGTGCTGGATGACCCGATGTTGCTGGCGCTGCCGGAACAGCATCGGTTGGCGCAGCAGGCGGTGTTGAGTCCGCAGGACCTGGCGGATCAGGAGTGGATTGGCGTACAGCCGCGCCAGGACGCCGGCGATGAGTTTGTCAGTGCGTGCATCCGCGCGGGGTTTACCCCGGATGTGCGCATGCAGGCGACCGAACCGTTTACCGCGCTGGGGCTGGTGGCCTCGGGGCTGGGGATTGCGATGATTCAGAAAGGCTTGAGCCATAACGCGCCACCGGGCGTGGTGCTGCGCGAAGTGCCGTGGCTGGCATTCACCACCCCGCTGTGGGCAGCATGGCACCGGATCAATTTGCGACCGTTGGTGGAAACGTTCAGGAAAGTGCTCACCGACGGCGAAATTTGCGCTGACTGAAACGGCCCCTTCGCGAGCAAGCCCGCTCCCACAGGGGTTATGTGTGTTGCGCCCAAGATCTCCTGCCAAGCCAGGCTCCCTGTGTAGGAGTGAGCCTGCTCGCGATGGCGTCGTGTCAGTCGCTATCTTTGTTGGCTGATACACCGCTATCGCGAGCAGGCTCGCTCCCACAGGGTTTGTGGCGATCTACACTGAACGGATCAGCCATCTGTCGTGAGATTGCCATGAGAATGTCTGCGCAAATGACCGTCGTCGCGGTGCTCGCCACCCTCGCCTATCTGGGCCTGGCGGTGTGGGGCATTGGCGGGGTGGCGATTTTTTTCTCTCACGGTTCGCTGGTGCTGGTGGCGCTGGCCACCGTGGCGATGGTCGTGGCTTCACTGTTTACCGAGGTCAATCTCAGTTCCGGTGAACGCGAAGACCGGGCCAATCGCTGGGTGCTTCCGGCGTTCGGGGTCATCGGCTTGATCAGTGGTTTTCTGCCGGCCTACTGCGACCGGGTGAATGTCTGGACGTTCGGTGGCGAAGGCGTGCGCTGGCTCGGGGCGTTACTGTTTATCGTCGGTGGCGCGCTGCGGTTGTGGCCGGTGTTTGTGCTGGGCCGACGCTTCAGCGGGTTGGTGGCGATTCAACCGGGGCATCGGTTGGTCACCGATGGCATCTATCAACGGCTGCGCAACCCGAGTTATCTGGGGCTGGTGATCAACGCGGTGGGCTGGGCGCTGGCGTTCCGATCCACGGTCGGCCTGTTGCTCGCGGCACTGACGTTGATCCCGCTGATCGCCCGCATTCATTCCGAAGAAGCCTTGCTGCGCACCCAGTTCGGCGCCGAATACGACGCCTATTGCGCCCGCAGCTGGCGCTTGTTGCCAGGCATCTACTGACCACAATCCCTGTAGGAGCTGCCGCAGGCTGCGATCTTTTGATCTTGTCTTGTTAAAAACAACATCAAAAGATCGCAGCCTGCGGCAGCTCCTACAGGACGTCAGTTGGGTTGCAGGTGCAGTTGGCCGGTGCTGTCGATCTTGACGCTGATGTCGGTGTAACTCGCCAGCGTCGCGTGGCTCGTTTGCAGCGGGTGCTGATGCGTCGTGGTGATGATCATCAGCGGCGCGCCAGCAGCTTGTGCAGCCTGGATACCGACGGTGGCATCTTCGAAGATCAGACAATCACGCGGCTCAAGCCCCAAGCGTTTGGCCGCGAGAATATACCCGGCCGGATCAGGCTTGCCCGCCTTCACGTCTTCTGCAGTAATCATCACCGCTGGCGCCGGAATACCCGCCGCCGCCATCCGCCGCAACGCCAGATCCCGCGGCGCCGAGGTCACCATCGCCCAGCGATCTTTCGGCAGGCTATCGAGAAACGCCGCCGCACCGGGGATCTCGACGATGCCTTCAACGTCTTCGATCTCCGCCTCAGTGATGAACGCGGCTTGGGCCTCGGCGTCCACCCCTGGCAGGTTCAGACGATTGATGGTGTCGATGGCCCGCGCGCCATGAATGGTCGGCAAAAACTTTTCGACATCAACGCCATGGCGCACCGCCCAGGCAGACCAGATTCGCTCGGCGGCAGCAATGGAATTGAGGACAGTGCCGTCCATGTCGAACAGAAACGCGCCGAACGCGCGCGCAAAAACAGTTTCGTTAGCAGACAAAGGTTTGCATCCTCTGGCAAAAGACCGGGCCGGCAATGTAGCACTTGCCCGGCCGATCCACCCAACGTCAGTGCAGGCGCGGGGCCTTGGATTTGAACGCACTGTCGACGCAATCGAGCAACTGACCGATGGCCCACGGCTTTTTGATGAACGCCACCGAATGCTTGACCCCCGAGGTCTCGGGCGTTTCATAACCGGACATGACCATCACCGGTTTTTCCGGCCAGCGCTCGCCGACCAGGTTGGCCAGGTCGGCGCCATTCAAGGTGCCGGGCATGGTGATGTCGGTGAGCAGCAGCGCAACTTCCGGCGCGTGCTGCTCAAGATAAAGTGATGCGGCGTCGGCGCTGATATGCGGCTCGACCTTGAAACCTTCCTCCTGAAGAATTTCGCAGAGAAACTCCAGAATCAACGGATCATCTTCAACGACCAGAATCAACCCGCCAGGAAGGTGCGCGCTCGCCGTAGGTGTTGGGCACATGAACTGGCACTCCCGGTTTTTGCATTAACGATTTAGCGGCTTGAATCCGCTGCTTATCTGGTATGAGCAGTACGCCCTGCAGAAATTCATTTTTGATACAGGTCTTTTCCAAAAGGCTTTTTTTGCATTGCTGTGGCAAGCGTTCGCAACGGTCTATTTGTGGTTAAAATGCCGGCCCTTTTGCTTGCCGACCCTGACCGATGAACCCTGAAGCCCTCGCCACCCTCCATGCCCATCTGCTGCCCGCGCTCGCGGCGGCGCCGAGCGAAACCCGTCGCCTGTTTCACGGGCGCGGACGTTGCTGGCCGGGCCTGGAGCAGTTGACCGTGGACTGGCTGCAAGGCGTGGTGCTGGTGTCGCTGTTCAAGGAACCGGCGCCTGAGCAACTGGAAAATCTCAAGGAATTGCTGCTGGACATCAGCATTTCGAATGAATGGCAGCAGTCCGGTGCACACACCTTGCTGATCCAGCATCGCTATCTGCCGCAGAGCACCGCCGAATGGCTGCTCGGTGACGAGATCGACGAAATGACCATCGTCGAGGGCGGTTTGCACTACCTTGTCGATCTGGGTCGCAAGCAGAATACCGGGCTGTTTCTCGACATGCGCTACGGCCGTGACTGGGTTCGTGAACAGGCCAATGGCAAGCGCGTGCTGAATCTGTTCGCCTACACCTGCGGTTTTTCCGTGGCGGCGATCGAGGGTGGTGCCAGCCACGTGGTCAATCTGGACATGTCACGCGCGGCGCTGAGTCGTGGCCGCGACAATCACCGTTTGAACGGCCACGACCTGAGCAAAGTCAGCTTCCTCGGGCATGACCTGTTCAAGTCCTGGGGCAAAGTGATCAACAGCGGCCCGTACGATCTGGTGATCATCGATCCACCGTCGTTCCAGAAAGGCAGTTTCCTGCTGACCAAGGATTACCAGCGCGTGCTGCGCCGCTTGCCGGAACTGCTGACCGCCGAGGGGACGGTGCTGGCGTGCATGAATGATCCGGCGTTCGGTTCGGCATTCCTGATTGATGGCGTGACCCAGGAGGCGCCGGAGTTGCGCTTTGAGCAGCGGCTGGAAAACCCACCGGAGTTCCCGGATATCGACCCGCAAAGCGGCCTCAAGGCACTGGTCTTCCAACGCACAATCTAAAGGCAGCCCTGTAGGAACTGCCGCAGGCTGCGATCTGTTGATCTTGTCTTTTAAAAAACAACATCAAAAGATCGCAGCCTGCGGCAGCTCCTACACAGGCCTTGGATGTCAGTTCGGGCGCAGGACCAGGGCGAACAGTTCGCCATGCCCGGTGACGTTGAGCTTGTGATACAGATTGCGCCGATGGACTTTGACCGTCTCCGGCGAAATGCCCATTTGCTGGGCCATCGCCTTGCTCGAAAAGCCCTGCAGAATCAGCCGTGCCGTGTCGACTTCGCGCACCGTCAGCCGCGCATCGAAGCGATCCAGCAAGGTCGCCAGATCCCCCGCCACCCCATCCGCTGCCGGCCCTTGCGGCGGCAACAACTGCACATGTCGACGCATCGCCGCCAACACCCAATCGCGCACGCACAGCAAGCGGCCTTGCTCGGCCATGGCGAATGTCGTCGAGCGTCCCAGTGACAAACCGAGCACGCCGCCCTCAACGTTGATCATAAACTGCAACTCGTCTTCGCCCACCACCGAACGGAAGTAGCTCAGGTAATACTCGCTGTGCAGAAACTGGTCCGGCGCCACGCTGGCGAGGCTGTGCAAGCCATCGGCAATGCCGCTGGACGCGCTCTGATAGAACGGGTCGAGCAGGTACATCCCGGCCGTGTAGCTGGCCAATTCTTCCTGCTCGTCGGATCGGCCTTTGCTGTCGAAGTCGATCAGCAATTGTGGCGCCTGCCCCGCTTTCATCAGCGCCACCAGTGCGTTATCCAGCGGCACCAGCAAGCGCAAGGTGTCGACCAGCGCCCGCCAGAAACCCTCCTGCCCGACGCCGGCAAACACCCGCGCGAGACTTTGATGCACCGGCATTTCCTGCAACAACGCGTCCACGCACTACCCCTTTTGAGTAACCCATGATGGGAATGGGTCCGGCGCGACCGGCCCGATAGGCTGACCACTCCTGTTCATCACCGGCCTGCACAGGCCTGGAGTGCCGCATCATGCGTCGTCACCGTGGCTATATCAACCTGGGCATCAACCTCGGCCTGCTCGCCAGTATTGGCGCCGCCGCGACCGTCATGGCCGGCGATGCGCCGAGCGTGCATGTCTACAATTGGTACGACTACATCGGCCCGACCACCCTCCACGATTTTCAGCGCGACAGTGGCATTCAACCGGTCTACGACACCTTCGACAGTGCCGAAGTACTCGAAGGCAAATTGATGACCAGCCACAGCGGCTATGACGTGGTGGTGGCGAGCAATTTCAGCCTGCCGACGCTGATCAAGGCCGGCGCCCTCGCCCCGCTGCCCCGGGCGCAGTTGTCGGGCTGGAACAACCTCGATAGCGATCTGCTGAAAAAACTCGCCAACAATGATCCCGGCAATCAATACGCAGTGCCGTATCTGTGGGGCACCAACGGCATCGGCTACAACGTCGACAAGGTTCGCGCCGCGCTCGGCGATAAGGCGCCGGTGGATTCGTGGGACCTGGTGTTCAACGAAGACAACCTCGCCAAGCTCGGCCAGTGCGGTGTGGCGATGCTCGATTCGCCGTCGGAAATGCTCCCGGTCGCCTTGCACTATCTCGGTTTGCCACCGAACAGCACCGATCCCGAAGACTATAAAAAAGCCGAGGCGCTGCTGCTGAAACTGCGCCCGCACATTGCCTACTTCAACTCGTCGAAGTTCATCAGCGATCTGTCCAACGGCAACATCTGCGTGGCGGTCGGCTGGTCCGGCGCCATGCTCGAAGCCAAGACCAATGCCGAGCAGGCCAACAACGGCGTGAAGATCGCCTACAGCCTGCCGAAGGAAGGCGCGCCGGTGTGGTTCGACACGCTGGTGCTGCTCAAGGACGCGCCGAACCCGACCCAGGGCCTGGCCTTTATCGACTACCTGCTGCGCCCCGAAGTGATTGCGCCGGTCAGCGATCATCTGTCGTACCCGAACGGCAATCGTGCGGCGACGCCGCTGGTGGCCGAAGCCACCCGCGACAATCCGGCGGTGTACCCCTCCGCTACGGCGATGGCCACGCTGTACACCCTCGAACCGCTGCCCAAAGCCACCGAACGCGTACGGACGCGGGTGTGGAGCAAGGTCAAGAACGGCCAGTAACCCCACTCGCAGACAACACAAAACCCGCCCATTCATTTCTGCCCTTTTATAGAGAGACAAACCATGAAACCCCGTGCCCGTGACCTCAATATCCGCATCGGCCAGATGCTGCCCGGCCCGCTCAATGCGATCACCGATGTGCCCGGCGTGCGCGTCGGCCATAGCAATGTGCGTGGCCGCAGCAGCGCCGGGCGCGATATCTGCACCGGCGTCACCGTGATCGAACCGCGCCGTGGTTCAACCAATCAGCAACCGTGTTTCGCCGGCGTGCATGTGCTCAACGGCAACGGTGACGCCACCGGACTCGAGTGGATTCGTGAAGCCGGTCTGCTCACCAGCCCGATCGCTTTCACCAATACCCACAGCCTCGGCGTGGTGCGCGATGCACTGGTGGCGCTGGACCGTGAGCAGCAACCGGACGACGGTCGCCTCTACTGGAACATGCCGGTGGTGCTGGAAACTTTCGACGGTCTGCTCAACGACATCAACGGCTTTCATGTCCAGCCCGCGCATGTCGCCGAAGCCCTGAGCAACGCGGTCGACGGCGCGGTAGAGGAAGGTGCGGTCGGTGGTGGCAGCGGCATGATCTGCCATGAATTCAAGGGTGGCATCGGCACCGCGTCGCGCCGTTTGAGCAGCGCTCAGGGCGGTTGGACGGTGGGCGCAATCGTCCAGGCGAATCACGGCATTCGCAGCGAATTGCGCGTCGATGGTTATCCGGTCGGACGCTATATGGAGCAGAAGGACTCGCCGTTTTTGCGCGCATCGTTACCGCATCCGGGCATGGGTTCGATCGTCGTCTGCCTGGCCACCGATGCGCCGCTGTTGCCGCATCAATGCACGCGTCTGGCGCAGCGCGCGAGCCTAGGGCTGGCGCGTACCGGGGGCGGTAACGAGGACCACAGCGGCGATATTTTCATCGCGTTCGCCACCGGTAATCAGGTGCCGCCCGCCGCTTATGAAGGCAAAGGCGCGCCGACCTGCGAGGGCTTGCGCATGGTCAACAACGACCACATCAGCGAGCTGTTTCTGGCGGCGACCGAGGCGGTTGAAGAAGCGATCATCAATGCCTTGCTGGCCAGTGAAAGCACCGCAGGCAACGGGCATTCGGTGCCGGGGCTGGATGCGCAAACGCTGCTTGCCGCACTGGACAAGGCTGGCTGGCCGGGCTCGCGTTAAGCCCTGCCTGCCTCAACTACCTCAATTGAACTTTAGGAGCTGACGAGTGAAACGAGGCTGCGATCTTTCTTGAAAAACAACATCAAAAGATCGCAGCCTCGTTTCACTCGTCAGCTCCTACAAGGGATGTATGAATAGGGGGGGGGAATGGCTTTTTTGGGTGCGCGAATCAGTGCACCGTCAGGCGCTGACGAACGAATTCTTCGGCGTGGCGGGTGGTCTGGTCCAGATGCCGGTCGCGCTGTTTCTCGGCATCGAGCATGGCGCGCTTGCCGTTCTTTTGCAGCAGATAGGTGTGTATCTGCTGCACTTCCAGCGAGCGGTAGATCGGCGTGGTGTCGATAAAACCGCGCAAGCCGTTACTGCGGTAATGCCGGGTGCTCATCAGCACCTGCGTCTCGCGCGAGCCGATCACTTCGAAGCCCATCGCTTCGAAATACGGCACTTTGCCGACCGTGCAGGCCAGTTCGGCATGCGGATAACGCCCGACCATTTCGCTGATCAGCGCCCGCGCCACGCCCTGACGCCGATGCCCTTCGCGCACCGCCATGTAGGCAACGCTGCACGCCTCCCAATCGCCCTGCACTGGCAGGTACAAGAGGAAACCGGTGACCTGTTCCGGGTCTTTCTCAGCCGTGGCGACCAACAATTCCACCTCAGTGCCCTTCTCGCCGCTCAGCGCTTCCAGATACAGATGCACCTCATAGCCGACCGCGTATTGATAGACGTTGTACAGCAGATTGCTCGGGCCGAGACCGACCGCGCTGATGTCGGTCAGGTAATCGACGACCATTTGCAGAATCTGGCTGTTGACGCCTTCGGGGCATGGGGATTTGAAGTGGGTGATGCGTGGCATGGTGGGTGAGCTCCGACGGAAAACCGCGACATCATACCTTGTGGGTCAACTGAGCTTGTAACTGTGGTGACGGGACCAGCGTTTGCTCGCGAATAACCGAAGTTTTTTTACTTCGAACCGCCCGGCATAAAACCTAAATCACACGCACTGCGTCCCTGACAAAAATTTCATCCGCGCCAGACGCGATCTTTCGCCGATTCAGCGTCCAATTGCTCAGCTGCGTTCACTTTTCGACGCAGGCCTCGAGGAGTTGTCATGAGCGTGTTGCGTTCCCTGTCGAAATGGCGGAAATCCCTGTTGCTGGTGCCGTTGACGCTTGCCGCGCTGAGCAGCGCGCCGGTGTTTGCGCAACCGGTGGTGATCGTCCAGCAAGCCCCGCCGCCAATGCGCATGGAAGTGATGCCCGGCGCGCGTCCCGGTTATGTCTGGGATCAGGGCCATTGGCGTTGGCAAGGACGCGGTTATGTGTGGATGCCCGGGCACTGGCAACCGGTGCGCTATGGCGCCCGCTGGAAACCGGGCCACTGGCAGGCTCGAGGGCCGAACTGGTTCTGGATCGAAGGGCATTGGGTGCGTTGATTTGCCCCAGCGCCTGCTCACCTCATCTGCCGGGAAACCTCTATGCCGAGAAATCTGAAAGCACTGCTAGGCGCCACGCTGGTGGCAATCACCCTGTCCGGTTGCGTCGTCGCGCCGGCCCGCCCACATCGGCCTCCGCCGCCAGTGGAAGTGGTAACGGTGATGCCGGCGCCGGGTTATCACTGGATCGGCGGCCACTATCGTTGGGCCGGTAATCAGTGGCGCTGGATGCCAGGGCACTGGCGCGCGTATTGATGGGCGCGCGTGGCGTCACTGCTGTGGCGCCACCACCTTGAACTTGATCGCGATGTCCTTGGACACCACGGTGTCCGCCCACTCCCCCGCGCCGAGGCCGAACTCGTCGCGTTTGAGCAACAGTTCGCCGTCAAAGATGCCGATCGCGTTGTCCGGTTTCAATTCCACCGGCACTTGCACCTCGCGGGTAATGCCTTTGAGGGTCAGTTGGCCGGCAATCAGGTAGCGGTTTTGCGCGACCTCGGTGAAGTGGCTCGATTCGAACACGGCCATGGGGAATTTTTCCGTGTCGAACCACGCCGGTTTCACCAGTTCGGTATTGGCATCCTCGCTACCGGCATCGATGCTCGCCAGATCGATGTGCAAGGTGGTGTGGGCGCGGTCGAGATGCTCGCTGTCGAAATCCAGCGTCGCCTCGAACTTGCCGAAGGTGCCGTACATCCGCGAACCCATCTGGTTGTAGGTGAAGCTGATCTGACTGGCGTGGGTGTTGACCCGTGTGTATTCGACGGCTTGCGCAGCGGGAATGGCGCACAGGACAAACGCAGCGGCTGGCAGCAATCGCAACGACATGGGATTCTCCGGACAGCGCTAGACGTCATGGGCCTCGATTGACTTAAGCAAACATCCACCGGTTACGCCAGTTGCCACCGTGGCGCGCCTGGGATCAGAGCAGCGCTTCAGCGCTGCGCGTTTCAGTTGCTCCCGCTCGCACGCCTGCCCGAAGCCGATGGCGCAATTTCAACGCCGGCCGTTCGATGCAGTAGTAAGTCAGGTAGCTGAGCGAAAAGGCGACCAGCAACACGCCCAGAATGATTGCGGCGTCGTACGTCCCCGACCAGAAACCGTGCAGCGCGTAAATCAGCACAAAGTGATTGAGAAACACGCCATAACTGAGGTTGCCGAGAAACTCGTCGACCCGGTGATACTTGAGCCGGCTCAGCCAATACACCGCTGGAATTCCCAATGCGGTGCCCAACGTCACCTCGGCGTTGTAGGGCTGACGCTCGATCACGCCCGCCATGATCGCCGCGAACAGCAACCCTGCGCCGATCGTTGTCGCGGCCACCACTGCCATTCCTCTGCTGTTGGCTTTGTACAGATAGCTGCCGCACAGAAACATGAACAGAACGCCCGGCAACAAGCGATAGCCGTAGTAATCGGTGTTGATGTAGCCGAAACACGCCAGCACAAATACGCCGACAGACAAGGCGAACGCCGCGCCGCGCCACTTGAAGATAAGCAGAAAGGGAATCACCAGGTAAAAACACATCTCCAGCCCCAGCGACCACGCGGGCGGCAGAATCCACAGGCTCGAAACCCCGAACATATAGAAACCCAGCGGCACCATGGACAGGCTCGCGGCCACGCGCGGCACCGTCAGTTCGAGGTCAGGCGCCGAACCGGGCATCAGCACGTGCACGACGATGCACGACGCGATGAAGTAGAACAAAAACTGCGGATACAGGCGCAAGGCCCGGTCGAGATAGAACGAGGCGATTTTACCGGTCGAGCTGTAGTTACGCTCGATCAGCGAAGTCATGACGAAACCGCTGATGATCAGAAAAGAAATCACCGCCACCACACCGGGATTGAGCCCGGAGAACGTTACGCCCATATGCGAAACGGCAACCAGCACCGCCAACAGCAGTCGAAAAGCCCCCATTTACACCCTCAAACGTCCTTATCGTTATGGCGCGTAACCTACGATGCTTTCTCCCCGGACAACAGCAAAATATCCATCCCTGTAGGAGCTGCCGCAGGCTGCGATCCGTTGATCTTGTTTTTATTACGCCGGCGCAAGATCAAAAGATCAAAAGATCGCAGCCTGCGGCAGCTCCTACACCAGTCGTTCGATCTTCTGGTGTTGCCAGACCAGTTTGTAATACAGCGTCTGCAAGATCAGCATCCCCAGATACGCCACCGGAAACGCCATCCACACACCCGGCAAACCATATTGCGCATCCAGCCAGTAGGCCGCCGGCAATTGCACGCCGACCACGCAGATAATCGCGATGGCCACCGGCACCAGCACCGTACCGCTGGCACGCATGATCCCGCCGATGATCGCCTGGAAACCGAACACCAACAGGCTCCACAACATGATTTGCAGCAGATGCTCGGCCATCAACCGGGTCGAGTCCTCGGTGAGGAACAGCCCGAGCAGCCAATGCGAGAGCAGATAGCCCAGCACGATCAGACCGCCGGTCAGGCACACGTTGATCAATAGCCCGGTGCGCAGAATCGGTCCCATGCGTTCCAGGCGTCCGGCACCGATGGCTTGCGCGCCAAGGATCGACGCGGTGATCGCAATCGACAACGCCGGGAACTGCACGTAGTTGACGATCTGTGTCACCGCACCATACGCCGCCGTCGCTTGCGAGCCGTGCTGGTTGACCAGCGCGAGAATCACCAGCTCCGACAACGACAGCACAATCATCTGCACCCCGGTCGGCAGGCCGATGCGCAACACCTTGCCGAGAATCGCTCCGTTGAGTCGCAGTGCGGCAAAGAACTCGCGGTCCGGCGCCAGCGGATGGCCCTTGCGAATCAACCGCCACGCCAACCACGCCATCGCCGCGAGGTTACCGGCCAGACCGGCATACGCCGCACTCTGAATGCCCAATTGCGGCAGGCCGAACCAGCCGCGAATCAGCGCCGGCGTCAGCGCCAGGCCGACCGAGGTCGACACAATCAGCGCCAGCAACGGCGACAGCGTGTCGCTGACCCCGCGCAGCAACTGCGTGAACAACACGAACACCAGCAACGACGGCAGAATCCACATCATCACATGGGCATACGCCACCGCATCGTCGAGCACATCCGCCGGCGTCCCCAGCCCGCTCAACGCCTGGCGCGCAAACACACTGCCGAACACCGCCGCCACCAGACCGATCAACACCCCGAGCAACAGCGTCGCCCCGGCAATTGCCTTGACCATGTGCGGTTCGCGCGCGCCCCACGCCTGACCGATCAACACGCCCGCGCCGGCACCAAGGCCGATCACCAGGGCAATGAAAAAGAACACGATGGGAAACATCCCGGACACCGCCGCCAGCGCCTGGGTACCGAGCATCTGGCCGATGTAGATGCTGTTGACCGTGCCCGACATCGATTGCAGGAAGTTGGACAGCACCATGGGGGCCAGGAACAGCAGGTAGGTGTGCCAGAGGGGTTTGACGGCAGTGGCGGTTTGCATTGAATGGAGGTCCATCTCGACGGCGGGAGGGCTATGACAGGATAGCTTCGGTGACTTGCTCGCGGGGCGCAATTAACATTTCAAATCGGTGTCGACTGGCTGCTCCATTGCTTGTTTTTTCGGTAAGGGCCGGTAGGTGCGGAGCGGCAGCTGTGATAAACAACACGCCTTGCATTTTTTACTGATCGAGGCCTGATTAATGCCCCACGTTCGCCACCTGCTGAGCTGCTCCCTCCTCGCTTTATTGGCCAGCGGTGCGCACGCCGCCACCGCCGCAGCGCCCCCGGAATCGTTAAAGCCGTTGCTGGAAACCCTGAACGAACGCCTGAACACCGGCGACCTCGTTGCGCTGACTAAATGGGACAGCGGCAAACCCATCCAGGACAGCCCGCGCGAGGCGCAGGTCATCGCCAATGCGCGCACGCTGGCCGCCGAGCGCAAGCTCGACGCGGAGGATGTCGCGCAGTTGATCGGGGCGCAGATGGAGGCAAATAAACTGGTGCAGTACGGTCTGCTCGCACAATGGCAGGCGGCCGGTGCCGCACCGGATACGCCGCGCCCGGATCTCGGTCAGCAGATTCGTCCACGGCTCGACGAATTGCAAACCCGGCTGCTGCAGCAATACGCCGCTTTCCTACCGTATCGCCAAGACCCGAACTGCCCGGCGTGGCTGGCCAAGGCACGCAGCGGCCTGACCAAGGATGCGTTGCATGAACTGGCGCTGACGCGTGCCACCGGTGAGTTGTGTATTCGCGCGAAGGCCCCGTAAATCGGGGCTGGGTCAACCATCGCTGGCGTCGATAGTCACCATCACGTCAATGAAGTTCTCATAAAAAATCCTCGGCGTAAGATCGGCTCCAGACAAACAAACAACTTCTGGAGCACACGATCATGAAACGCCAAACCCTTCTCAGCATCGCTTTCTCGGTTTTCGCAGTTAACGCTTTTGCCGCTACCCCGGCCCACACCATGATCGCCGAAGGCGGTTCGGACAAGCTGATTGAAAGTCGTGTTGCAGAAGGTGGCTCCGACCGTCTGCTCGAACGCCGCGTTGCCGAAGGTGGCTCCGACCGTCTGCTCGAACGCCGCGTTGCTGAAGGTGGCTCTGATCGTCTGCTCGAACGCCGTGTTGCTGAAGGTGGCTCTGATCGTCTGCTCGAACGCCGTGTTGCTGAAGGTGGCTCCGACCGTCTGCTCGAACGCCGTGTTGCTGAAGGTGGCTCTGATCGTCTGCTCGAACGCCGTGTTGCTGAAGGTGGCTCCGATCGTCTGCTCGAACGCCGTGTTGCCGAAGGCGGCTCTGATCGTCTGCTCGAACGCCGTGTTGCCTGAATCAATCGTTCTACCGCAACACCCACAAAAAAGCCCGGCCTGATCAGCCGGGCTTTTTTGCGTTCAACCGTGGCTTATTGCACGGTCTTCAGCTTGACCACGTCACCGGAAATCTTGGTGGTGTAGCCGGTCAGGACCCATGCCCAGAACCAGTTTTCCTGGACTTGGGTATTGATCATGGCGTCGCCGCCCTTGGCTTTGATCGCGGCAGTCTGGGCGCGGACGAAGCGGTTGTTCTGCTGGATCGGGATCACGCCGAACAGCAGCAGACCGGTGGCGGTGGCTTCACTGTGACCAACCACGGTGTATTGGCTGCTGTCGTAATGCTGGGTGTTCATCGGGGTGCCGGTGCAACCTGCCAGAACCGCACCGAACAGGGCGGCGGCGACTACTTTGCTGAGATACTTCACTGTAGAACTCCATGGAAAACGCCCGGGATCCGTCTCTCGAGCGGCGCACACCTTACCCAAAATAGTGGCTCATTGGTATCAACCTGGGAAAGTTTCATCTAGCGCTTCGCTGGCAGCCCGTTGGCGATGTCGCATACCATGGCGCCACGCCAATCAAGACAGCCATTGCCCATGTTCAAAGCCAGTCTGCGTAGCCATCTCACCCTTTGGTTTGCCGGTTTGTCCCTGCTGACGTTGTTGAGCGTGGGCTTCTATGTCGGCCATATCGCCACCGAACAGATGAAGCAGGCCAGCGGCAATGCGTTGCTCAATACCGCGCGCTCGGCAGCGGCGTTGCTCGGCGAACAATTGCGTGAGCGGCAGCTGGAGGTTTATCTGCTCAGCCGCGCGCCACATCTTGAGCGCGGCGATCTGGATAACCCGGCGATTCTCAAGTCGATGCAATTGCGCACGCAGGCCCGCGCCGAATATGCGTGGATGGGCGTGACCGATGCCGAAGGCCAGGTGCATCAAGCGGTGAACGGTTTGCTGGTCGGTCAATCGGTGCAGCAGCGCCCATGGTTCCAGGCCGGACTGCGTGGCGAATACACCGGCGATCCGCACGAAGCCGTGTTGTTGGCCAAACTGCTGCCGGGTTTGCCGAATGGCGAACCCCTGCGTTTTATCGATTTCGCCGCACCGATTCGTAACGCCGACGGCCAGGTTATTGGCGTACTGGGCGCGCACGCGCACTGGAACTGGGTCACGCACATTGTCGAATCGGCGACGTTTTCGCATAAGAGTTCGGCGCCGGATATCGAGGCGTTGATCATCGATCACGACGGTAAAGTGCTGTACCCCGAGGCCTTGATGGGCCAGCAATTACCGGTGAGTGATGCAAAGTCGCCGGGCTGGACGGTGGGCAACGGTTATCTGACCAGCATGGTCACCGTGCCGACTCCGTCAAGCACGCAATTGTCCTGGTCGATTGCCGTGCGCCAGCCACTGGAAACCGCGCTGCAACCGGCGCGTCTGCTGCTGTATAAGTTGCTGATCGCCGGTGTCTTGGCGGCTGTGGTGTTCGGCCTCGTTGCCTATTATCTGGCGCTGTACCTGAGCCGGCCGATCGAGCAGCTCGCGCGCTCGGCCAAGCAGGTGCAGGACAACCAGCCCGGCGCGCATTTCCCGTTGCAGCATCCGGTGCGGGAAATTGCCCAGCTCGGCCAATCCATCGATGCGATGACGCAATCGCTGCTCGGCAAGGAGCGCGAGTTGCAGGAAGCCAATGCTTCGCTGGAGGCGACCGTGGCGCAGCGCACCGCCGCACTGACTCAGGCCAACGCCGAACTGTTGAGCCTGGCAACGCACGATGCCTTGAGCGGCGTCTACAACCGCCGGCGTTTCGACGAAAAGATCAGCGAATACACGCTGCTGTCGCGCCGGACCGGGCGCCCGTTTGCCCTGCTGTTGATCGATGCCGACCATTTCAAACGCATCAATGACACGTACGGCCATGCCATCGGCGATGAGGTTTTGCAGCAGTTGGCGCAATTGATTGAGAGCAGCCTGCGCACCACCGATTTCGTCGCCCGTTACGGCGGCGAAGAGTTCGCGGTGCTGCTGCCGGAAATTGCCCAGCCCGATACCCCTGAAGTGGTCGCCGAGAAGATTCGCACGGCGATTGCGGCGGCGCACTTCCCGGAGGTCGGGCATGTGACGGTGAGTATCGGCGTCGCTCTGGCGGACCCGGCAGACAACAGCCACACGGCGCTGATCAAACGCGCCGATCAACAGCTGTATCAGGCAAAAGCGGCGGGCCGCAATCAAGTCGCCAGCCACAACACCACGCCCACATCCACATCCACATCCACGACCCTGTAGGAGCTGCCGCAGGCTGCGATTTTTTGATTGTAAAAAACAAGATCAAAAGATCGCAGCCTGCGGCAGCTCCTACAGGTAACGTCGCGTCAGGTCGCATCAGGTTGGGTTGGATTGAATTGGCTCAGGTATTGGTTTTCAGCTTGGTCCACAACCGCGTCGACAGGCGTGCGATCTTCGCCGGCAATTCTTCCACGGTGAACAGTTTCTCCATCACGCTTTTCGGCGGGTAGATCGCCGCGTCCTCCTTCACGTCCGGGTTGAGGAACTCATTGGCCGCCGCGTTAGGGTTGGCGTAGTGAATGCTGTTGCTGATGTTGGCGATCACTTTCGGTTCAAGCAGGTAATTCATATAGGCGTAGCCATTGTGCTCATGCGGTGCGCTTTTTGGCATCACCAGCATGTCGAACCACAAGGTCGTGCCTTCGTCGGGAATCGAATAAGCGATGTCGATGCCGTTTTTCGCTTCCTTGGCGCTCGCCGCTGCCTGAACGATGTCGCCGTTGAAACCAATCACCGCACAGACGTTGCCGTTGGCCAGGTCGCTGATGTATTTCGAGGCGTGGAAGTACTGAATGTACGGACGGATCTTCAGCAATGCCTGTTCGGCCTTTTTGTAATCGTCCGGTTCGTGGCTGTGCGGCGGCAAGCCGAGATAATTAAGGGTGATCGGCAACACCTGCGTCGGGTTGTCAATGATCGCAACGCCGCACTGGCTGAGTTTCTTGATGTTTTCTTCGGCGAAAAACATCTTCCAGGAATGCGTGACATCGGTGTTGCCGAAGATCGCCTTGATCTTCTCGACGTTGTAGCCGATGCCGGCAGTGCCCCACATATACGGATAGCCGTACTGGTTGCCGGGGTCGTTCACTTCAAGTTTCTGCATCAATACCGGATCGAGGTTTTTCCAGTTGGGTAACTGCGACTTGTCGAGTTTCTGGATCGCTCCGGCCTTGATCAACCGCGAGAGAAAATGGTTCGACGGGCTGACCACGTCGTAGCCGGTGTTGCCGGTCATCAACTTCGACTCCAGCACTTCGTTGCTGTCGTGGATGTCATAAGTGGTCTTGATGCCGGTGGCCTGGGTGAAATTGGCCAACGTGTCAGGGGCGATGTAGCTGTTCCAGTTGGAGATGTTCACGGTTTCGTCGGCGCAAGCGCTCGCTGTCGTTGCGGCGAGGGCGATTGCCAGAGAAAGTCGGTGGATGCGCATGTTCTGTCACCTGTAGGGAATGGCTTTTGTTCTTGTGTGATAGGCGGAAATTCAGATTTCTGTTCTGGCCCTGACCGCCTCCACGCGCATGCGAAGCATGGCACCGATATCGAAAAAAGGACGTGGCGGCAGCCAGCCCGGTTCGGCCCGCTGCATCACTGATTGCAACAGTGGCGAGTCGACGCCCGACGCCAGCTCCGCCAACAGGCGGCCCCACAACGTGCCGCGCGCAACGCCGGAACCATTGCAGCCGGCCACGGCAAACACGCCCTCCTCGACCCGATCGAAAAACGCCTGGCCGCTGCGGCTCGCGCTCAAGTGACCGGTCCAGGAGTAGTCGATGTCTTGTTCGCCGAGGAACGGAAAACGTCGCTGCAAGCCGCGAACGTGGTGTTGACGGCGCACCGCCAGTTCGCTGTTGGAGAGATCGCGCGTACGGTATTCGGCGGTGTTGCGGATCATCACCCGACGATCCGGGGTCAACCGCACCGTGGCCCCGAGCGGCCGCGTCGACAGCACGCCCCAAGGCTCGACGGCGCCGATGGCCTGGAACTCCTGATCGGTGAGGGGCCGCGTCAGGCTGGCACTCAGTTCCATCGGGAACGTGGCGCTGTCAGCGATTCCGACCCGGGGAATAAAAGCGTTGAGGCACACCAGGACTTTTTTCGCTTCGATGCTGCCCTCTACGGCATTGGCGCGCAGACGCCCCTGGCTCAGGCGTTCAAGACCGCTGATGTCGGTGTTTTCGTACACGGTGATGCTGCCCGGCAAGGCATTGAGCAAGCCCTTCACGTACTTGGCTGGCTGCAACAACGCGTTGCCATTGCCACAGCAGATCGCCGCCTCGTAGTGGCAAGTGCCGAGCTTTTGCGCCAATGCCGCGCCTTGCAGAAATTCCGCACGGGCGCCGAGGGCGCGCAGGGTCGCCAGTTTGGCGTCGACCTGGTCGAGCTTGGCCCGATCGTTGACGGCAAAGTAATAACCGCTGTCGCGAAAGTCGCATTCGATGCCGTGGCGGGCGATGCGTTGGCGCACTTCCTCGCTGGCAGCGCGGGAAATTCTCGTGTCGATTTCAAACCCGGCGAAGCCAGGCGCGCCCATCAGTTCGCTGTGCGCCGGATGCTCATGGGCAACGACGAATCCCGAGTTGCGTGCCGATGCGCCTTGCGCCGCCCGCTGCCGATCAACCACGACGATGCGCGCCTGCGGATGCATTTCGGCAAGGGTATGCGCGGCGCTGAGGCCGGTGATGCCGCCACCGATTACCAGCCAGTCGGCCTTCTGCGCACCACTCAGGCGACCACGTTCCGGCGAGCTGCCAGCCTGCGCGATCCAGCCACATACGTTTTCCATGCACCACCTCATTCGACTGTCGTTCTGCGGCTTGCTTCTGCACACCGGCCATGCGTGAATCGCATGAGCTGCTTGAGAAGATTGCCGCCAGAGCTAAAATCTATAAGGTCTTCGTCGCCCAAACCAACGTTATAAAATCATCGAGCCATTCGGAAAACGCATGGATAAAATCCGCCACGTGCCCTCACTGCAAGCCCTGCAAGCCTTGGTCGAAGTCGCCCGCTGCGGCAGTTTTACCAGCGCGGCACAAAGCCTTTGCCTGACGCAAAGCGCGGTAAGCCGGCAGATCCAGCAACTGGAAAATCACTTCAATGTGCCATTGTTCATCCGCACCAGTCGCAGCCTGCGCCTGACCACGGAAGGCGAACAGGTACTGGCCAGCGCCCGCAGCATCCTTGACCAACTGAAAACCCTGGAAGAACGCCTCGCCCCGCAAAAGCGCCCGTTGCGCATTCGCATGCATGTGTCGCTCGCGGTGCGCTGGCTGCTGCCGAAACTCAGCGACTTTTACCTGCGCCATCCCGAGGTGTCACTGGCGATTGAAACCGTCGCCACCGAGGTGGTCGAGCCGGCGAGCGACAGTGACGCCTACATCGTCTATCTGCCGCAGCCGTCCAGCGATCCCGATTGCCTGACGCTGTTCGAAGAAACGCTGGTGCCGGTGTGTTCACCGAACCTGGCAGACGCGCCTCGATCGGTGGAAGAACTGCGGCGCTTTCCATTACTGCATCGCTCGGCGGATCGTCAGGCATGGATCGAATGGCTGGCAGCAAACGAGGGAAAACCGCTGGAGGAATACCGGCACATCCCGTTCAACCTCGATGAGCTGGCTCTGGATGCGGCGGCGCGGGGATTGGGCGTGGCGGTGACGGACATGACCTTGGCGGCGGAGTCGATCGAACGCGGTTTGCTGGTCGTGCCATTCGGTGAACCGCTGCGCACTGGCGGCGTTTATGCGTTGTGCCTGCAACCGGAAGCTGCATCGCATCCGGCCTGCGCGCTGGTCATGCAATGGTTTGCCAACCAAGCCACAACCAAAATCCCCCTGTAGGCGCTGCCGCAGGCTGCGATCTGTTGATTTTGTTTTTAAAGACAAGATCAAAAGATCGCAGCCTGCGGCAGCTCCTACAGTTGTGCCGGGAAGGTTTGCAGATAGGCCAACAGATTATCGAGTTTCTCTTCGTCGCTGAGGCCCCAGAAAATCATGCGCGTGCCCGGCACCACGCCTTTGGGATCTTTCAGATAGGCCGTCAGCGTGTCCCGGTCCCAGGTCACCCCGGAATTTTTCATCGCCTCGGAATACACGTAGTTCGCCGATGTGCCGGCGGGTCGGCCGAAGATGCCGTTGAGTTGCGGGCCGAACCCCGGACGCGCGGATTCGCCGACCTGATGGCAGCCGCCGCACAGGCGCGGGAAGATTTTCGCACCGGCTTCGGGATCGCCCGCAGCCTGGGCGATGCTGCTGAACAGGCCTGCGCTGAACATCAGGGTAAGGAACAGTGACGCGGTGTTTTTCATCGGGCCATCCAGAACGGTGTCATGCAATTGTGCCAAGGCTACCATTTTGTGGCGAGGGCGCTTGCTCTCGGGCTAGAGCGGTTTTTACAAATAAGCGCCGATGACTTTTCTGACCGTGATCAACGCCTGACGTAAAACCTCCATGTCCACCGAGCCCAGCGCCAGACGTATCGCATGCGGCACATGCGCCGACACTGAAAACGGTTCGGCGCTGGTCACCGAAATCTGTGCGTGCATCAACTCGACGACGATCTGATCAGCACGCACGTCTTCCGGGAGCGGCAGCCACACGAAGTACGAGGCCGGATGGCCGATGACTTTCAATCCTTTCAGCAGTTTTGCAGCCAACGCCTGCCGCGCCCTGGCGTCGTTGCGCTTTTGCTCTTCGAGCGCGGTGACAGTGCCGTCATCCAGCCAGCCGCAAGCGATCGCCGTCATCACACCTGGGGTGTTCCAGGTCGTGGCACGAATGATCCGCTCCAGCGCCGGCACCTTCTGCGCCGGCGCGGCGATGAAGCCGACGCGCAGGCCGGTGGCGATGTTTTTCGACAGCCCCGAGACGTACAGGGTGCGCTCCGGTGCCAGGTCGATCAGCGCGGCTGGCGGGTTGTCGACCAGAAACGCGTAGGCCGCGTCCTCAATGAGGATCAGATCATGCCGACGGGCAATCGCCACCAGTTGCTCGCGTTGCGCCAATGGCATCACCCAACCCAACGGATTGTGCAGCGTCGGCATGCTGTAGACGGCACGTACCGAGCGACTGTGGCAGAGCTTGTCCAGCGCGGCGAGATCCGGTCCCTGATCGTTGATCGGGATCGCCACGACTTCCAGATGCAGCGCTTCGGCCAGCACCTTGAACCCGGAATAAGTCAGCGCATCCGCCGCAATCACATCGCCAGGCTTGAGCAGCGCCATCAGCGTTACCGCCAACCCTTGCTGGGCGCCGTTGACGATCAGCACCTGCTCGGCGTCGACGTTGACGCCACGGCTCAGCAGATGGCGCGCCACCGAGGCGCGCTCGTGCGAGCGGCCGGCATGCGGTTGATAACGCAACAAGGCTTCGAGGTCACCGGACAACGCCAGTTGGCGCAACGCCGTGCGCAACAGGTCGGCCTGACCGGGCAATGACGGGTAATTGAAATTGAGGTCGATCATGCCGACCGCCACGTCTTTCTGATCGATGCCCTGCCCCGGCGCCAGCGACGTTTCGCGCACGAAGGTGCCGCGCCCGGTTTCGCCGCTGACCAGGCCCATCGCTTCCAGCTCGGCGTAAACCCGGGAAGCGGTGACCAGCGCCAGGCCCTCCTGCGTGGCCAATTGGCGATGCGTCGGCAAGCGCGTTCCTGGCGCCAGTTGCCCCGAACGAATATCTGCCGCAAAGGTGTCAACGAGGGTCTTGTAGCGGGAGCGCGGCATGCCGGGATGTATCCATGACAATTCTTTGATTGTGCTGATTCTCAGCCATAGGATTGCGCCAATGCAACCCACCTCTGAGCGCGACCTCGTATGGAACGAACCACCCATCTGACTACCCCGGCGCTGGAAAAAACCAGCGGCTGGATCAATGGCTTCATCGGCGTGGTGATCTTCAGCGGCTCGCTGCCGGCCACGCGCCTGGCGGTGCTGGAGTTCGATCCGGTGTTTCTCACGGTGATGCGTGCGGCCATCGCCGGCGTCCTCGCGGTGGCGCTGTTGTGGTTGTTTCGCCAACGCCGCCCGGCGCGCCAGCAATGGTTGTCACTGTTTATCGTGGCGATGGGCGTGGTGCTCGGCTTTCCGCTGTTGACCGCGCTGGCCCTGCAACACGTGACATCGGCGCATTCGATTGTGTTTGTCGGCCTGCTGCCGCTGGCGACGGCGATTTTCGCCGTGCTGCGTGGCGGCGAACGCCCACGGTCAGTGTTCTGGCTGTTTTCGCTGCTTGGCAGTGCCCTGGTGGTCGGCTTCGCTCTGTCGCAGGGACTGACTGCCTCGCCCACCGGTGATCTGCTGATGCTCGCGGCCATTGTGGCCTGTGGCCTCGGTTACGCCGAAGGCGCAAAACTGTCGCGAACCCTTGGCGGCTGGCAGGTGATTTGTTGGGCGCTGGTGCTGTCGTTGCCATTGATGGCGCTGCTCAGCCTGTGGCTGGCGCCCGCCTCGTTCAGCCACATCAGCCTGTCGGCGTGGCTGTGTCTGGCTTACGTCTCGCTGTTCAGCATGCTGATCGGCTTCGTGTTCTGGTATCGCGGACTCGCTCAGGGCGGGATCGCCGCTGTCGGGCAATTGCAGTTACTGCAACCGTTTTTTGGCCTGGCGCTGGCGGCGACATTGCTGCACGAGCAGGTCAGCCTCAGCATGCTCGCCGTGACGCTGGGGGTGATTCTGTGTGTGGCCGGGGCGAAGAAATTCGCCCGATAAGCACTCAGGCGCCAGCCTTCCACTCGCGTGGGCTGAGCCCGGTCTTGCGACGAAACGCCCGGGCCAGCGCCGAGGGACTTTCATAGCCGACCTCTTCGGCAATCAGCGCAATCGGCTTGCCCTCGCGCAGACGCTTTTGCGCGAGGCTGACCCGCCAGCTCAGCAGATAATCCGCCGGAGTCTGCCCGACTACACGGCGAAAATGCTCGGCAAAACCTGCGCGCGACAGGTTGGCCGCGGTCGCGAGATCGGCCACGCTCCACGGCTTTTGCGGTTGCTCGTGCATCAGGCTCAAGGCGCGCGACAACCGTGGATCGGCCAGCCCGGCCATCATTCCCGGCTGCTGATCACGACTGCCGATCAGGTGGCGCAACAGCAGAATCACCAGTAATTCAAACAGCCGGTCCATCACCGCGACACGCCCGCAATGGCCTTCGAAGGCTTCTTTGAACAACCATTCGAGGGTGCCGCCCAGCTCTGGGATTTCAGTGAGCTTCAGCACCAGATAATCCGGCAGCGCCGACGCCAGCGCATTGCCTGAACCACCGTCAAACGTCAGCGTGGCGCAGACCACTTGGGTGTTCGTGGCTTCGTCGGCAAACATTCGATGGGGAAACGGTCTAGGGAAGAAAATCAGTGAAGGCTCGTTGAGTTTGATCTCACGCCCATTGCCGGGTTTGAGCAGCAACTCACCGGACTGCAACAGATGCACATGGCCGGCCGGCTCGCCTTCATGCACGGCGACACCGCAAAACGCGCCGCTGTGGAAGGTGCCGGCATTGACGCCGAAGTGGCTGAGTAACGTAGACAGGCGATCCATGGTCGACTCCGGCTGTATCTGGCTGCTGCTTGTGTAGTTTCACCGCCGATACCGTGGCGCGATCTTCGCGAGCAAGCCCCCTCCCACATTTGAAACGCATTTCCCCTGTGGGAGCGGGCTTGCTCGCGAAGGCGTCCGCCATGTCAGCATAAATTTATCAGTGCGCGGGCATTTCTGGACGATCTGTCGCATATCCTCGACGATTTGCCGCCAAAGCACCATCCGCGATCCCTAACATCCTCTCCATCGCCGGCGCATTTCGCGCCGGACTTTCGGAGAATCACCATGAGCCGCATCACCGCCATCAGCCTCGAAAACGCCACCGACGCCAGCCGTCCAGTGCTGGAGGGTGTGAAGAAGAAAATCGGCTTCCTGCCCAACGTCTTCACGACCCTGGCCAAGGCCCCAGTCGCGCTGGAAACGTACGTGCAAGCCTCGGCGATCCTCGGCAAGACCTCATTGAGCGCCAAGGAAAAAGAAGCCGTGTACCTCGCCACCTCCCAGGTCAACGGCTGCGATTATTGCCTGGCGGCGCACACCCTGTTTGCCGGCAAGGCCGGGCTGTCGGCGCAGGAGATCGGCGCGGCGCGTCAGGGCGAATTGAACGCCTACGCAGCCCTCGCCCAGCAACTGACCGAGACGCGCGGGCACTTGAGCGACGAGCAGATCGCCGCCGCCCGCGCTGCCGGGATCGACGACGTGAAAATCATTGAAGTGATCGCGCTGGTGGCGGTGCAGACGCTGACCAACTACCTGAACAACAGCGCCCTGACAGACATTGATTTCCCCGCCATCTAAACCACCCCGCGCTGACGGACATCGATTTACCCGCCATCCAAACCACCCCGCGCTGACGGACATCGACTTCCCCGCCATCTAACCCACTCCCTGTAGGAGCTGCGGCACGCTGCGATCTTTTGACTTGGTTTTTAAAGACCAGATCAACAGATCGCAGCCTGCGGCAGCTCCTACACGGGGTGTGTCAGTCGTGATGGATGTCGGCGCGTTTCAGCAGTTTTTTGCAGCGTTCCGAGAGGTGAAACACTTGCAGGTGCTTGCCGGCCTTGGCGTAGCGCTCGCGCAGGGTTTTCAGTGCGGCAATCGCCGAGTAATCGACGAAGCTCAGATGCCGGCAATCCAGCGTGACCTTTTGCGGGTCGTTGGCCGGGTCGAACTGGTGGAGAAACGGCGTGGTCGAGGCAAAGAACAGCGTGCCATGCAGGCGATAGAGCTTGCTGCCGTCCGCCTCCAGATGTTCATCGGCGTACAGCTCGCGGGCCTGCTGCCAGGCGAAATTCAGTGCGGCAATGATGATCCCGCACAGCACGGCGGTGGCCAGATCGGTGAACACGGTGATGGTAGTCACCGCGATGATCACCAGCACATCGTTGAGCGGGACTTTGTTGATCACGCGCAACGACGCCCAGGCGAAGGTCTGCTGCGACACCACGAACATCACACCGACCAACGCCGCCAGCGGAATGCGCTCGATCAGCGGTGACAGAAACAGGATGAACAACAGAATCAGCACGCCCGCGACCACCCCGGACAGACGCCCGCGCCCGCCCGAGCTGAGGTTGATCACGGTCTGGCCGATCATCGCGCAACCACCCATGCCACCGAATGCACCCGAGACCATGTTCGCCGCGCCCAGCGCCACGCATTCGCGGTCCGGGTAGCCACGGGTTTCGGTGATTTCGTCGGTGAGATTAAGCGTCAGCAGGGTTTCCAGCAGGCCGACCAGCGCCATCAGAATCGCGTACGGGGCGATGATGCGCAGGGTCTCGAAGGTCAACGGGATGTCCGGCAAGGCCAACGTCGGCAAGCCGCCGGCAATGTGCGCCATGTCACCGAGGGTGCGCGTCGGAAGGCCGAACAGGTAGACCAGCAGACCGACGCCGAGGATCGCCACCAGCGCCGGCGGCACCGCTTTGGTCAGGCGCGGCAGGACGTAAACGATGGCCATGGTCAGCGCCACCAACCCGGTCATCCAGTACAACGGCGTACCGCTGAGCCACGCTTCGCCGCTTTTGAAATGCTCCAGTTGCGCCAGCGCGATAATGATCGCCAGGCCGTTGACGAAGCCGAGCATCACCGGGTGCGGCACCATCCGCACCAGTTTGCCCAGGCGCAACAGTCCGAACGCCATCATGATCAAGCCGCCGAGCAGCACCGTCGCCAGCAGATATTGCACGCCGTGCTGGACCACCAGCGCAACGATCACCACCGCCATCGAACCGGCCGCGCCGGAGACCATGCCCGGCCGTCCGCCGAACAACGCGGTCAATGTACAAATGATGAAGGCGCCGTACAGGCCCATCAACGGATTGAGGTGCGCCACCAGCGCGAACGCAATGCATTCGGGCAACAGGGCAAACGAGGTGGTGAGTCCGGCCAGGACATCGGCGCGCAGACGAATCGGTTTCATGCTGTACCTGACTGAGCGGCCGCCGTGCGCGGCCGCAGATGTTCGCGGGATTTGAGGGGTGCGGATGTTACGGAAATGTCCGGGATCGGGCCAGTGATCGCTGACACTTGTCGACTTCGGCTTTATGCTGGCGCGCTCTTCTGTTCGTCGAGTTGAAACATGGGCTCTTTTATTACCGCCCGCGAAGTGTGCCAGCGTTTGCGTGACGCTGCGCTCGGCGTGCTGGCGTTCAACGTCTGCGAGCGGCCGAACGCGGCCGGGATGGTCGCGGTCGACATCGACGGCTGGTCTCTGCTGCTGGATTTTGCAGATGGCCGATTACATCACTGTGAACACGCCCGCACTGGCGATGGCAGGCATGGCGCATTCGACACTTGGCAGCGTTACGGCACCGATCCGGTGAGTTTGCTTAGCACCTGGGAATTGGCGCAGATCGAAACGTTACTGCGCGAAGCCACTCAACCCTGACGCAAATCGAGCAGGTAGGTGTAGTAACCGCTGTCGCGCACGTACCCCAGCGACTCGTACAAACCCTGCGCCGTGACGTTATCGGTGGCGGTTTCCAGCATCAGGCCTTTGGCGCCGGTCTGCAGTGCAAACTCTCGCGCCGTGTTCATCAGCAAGCGACCTATCCCGCGACCACGGGCAGCGGGCGTGGTGAACAGATCGCTGAGCAACCAGGTGCGATGGGCGTCGATCGACGAAAACGTCGGGTACAACTGCACAAATCCCAGCGCCGCGCCGGACTCATCCTGCACCAGAAAAATCGCTGATTCATTGCCGGCCATGCGCTCGGCGATGAACGCGCGTGATTGCTCAAGATTCGGCGGTTGCTGGTAAAAACCTCGATAGGCGTCGAATAACTGCGCCACCGCGTCCAGCTGTGCAGCGCCCGCGCGCAATGCCTGAATGGCCATTTCCCCTCCTTTTTTACATCAATGATCGAACCAGCATAGCGCTGCGCGTCGAGTATGCTGGATTCACCGCTATATAGTTTTGTATATTGCGAAACCGAAATCGCCAGAAGCTTTCCATGCCGTCCAATCAATTCGTGTCTCCATGAGTGCCATACGCGTACGTAACGAGCAGTTGATCCTCGCCGCCGCCAGCGAAGAATTCGCCGCCAAAGGCTTCGACGCCACCCAGACTCGCGACATCGCGGCCCGTGCCGGGGTGCCCAAGGCCAACCTGTATTACTACTTCCAGACCAAGGAAAACCTCTACGGCAAAGTGCTGCTGGGTTTTGTCGAACCGCTGCTGGAAGCTTCGGCGGTGCTACGTGAAAGCGATGATCCGCTGATTGGTCTGCGTGCCTACGTGGCGGCGCGGATTCGCATCGCCCGGGAACATCCGGCGATTGCCAAGGTGTTCAGCGGCGAACTGTTGCTCGGTGGCCGACAATTGCCCGACGAATGTCGCGACCTGTTGCACGCCGAAGCGCGGCGCAATGTCGAATGCCTGCGCAGCTGGATCGAGCGCGGCTTGCTCGCGCCGGTGGATCCGCAACATTTGATGCTGTTCATCTGGTCGGCGACGCGCACGTACACCAACATCGGCTGGCAGATGGGCTGCATCACCGGTCGACCCGATCCGCAGGATGAGGATTACCAGACGGCGGCGGAGACGATTACGCGAATGGTGCTGGAGGGGGTGGTGTCGGAACCCGTGGAGAGTGCACGTGGATGGTTGTTTGCGACGTGAATGACGCGGGGCTGCGAGGCAGCCCCAAGGATGTTCGCCAAGTACCTCGCCGCAGGGTGTCAGGGCATGAAATCCAGCGGCAAAGTTTCACCGTCCGTTTTTGCAACAACGTCTGATAATCGCCTTTGAGCAGCGTGTGCGGTAGCTCGTTTTCCTGCTCAGTCCGCGCCACGCCTAGGCTGAGCAGGTCGTAATCAATCGACAGCGACTGTTTCGACGCTACGTAGCAGAGTTTGCAAGACAACATCGACAGATTCCATTCTTCGGGGCGGCGGCATTATGCCAGCGGAGTGTTGTCAGTGCTGCCGCCTTCGCGAGCAGGCTCGCTCCCACAGGGGAGTTTTGCCGGGCACAGGAATCTGTAAACACCCCCATTGTTGTGGGAGTGGGCTTGCTCGCGAAGGCGTCGTGTCAGCCAAAACATGCGCTACAGGCATACCGCTTTCGCGAGCAAGCCCGCTCCCACAGGGGAGTTATGCTGGGCACAGGAATCTGTAAACACCCCCATTGTTGTGGGAGTGGGCTTAGGCCGGGCACAGGAATCAGTGAATACCCCATTTATTGTGGGAGCGGGCTTGCTCGCGAAGGCGTCGTGTCAGCCAACACATGCGTTACAGGCACACCGGTTTCGCGAGCACGCGTTGCTCCTGCAGTGGCTCGGGAGGTTATTTGAAGGTGATGGCGGCGGCGGGTTTTACGTCGATTCGGGCCACGGAGCCGGTCAGGTGGGCGAGGTCCTTGTTGTGTTCGGCGATGATGTCTTCGGCGCTGGTGTTGCCGTTGTTGATGGTCGAATGCGCATCGGCGGCGAGCACCACGTCATAACCCAGTTGATGGGCCTGTCGCACGGTGGCATTGACGCAGTAATCGGTTTGCAGGCCGCAGATGACCAGTTGCTCGAAATCTTCGCCGGGCAGCAGCTTGCGCAAATCAGTCTGGTAGAACGAATCCGGGGTGGTCTTGCGCACGCGCAGGTCTTTCGCACTTGTTTCAAGGCCTTCGGCCAATTGCCAGCCGTCAGCACCATGGGCCAGCGGGCTGCCCTTTTCTTCGTGCTGAATCAACACCACCGGCACGCCGGCTTTGCGCGCACGGCCGCTGAGGTCATTGATCGTATTGATCACGCGGTGAATGTCGAAACACTGGTATTCGCCCGAGCAGAGGGCGCGCTGGACGTCGATGATCAGCAATGCGGTGGTCATGGTGTGCCTTCCTTGATCAGTCCTTGAGACAGGGGCGGATATGACTCCGCCCCCTTTTTACGCCCCTCAGTAACCCAGTGACAACCCGGTGTTGCGCCGTGGATCGTTGGCGCCGTAGAAGCGGTTTTTGCCGACCGGTTTACCGCCCAGTGACGGCGCGCCGACCAGAATCGCGGCGATGTGGTTGGCATCCTGGGGACCTGCAAACTTGTGCCCCCAACTTTCGAGGATCTTCTTCGTATCCGGGCTGGCGGCGAAGTCTTCGAGGTTGGTTTCTTCCGGCATCCACTGCTGGTGGAAGCGTGGCGCATCGACCGCTTCCTGCAAGCCCATGCCGTAGTCGATGACGTTGAGCATGGTCAGCAAGGTCGCGGTGATGATCCGGCTGCCACCCGGTGTGCCCACCACCATCACCACTTTGCCGTCCTTGGTGACGATGGTCGGGCTCATCGACGACAGCGGCGCCTTGCCCGGGGCGATGGCGTTGGCTTCGCCCTGCACCAGGCCGTACATGTTCGGCACGCCGACCTTGGAGGTGAAGTCGTCCATTTCGTCGTTGAGGATCACCCCGGTTTTGCTTGCCATCACGCCGGCGCCGAACCAGTCATTGAGGGTGTAGGTGACCGAGACTGCGTTGCCCCACTTGTCGACGATCGAATAGTGCGTGGTGTTGCTGCCTTCATGCGGTGCGACGCCGGGTTTCAGCTCAGCCGACACACCGGCCTTCTGTGGCTGGATGGCGTCGCGCAGTTTGGTCGCGTAGTTCTTGTCGAGCAGGTGCTCGATCGGGTTCTTGACGAAATCCGGATCGCCGAGGTAGCTGTTGCGATCCACGTAAGCGTGGCGCATCGCTTCGATCTGGTAGTGCATGCCCTGGGCCGAATGGAAGCCCAGATCCTTCATCGGATAGCCTTCAAGAATGTTCATGATCTGGCAGATCACCACACCGCCGGAGCTTGGCGGTGGCGCGGAGACCACGTGATAGCCACGGTAATCGCACTCCACTGGCGCCAGTTCGCGGGTCTTGTACTTGTCGAGGTCGGCCTGGGTGATGATGCCCTTGTTGGCCTGGCTGGAGGTCACGATGGCATCGGCCACCCAGCCTTTGTAGAACCCGTCGGCGCCTTTTTCGGAAATCGTCCGCAGGGTTTTACCGAGATCCTTTTGCACCAGTTTCTGCCCGACCTGCATCGGCTCGCCGTTGTGCAGGAAAATCGAACCGGAATCGCGCATGTCCTTTTTGAACACATCGGTGGCGTAGTCCAGCAGTTCGACGTCGCCCTGCTCCAGTTCAAAACCGTCTTCAGCCAGTTTGATGGCCGGCGCGATCATTTCCTTGCGCGGTTTGGTGCCGTACTTGCTCAGGGCCAGCTCCATGCCGGACACGGTGCCCGGCACGCCGACGGCCAGATGGCCACGCGTACTCAGATCCGGGACGACGTTGCCGTCCTTGTCGAGATACATGTTGGCGGTCGCTGCCAGCGGAGCTTTTTCGCGGAAGTCGAGGAAGGTCTTGCGCCCGTCCGCCAATTGAATGGTCATGAAACCGCCACCGCCCAGGTTACCGGCGGCGGGATACACCACCGCCAGCGCATAACCCACTGCAACAGCGGCATCCACGGCATTCCCGCCGCTCTTCAAGACGTCGACGCCAACGTGAGTGGCGAGGTGTTGCGCGGTGACCACCATGCCGTTTTCGGCGGCAACCGGTGCCACCGAGGCGGCGTGAGCCATGAGGCAGCTGAGTGCCAGTGAGGTCGCTATCAGCGATTTGGCCAAAGGTTCGTACTTCATGAGTCGATCTCTTTTTTTGTTTTTAGGAGTTGGGCAAAACCCAGGGGAACGCTTCAAGAGCAACAAGCAGTATGGTCGGCTTTGCGTATTGCGCCTCCCTGCACGGGCGCTATGCTGGACGCCGTTCACACTTTGCGCCGGAGCCTGTCGTCATGCCCTACACGTTCATCACCCTGCCCTCGCCGGTCGGCGAGCTGAAGCTGGTCGCGAACGGCGCACGACTGGTGGCCATCCTCTGGGAAAACGACAAACCGAACCGCGTGCCCCTCGGGCCGATGAGCGCAGCGCCGGACAATCCGATCCTGCTGAAAACCGCCCGGCAGCTCGAAGAATATTTTGCCGGTACGCGCGATTGCTTCGATCTTGAACTGGACTTCGCCGGCACGGCGTTTCAGAAACAGGTCTGGGCCGCATTGCTGACCATTCCGTTTGGCCAAACACGCACCTACAGCCAGATCGCCGAGCAGATCGGCAATCCTGCAGCGGTAAGAGCGGTGGGTGCGGCGAACGGGCGTAATCCGATCTCCATCGTCGCGCCGTGTCATCGGGTGATTGGCGCATCCGGAAAACTGACCGGATTTGCCGGAGGCCTTGAGGCAAAAGAGCGGCTGTTGGTGCTTGAAGGTGGGCAGTGGCCAGGAACCACCGGACGTTTGGAAGGCTTCTAAATGTAGGAGCTGCCGCAGGCTGCGATCTTTTGATCTTCACCAACCCACAAAAAAGCCCGGCAGCGCTACCGGGCTTTTTGTTCACTTACCGCTGATGAGCAATACCCTCCACGAGCGCATCAAACGCCTGATCAGACAACCGCGCCCCATGAATCAGCGGCCCATAACGCCGGCTGAATTCCCAGTTGTACGGCACGCGATCCTTGCTGACGCCGTTGTCCCAGTTGACCGACCAGGTCATCAAGCCTTTGATCGGATGTCCCTTGATCGCCAGACGCTTCAGCGCATTGCCGACCACGGTGTTATCGATCACGTAACCGGTGGCAGCCGCATCATTGTTCGCTGGCAGACCGATGACGAACTTGTCCGCCGGGATTTTGGTGAAGCCACGCGTGCCGGTTACCAGACTTTCGGTCAGGTAATAGAGGAAGTCCTCCTTCAGCGCATCGTTGTTTTGCGCGATCCACGCGCCCGCACCGTTATTCGCTTCAGGCACCCAGACGCCGTCGCCACCCTGGTTGTAGAACTGCGGCGCGATGAAGTCGTAGTAGCCTTCCAGTGCCTGCAGGTAACCGACGTATTTGCCGTTACTGGTCAGGTAGGGAAACTCCGGGGCCATGCTGATGATGAAGTGCTTGCCCTGGCCGGCGTAATGATCCTTGACCAGTTTCAGCGCAGCCGGCAGGACAGTCTTGTTGGCAGCGAAATCAATCGCGCTCTGTTCAAGATCGATGTCCAGACCATCGAAGCCGTAGGTTTCCACCAGCCGGATGATCTCGTTGGCCAGCGGTTGTTCCTGGCCGGCGCGCAGCTCGATGTGCGCATCGGCACCGCCGAGGGAAATCAGCACCGCCCGCCCCTGACTGTTGAGCACACCGACCTGGCGGCGAAACTCGGCATCGGAGACATTGAACGGTTTGAAGGTCGGAATCCCGCTGCCCTTCATGAAGGCCACCGCAACCACGTTGTACTCCTTGGGCACCTCTTCGAGCGCGAGGCTGGCGAAACGGCCTTGGCGATAACCATCGCTAGGCCCCGCCGACCAGTTGTGCCAGAAGCCCATGAGGATCTTCTTGCCGGCAATGTCCGGCATCAGCGAGGCAGCATCGCTCGCCGCGTTGTGCATTAAAGAAAAATCGATGTTTGACATGTTCTAATCCTTCAGAACGTGTGGATTTGGCGTTACGAACGCTATTTGAAGTCGACGTCAAAAGCCTGATAGAAAGCGTTGCCAGTGTTGGCGACGATCCACATCAGCACGATAACGTGATGACCCTTTTTATTGGCCGGTAGTTTCACCGCGTGATTGACCTTGGCCTTAAGCTCGTTCGGATAGCTGTAGTAAGGCACCTGCGGGTAGAAATCCTCGAAGAACGGTTGGGTTTCCAGTTGCGCGCGGGTGATGCGTTGTTTCGGGTCCCAGCCATCCTTGGTGATCAGCCAGCGATAGCCGCGAGTGGTGTGCGGCGCGGTGTATTCCCATTTGATTTCGAGGGTCTGCCCCGGGGTGACGTTAAGCAGCGGCCAAGTGAACGGACGAGCGAGTTTCTTGCTCATTTCCTCGCTGGTGAAGTTCACGCAGTCGCGGGCATCGGTCTTGCCACCGCTGAGGATGTAACCGTCGGCTGGCGGCGTGACACTGTCAGAGTCGGTCTGATACGGCGCCGGGAAAGGCCCCGCCGTCAGTGCCGGGAAGTTCTTGCCACCTTCCATCTCGTTGACCTGCCAGGCACCGAGCAATCCTTGCTCGATGGCAACCGCACCGCGGCTGGCAGGGGAAATGACACGACCGTGTCGCAGTTGGGTTTGTGCTTGTGGTTGATTCATGTTTTTCACTCCGTTGATTTAAGAACTCTCCTGTCCGAGGAGAGGCCTTCAAGCTAACGGAGGGGTATTTTTTGTCCATCGGCGCTTTTGTCGCAGCCTGACGTCGAAAACCACTGAAACGGCGAAAATACTGGATGGATAAACAGTTCATTGCAACGATTCGTACCTGACGTGTAGCCAAAGGCGTACACGTCGATGTTACGAAATCTTGCATTCACCCATCACGGCAATTGCGCCTTGAACTCCTTTTCGTATTGCCCGGCCAGCTGCTCTTTCTGCTTTTCGTTGAGCAGTTTGCCGGCCATCTGGAAGAACTTCTGCTCTTCTTCCTTGAGATGATGATGAACCTTGTCCGAGAGTTTTTTCGCCGTGGCCAGCCACGCGGGGCTGGACATCTCGGTCTCGTCGAGTTCTTCCATCATCTCGTCCATTTCATGGTGTTCGGAAATCGCGTGACGGCTGAGATCGACGCCGTTGTCGAACTCCATCAACGGGATGTAGAAGTGCCGTTCTTCGGCGGTTTCATGAGCTTGCAGTTCAGCCTTGAGCTGTTTGTAGGCCTCGACCCGTTCCGGCGTGTCACCGCTGGTCTCGATCAGGGTTTTGGCGTAGCTGCGCTGGCGGTCGTGGCTTTCGCGAAGGGCTTCGAAAATGTTCATGGGATGTCCTCATCAACCGCGTGCTGGAATGACGCTGTAAAGGCTAGACCCCGGCGTGAGAGCGGCAGTTCCACCGAGTTGAAGAAGCGTTTGGAAGATGGCCGTCGGGCAGGATAGGCTGTTGATTCAGACCACAAGGAAGTCATGCATGAACTTGCGTATCGAGTTGTCGCAGAACCCCAACGAAGAACAACGCAACGCGATTCTGGCGCCGCTGCGCGCGCATAACATCGCCCAGGCCGGCGCCTCGAAGAAGGAGCCGCTGGCGCTGTTGGTGCGCGACGAGCACGACGCGATTCTCGGCGGCCTGTATGGCCACACGTTCTATCGCTGGTTATTCATTGAGCTGCTGGCAGTGCCGGAGCAAGGGCGCGGCCAGGGCATCGGATCAAAGTTGATGCAGATGGCCGAGGATTTTGCCCGGGACAACGATTGCGTCGGGATCTGGCTCGACACCTTTTCGTTTCAGGCGCCGGAGTTTTACCGCAAGGTGGGATTTAGCGAGTGTGGCGAGATTGTCGATTATCCGCTGGGGCATAAGCGGCATTTCTTTCAGAAGCGGCTTATCGGTTGAATGAAGCGGCCCCATCGCGAGCAGGCTCACTCCTACATTGGATTTGTGCACGACACGGACAATGTGGGAGTGAGCCTGCTCGCGATGGCGGCTTTAGCATCACCGCACGATCAAAGGCAAGTCGCCAACGCCGCCAGGCGCCGCTTGGCAACAAAATCATCCTTCTGCGCGTAGTAATTCAACGTCGTGCCCGACGCCTCGGTGATCACGTCGACAAACGACTCCGCCGAACGCGTATAGACCGTTGTCCCGCCAAGCTTGCGTGGCTCCAGATAAGCCGCCGCATCGACACCGAACACCGCCTCGTCCTGCCAGCCGAATTGCACGCACTGGGCCACGACTTTCTCGGCTTTGTCCGAGGTCAGTACTTTGTAAGGGGCTTGAGTGCGAGCATCGTCCATCGCCGAACCCGCGCAACCGGCCAGCATCGTCGCGGCCAGCGCTACCATCAGAATTCGCATTGCATTCGCTCATTCAGAAAAAAGCGGACTGTATCACTGCAACGCGGGAAATCGTTCTGCTTTACTGCATTTATAGCGCGACACCTGCCCGCCGCTGCGGCAACCTAAGGACATCAGCCTCACAAGGAAAACCCATGGCGCCTACCGACCAACGACATGAACACGCCCTGAAAATATTTCTCGATGCCCGCCCCGAGCTGCGCGAAAGTCTCGATCATCTCAACCCGTTGCTGGCCCAGGCCAAGGGCGAAACCCAGGCACAGTATCGCGAAGAGCGCCTGCATGAAGCGTTTGAGGCCGAGGCGGAAAATCTCGGACTGTTTGCCTGGGAATTGACCTTGCAATTGACGGCTGATTCGCCCGAGGAATATCAGGTGCAACGTTTGGAAGTGCATCGTGAAGTCGCAGAAATGGCCGGGATGGATTGGCTGGAATATTGCGATTTGTATGGGATAGAACCGTAACTGCCGCTCAAGGACACCTGCACCGATGCTGCCATCCGCCTCGACTCATCGCGCCAGCCCTGGCCATCTGCACACGCAAAAGTGGCGCGGCCGCGTGGGTCTGGCACTGGTGGCGAGCCTGTCGGTACTGGCCGGAATGACCGATGCCATCGGCTTCATGGCCAGCGGCGACTTCGTCTCGTTCATGAGCGGAAACACTACCCGACTGGCCGTGGCAATCAGCGTTGGTGACATCGGACTGACCATGCGCCTGGTGATTCTTGTCACCACGTTCGTGGTCGGTAACGCCTTGGGGGTTGTCGTGGCGCGTCTGGCCGGACGACGCGCGCTGCCGCTTTTGCTGTGCATCGCCACCCTGCTCTGTGCGGCGGCAGCCTGGCCGTATGACACGCAACTGCCGGCATTGCTCGCAGCGATCATTGCGATGGGCATGCTCAACGCGTCGGTCGAAGAAGTGAATGGTTTACCGGTCGGACTCACCTATGTCACCGGCGCGTTGTCGCGATTCGGACGCGGACTGGGCCGCTGGATGCTTGGCGAACGGCGCAGCGGCTGGCGGGTGCAGTTGGTGCCGTGGAGCGGGATGTTCATCGGCGCGATTCTGGGAGCGGTGCTGGAACATCATTTCGGACTCAAGGCGATGTTTGCCAGCGGTTTACTGGCCGCGATGATCGGGCTGCTCTCGCTGAAAATCCCGCGGCGCTGGCAACTCGGCTACATGCCCCGCTAACCGCAAATCCCCTGTAGGCGCTGACGAGTGAAACGAGGTTGCGATCTTTTGATCTGGTTTTTTAAAATCAAGATCAACAGATCGCAGCGTGCCGCAGTGCCTACAGGGATCGGGTTTGCGCGATCCTTTGGCGGCCGCAATGCTTTATCATGGCCGCAGTTTTGCTGATCGAGTCCGTCATGAAGTTCGCCATCGCGCTGTTTTCCGCCGCCCACGCGCCCTCCTCGCGCCGCGCCCTGCTGTTTGCTCAGGCTGCGCTGGCCGGTGGGCATGAAATTGTCCGGCTGTTTTTCTATCAGGACGGCGTCTACAACGCCTCGGACGCGGTGGTCACGCCGCAGGACGAACTCGACCTGCCCAAGCAGTGGCGCGCATTCATCAGTGAGCAAAAGCTCGACGGCGTGGTGTGTATCGCCGCTGCCCTGCGTCGTGGCGTGTTGAATAATGAGGAAGCCCAGCGTTATCAGCGTGAAGCGGTCTCAGTCAGCGCGCCGTGGGAGTTGTCCGGTCTCGGTCAGTTGCACGACGCGGTGCAAGACGCCGACCGTCTGATCTGCTTCGGAGGTGCGTAACATGGCCAAATCCCTGCTGCTCATCAGCCGCCAATCGCCATGGTCCGGCCCGGCTGCCCGCGAAGCGCTGGACATCGTCCTCGCCGGTGGTGCCTTCGATCTGCCGATCGGTCTGCTGTTTCTCGATGACGGTGTGTTGCAACTCGCTGCCGGGCAGAACGCCAAGGCCCTGCAACAGAAAGACCTCAGCGCCAACCTGCAAGCGCTGCCGATGTTTGGTGTAGAAGAGTTGTTCTACTGCGCCGACAGCGCCAGCGCCCGTGGCCTCGACCAGTTGTCGCTGGACGAAGCGCAGGCGCTGGCCGCCGAGCAAATCACCGCCCTTATTGACCGTTACGACCAAGTGATCACCCTCTGATGTCGACTTTGCACGTGTTGTCTCATTCCCCGTTCGGCGACGATCGCTTGAACAGTTGCCTGCGTATCATCGGCAATGCAGACGCGTTGCTGCTGTCCGGCGACGCGGCTTATGCGTTGCAACCCGGCACTGCGCCGTTTAATGCGCTGCAAAGCCGTCAGGTGAAGCTGTTCATCCTCACGGAAGACGCGCAGGCCCGCGCCATCGAGATCCCGGACTGGGCCGAAGCCATCGATTACCCGGCCTTCGTCGAGCTGTCGATCCACCACGACAAGGTCAATAGCTGGCTATGAATTCGATCACCGTCGGCGCCCGCGCCATCGAACTGGACAAGGACGGTTTCCTGGTCGACTTGAGCGACTGGTCGGCCGACGTCGCCAGCGCCCTCGCCGCCGCAGAAGAGATCGAGTTGACGCCTGAACACTGGGAAGTCCTCGAACTGCTGCGCAGCTTCTATGCAGAGTTCCAGCTGTCGCCGGCCACACGTCCGCTGATCAAGTACACCGCGCTGAAACTCGGCCCGGACAAAGGCAACAGCCTGCACCTGAACCGACTGTTCAAAGGCACCCCTGCCAAACTCGCCGCGAAACTGGCGGGCCTGCCCAAACCGACGAATTGCTTATGACCGACTTTCCAGCGCTGACCCTCGAAACACCCGTCGAGCACCCGTTCGCCCAATTCGTGCGCATTCTCGGCAAGGGTAAACGCGGCGCTCGCGACCTGACCCGCGAAGAGGCTCGCGAGGCGATGGGCATGATCCTCGACGACAAGGTCGAAGACACCCAGCTCGGCGCCTTTCTGATGTTGCTGCGGCACAAGGAAGAAAGCGCCGAGGAAATGGCCGGTTTCACCGAAGCCCTGCGCGCACGTTTGCAGGCGCCGGCCTTGAATGTCGATCTGGACTGGCCGACCTATGCCGGCAAGAAGCGCCATCTGCCGTGGTATCTGCTGGCGGCCAAGTGCCTGGCGCAGAACGGCCTGCGCATTTTCATGCATGGCGGCGGCGCACACACCGCCGGGCGTCTGTATAGCGAACAACTGCTCGGCGAGCTGAACATTGCGTTGTGCCGCAATTGGCAGCAGGTTGGCACGGCGCTGGATAACGGTGGTCTGGCGTTCATGCCGCTGGTGGACTGGGCGCCGCAGCTGCAAAAGATGATCGACCTGCGCAATACGCTGGGCCTGCGCTCACCGATTCATTCGCTGGCGCGGATTCTCAATCCGCTGGGCGCACGTTGCGGGCTGCAAAGCATCTTCCACCCCGGCTATCAGGCTGTGCACCGCGATGCCAGCGGTCTGCTTGGCGACACGGCGATTGTGGTCAAGGGCGACGGCGGCGAAATCGAGATCAACCCGGATGCCGACAGTCACCTTTACGGTACTACCGGCGGCGAGAGCTGGGACGAGGAATGGCCGCAACTGTCGGCGCAACGTCACGTCAAACCGGCCTCGCTGGAGGTCGAACACCTGAAGGCCGTGTGGCGCGGCGACGTGGTCGACAGCTACCCGCAAATGGCCCTGATTGCGACCATGGCCCTGGCATTGCGCGGTCTCGGTCAAAACCGTGAACAGGCTTTCGCCACCGCCGAGCAATATTGGGCCGCTCGGGACAAATCGATTTAACCGATCATTCACGCCCGATCTTTGCGCTTTTTGTTCGAACTCATCGGAATAGACTCGACTCCAACGATTATTATTGGTTTACGGAGTCTTGATCATGGGTTTACTCGTCGACGGCCACTGGCAGGACAAGTGGTACGAAAGCAGCAAGGACGGCGCGTTCCAGCGCGAACAGGCCAAGCGCCGCAACTGGGTGACCGCAGACGGCCAGCCCGGCCCGAGCGGTGAAGGTGGCTTCGCCGCCGAAGCCGGGCGTTATCACCTCTACGTTTCGCTCGCTTGTCCATGGGCGCATCGCACGCTGATCCTGCGCAAACTCAAAGGCCTGGAAAGTCTCATCGACGTTTCGGTAGTCAGTTGGTTGATGCTGGAAAACGGCTGGACCTTCGACAAGTCGCACGGCTCGACCGGCGACAAACTCGATGGCTTTGACTTCATGCACCAACGCTACACCGCCGATACCGCCGACTACACCGGGCGTGTGACCGTGCCGGTGCTGTGGGACAAAAAGCTCAAGCGCATCGTCAGCAACGAATCGGCGGAGATTATCCGCATGTTCAACAGCGCGTTCGATGGCTTGACCGGCAACGATCTGGACTTCTACCCGGCGCCGTTGCGCGGTGAAATCGATGCGCTGAACGAGCGGATTTATCCGGCGGTGAACAATGGCGTGTATCGCGCAGGGTTCGCCACGTCGCAACAGGCTTATGAAGAAGCGTTCGATGAGGTGTTTGCCGAACTCGATCATCTGGAGCGCGTGTTAGGCGCCAACCGTTATCTGAGCGGGGAATACCTGACTGAAGCGGACGTGCGTCTGTTCACCACCATGATTCGGTTTGACGCGGTGTACCACGGGCACTTCAAGTGCAACCTGCGGCGGATTGCCGATTACCCGAATCTGTCGAACTGGTTGCGTGAGTTGTATCAGTTGCCGGGGATTGGCGAGACGGTGGATTTTCAGCACATCAAAAATCACTACTACGGTAGCCACAAGACCATCAACCCGACAGGGGTTGTGCCGAAGGGGCCGGAACAGGATTTCACCGTGGCCCATGATCGGGCGCGGTTGGCTGGCAAAGGGGTTTGGTTGAAGGGCTAACAGCAAAAGATCGCAGCCTTCGGCAGCTCCTACAGGAGAGCGCATTCTCATGTAGGAGCTGCCGAAGGCTGCGATCTTTTGATCTGCTTCAGACCTGCGCCTGAGCCCCCTCAAACCACGCCAGTTTCTCGCGCAGTTGCACCACTTCCCCAACGATCACCAGTGTCGGCGCATGCACTTCATGCTCCGCCACCAATCGCGGCAGATCAGCCAGCGTGCCGGTAAAGACCCGCTGATTGACCGTGGTGCCCTGCTGAATCAACGCCGCCGGGGTATGCGCCGAGCGACCGTGCTTGATCAGTTGTTCGCAGATCACCGGCAACCCCACCAGGCCCATGTAGAACACCAGCGTCTGCGCCGGCGCGACGAGGTCGGCCCACGGCAGATCGGTGGAACCGTCCTTCAAATGCCCGGTAACAAAACGCACTGACTGCGCGTAATCACGATGGGTCAGCGGAATTCCGGCATACGCCGCGCAACCGCTGGCCGCGGTGATGCCCGGCACGACCTGGAACGGTATACCGTGGGCGGCCAGTTCTTCGATCTCTTCGCCCCCACGGCCGAAGATAAACGGATCACCGCCCTTCAAACGCACCACACGTTTACCGGCCTTGGCCAGATCGACCAGTTGCTGGTTGATCTGATCCTGCGGCACGGCGTGATCAGCACGACGCTTGCCGACATAAATGCGCTCGGCATCGCGACGGCACAGTTCAAGTATCGCCGGCGCGACCAAGCGGTCGTACAGCACCACATCGGCTTGCTGCATCAGACGCAAGGCCTTGAAGGTCAGCAGATCCGGATCGCCCGGCCCTGCCCCGACCAAATACACTTCACCAGTGGTGACCGTGGATTCGCCATCGATCTTCGCCTGTAGCAAACGCTCGGCTTCGGCGCCCTGCCCGGCCAGTTGCCGATCGGCAATCGGGCCCTGGAACACGTCTTCCCAGAAGCCACGGCGCTGCTGCACATCCGGAAACAAGGTTTTCACCTGATTACGGAAACGTGCCGCGAGCCCGGCCAGATGGCCGTAGGTCGATGGAATCCAGGTTTCGATCTTGGCGCGAATCAACCGCGCAAGCACCGGCGCATCGCCGCCACTGGACACTGCGATGATCAGCGGCGAGCGATCGACGATCGCCGGGAAGATCACGCTGCACAAGGCAGGCGCGTCGACCACGTTGACCGGCACGCAGCGCCGATGAGCATCGGTAGAGACTTGTGCGTTCAGCGTTTCGTCGTCGGTGGCGGCGATGATCAGCCCGCAACCGTCCAGATCCGCTTCAACGTAACCGCGCAACAGGCACTCGCCAGCAGAGGCTGTGACCAGTTCGCGCAGTTGCGCTTCGATTTCAGGTGCGACCACCCGCAGCAGCGCACCGGCGTCGGCCAGCAGGCGGGATTTGCGCAAGGCAATTTCCCCCCCACCGACGACCAACACACGACTGCCGCGCAGGTTGTGAAACAGCGGCAGATATTTCATTTAGCCGATGACCTCAAGGCCACCCATGTACGGCTTCAGCACGTCCGGTACGCGGATCGAACCGTCGGCCTGCTGGTAGTTTTCCAGCACGGCCACCAGCGTACGACCGACCGCCAGACCCGAACCGTTCAGGGTGTGCACCAGCTCAGGCTTGCCGGTTTCCGGGTTGCGGAAACGCGCTTGCATGCGGCGGGCCTGGAAGTCGCCGCAGTTCGAGCACGAGGAAATTTCGCGGTACTTGTCCTGGCTCGGGATCCACACTTCGAGGTCGTAAGTCTTGACCGCGCTGAAGCCCATGTCGCCGGTGCACAGGGCCAGGGTGCGGTAAGGCAGACCAAGCAGTTGCAGGACTTTTTCGGCGTTGGCGGTCAGGCCTTCCAGCGCCTCCATCGAGGTCGACGGCTCAACGATCTGGACCATTTCAACTTTGTCGAACTGGTGTTGACGGATCATGCCGCGCGTATCGCGACCCGACGCACCGGCTTCACTGCGGAAGCACGGGGTGTGAGCGACGAACTTGATCGGCAGCAGTTTCGAATCGACGATTTCGCCGGCAACGATGTTGGTCAGCGACACTTCGGCGGTCGGGATCAGGTACAGATCGGCTTCGCCTTCGCGGGCGATCTTGAACAGGTCTTCTTCGAACTTCGGCAGTTGACCGGTACCTTGCAGTGCCGGCGCCTGAACCAGATAAGGCGTGTAAGCCTCTTCGTAGCCGTGCTCGTTGACGTGCAGGTTGATCATGAACTGCGCCAGTGCGCGGTGCAGACGGGCGATCGGGCCACGCAGCAGGGCGAAACGGGCGCCGGACAGCTTGGCGGCGGTTTCGAAATCCAGCCAGCCGAACTTCTCGCCCAGGGCAACGTGGTCTTTCACTTCGAAATCGAAGGCCGTCGGCGTGCCCCAGCGGCGCACTTCGACGTTGTCGTCTTCGTCTTTGCCGACCGGCACGGATTCGTGTGGCAGGTTAGGAATACCCAGCACGATCGAGTCCAGCTCGGTCTGGATCGCGTCCAGCTCGACTTTACCGGCGCTCAGTTCGCCCGCCATGCGCTCGACGTCCGCCATCAACGGAGCAATGTCTTCGCCGCGCTGCTTGGCCTGACCGATGGATTTGGAACGCGCGTTACGCTCAGCCTGCAGTGCTTCGGTGCGGGTCTGGACGGTCTTGCGCTGTTCTTCCAGCGCTTCGATGCGCGCGGTATCCAGGGCAAAGCCACGGGAAGCCAGGCGGTCCGCTACGTCCTGAAGGTTGCTACGTAACAGTTTGGAATCGAGCATGTCGGTTTCTCGTTATCAAAGTTTGGTCAAAGACAGGCCAGCCCACGTTGCGAGCAGCCCGCCGAATACGCTGAGTGCCGCATAGCCCAGGGCCAGCGGTACTTGCCCGCTTTCCAGCAGGCGCACCGTATCCAGTGAAAAGGATGAAAAAGTCGTCAGGCCCCCGAGGAAGCCGACCATCAACCCGGCGCGCACCTCGATCGGCACTTCCGGGCGTATCAAAAACAGGCCGTACAACACGCCAATCAACAGACAGCCCACGATATTAACGGCCAGCGTCGCGGTATAGAAGTGCCGCGGCCAATTGGCGCTGATCCAATTGCCGGTGGCGAAGCGCAACAAGGTGCCGGCCATGCCGCCGACGGAGACTGCAATAATCAGTGGAACCACTATTTTCTCCGCTGCCTAGGGCTTAAACGATCGAGTTGGGCGAGGTGGTTGAGCTTCTCGCCGATCTTCAATTCCAGGCCGCGAGGCACCGGTTGATAGAACGCAATCGGCTCGAGTTCTTCCGGGAAATAATCTTCGCCGGCAGCGTAGGCATCCGGTTCGTCGTGGGCGTAGCGGTATTCGTCGCCATAACCCAACTGTTTCATCAGCTTGGTCGGCGCGTTGCGCAAATGCAGCGGCACTTCCAGCGAGCCGTGTTCGGCGGCGGCACGCAGGGCGGTTTTGAAACCCATGTACACCGCGTTGCTTTTTGGCGCACACGCCAGATAAGTGATGGCTTGCGCTACCGCCAACTCGCCTTCCGGGCTGCCGAGGCGTTCCTGCACTTCCCACGCCGCGAGGCACAGGCTCAGTGCGCGCGGGTCGGCGTTGCCGATGTCTTCGCTGGCCATGCGCACCACGCGCCGGGCCAGATACAACGGATCGCAACCGCCGTCGATCATCCGCGCAAACCAGTACAACGCGCCGTCGGGATTGGAGCCGCGTACCGATTTGTGCAGCGCCGAGATCTGGTCGTAGAACGCTTCGCCGCCTTTGTCGAAGCGTCGACGGGTGTCGCCGAGCAGGCTTTGCAGCAGCTCGGTGCCAATCTCGCTGTCGTCTTCGGCCAGATCCGAGGCGTTTTCCAGCAGATTAAGCAGGCGCCGACCATCGCCATCGGCGGCGGACAGCAGCATCTGGAAACCTTCATCGTTAAGCGTCAGGTTGCGCTTGCCCAGGCCGCGCTCTTCGCTGAGTGCGCGCTGCACCAGTTTGCGCAGCGCTGCTTCGTCGAGGCTTTTCAGCACGTAGACGCGCGCGCGGGACAACAAGGCGTTATTGAGTTCGAACGAAGGGTTTTCGGTGGTGGCGCCGATGAAGATCAGCGTGCCGTCTTCAACGTAGGGCAGGAACGCGTCCTGCTGGGATTTGTTGAAGCGGTGCACTTCATCGACAAACAGAATCGTGCGCTTGCCGTACTGGCCGGCTTGCTGCTTGGCGATTTCAACCGCCTGACGGATCTCCTTGACCCCGGCGAGCACCGCCGAGACCGTTTCGAAGTGCGCATCGGAGACTTCCGCGAGCAATCGCGCCAGGGTGGTTTTGCCCACGCCGGGCGGGCCCCAGAAGATCATCGAATGCAGGGCACCCTGCTCCAGCGCCTCACGCAGAGGCTTGCCGCGAGCGAGCAGGTGTTCCTGGCCGACGTACTCATCCAGATTGGTCGCCCGCAAACGCGCGGCCAGTGGCTGGGCAATCGGTGCACTGCGAAACAGATCCATCACGTAGCGTTGAAACCTCTATTTTTTCGAATACTGTGTGAAACCGTGTGGCGAGGGGATTTATCCCCGTTGGGCTGCGAAGCTGCCCCAAAAGCGACGACTGCTGCGCAGCCGAACGGGGATAAATCCCCTCGCCACAAAAGCCCCTCAACAGCAGGCCCTCACCACAAAGGCCCTGACACAAGGGGCCTGAATTTATTCCTGGATGACGTCCGCACCCTTGGGGATGTCGAACTTGAATTTCGAGGCTGGCACTGGCTCGTTGGCCTTGACCCCGGTGAACAGGATGTTGGTGCGCTGGCCGACGCTGTCGATCAGTTGCATGTCGTTAAGCAGACCGTTGCGGAATGACAGACGCAGGTTGTCGAACAGGGTGTCCTTGGTTTTCGGCTTGAGGGTGAAGTCGATCACGCCGCCCGCTTCTTTCGCGCTGATGTCGAAGCTCTGGCTGATTTTCGACACGTCACCGGACAGCAGCAGCGCCGGGGTCTGGGTCAGGCGTTCGTCGAGCTTCTTGATGGTGGCCTGTTCCAGGTCCGGATCCCACAGCGTTACCTTCTTGCCATCGGAAACCATGGTCTGCTCGGCCGGCGCATTGGTGTGCCAGTAGAACAGGCCCGGACGCTGCAGGGTCATGTCGCCAGTGGTTTCCTGCAACTGCGTGCCGCCGCCGTCGAGGGTCAGCTGCGAAAAGTTCGCGCTCAGGGTCTTGGATGTTTCCAGCAATTGGGTCAGACGTGCCACGTCCTTGTCATCGGCGTGAGCCGTGAGGGTGGTCAACGCCAGTACTGGCAACAGCATGCGGATAAGACGCATGGGAGTCCTCTTGAATACTCGTGGGAGAGCGGCGGAACATCATTGTCCCGCCTCTTGCTTTTGCAATCAGTCGCGAACCGGGCCCGGGGCCAGGACTTCACGCGAACCGTTGGTGTTCATGGAGGTGACGACGCCGGCCATTTCCATGGCTTCGATCATCCGCGCAGCGCGGTTGTAACCGATCTTCAGCTTGCGCTGTACCGCAGAAATCGATGCACGACGGCTTTCGAGAACGAACTGCACGGCTTCGTCATACAGCGCGTCGGTTTCCGGATCATCGCCATCGCCGCCTCCGCTGCTGCCTTCGAAGCCGCTGCCGGCCTCTTCGACACCGTTGAGGATGTCGTCGTTGTATTCCGGGGCGCCGCGCAGTTTCCACGCCTCCACCACACGGTGGACTTCTTCGTCGGAAACGAACGCGCCGTGAACCCGGATCGGCAGGCTGGTGCCCGGCGGCATATAGAGCATGTCACCGTGGCCGAGCAGTTGTTCGGCGCCGCCCTGGTCGATGATGGTCCGCGAGTCGATCTTGCTCGACACCTGGAACGCCATACGCGTCGGAATGTTGGCCTTGATCAGACCGGTGATCACGTCCACCGACGGTCGCTGGGTCGCGAGGATCAAGTGGATACCCGCCGCACGCGCCTTCTGCGCGATACGGGCGATCAGTTCTTCAACCTTCTTGCCGACGATCATCATCATGTCAGCGAATTCGTCGACGACCACAACGATGGTTGGCAGCTTCTGCAACAGCGGCGCTTCGTCGTGGATGCTTTCGCGCTTGTACAGCGGATCGCTCAACGGCTCGCCGGCGTCCTGGGCTTCCTTGACCTTGGCGTTGAAGCCGGACAGGTTACGCACGCCCATTTTCGCCATCAGCTTGTAGCGGCGCTCCATCTCGGCAACGCTCCAGCGCAAAGCGTTGGCAGCGTCCTTCATGTCGGTCACGACCGGGCAGAGCAGGTGCGGAATGCCTTCGTAGATCGACAATTCCAGCATCTTCGGGTCGATCATGATCAGCTTGGCGTCTTCCGGGCCGGACTTGAACAGGATCGACAGGATCATCGCGTTGACACCCACCGATTTACCGGAACCGGTGGTACCGGCCACCAGCAAGTGCGGCATCTTCGCCAGGTCAGTGATCACCGGCTTGCCACCGATATCGTGGCCCAGCGCCAGGGTAACCGGCGATTTGAAGTTGTCGTACTCGGGCGTCGACAGCACTTCGGAGAAGCGCACGATCTGCCGGTCTTCGTTGGGAATCTCGATACCGACGGTGGTCTTGCCCGGAATCACCTCGACCACCCGCACACTGGTCACGGCCAGCGAACGCGCAAGGTCTTTCGCCAGGTTGGCAATGCGGCTGACTTTGACGCCAGCAGCCGGCTGGATTTCGTAACGGGTAATCACCGGGCCAGGATGGATCGAATCCACCGTGACTTCGACGCCGAACTCCTTGAGCTTGATCTCCAGCAAGTGGCCGACCGCTGCCAGGGATTCCGGCGAATAATTGAGTTGTTTCTTTTCCGCAGGATCGAGGATCGAGATCGGCGGCAAGGTGCCTTCCACGGCGCTGTCGACGAACAACGGCACCTGTTTCTCTTTCTGTACGCGCTTGCTTGGCTCTGGGGCCTTGACCGGCGCCGGGGCAATCACTGGCGGCACCTGTTTCTCGCGGTCGGACATGTGCTTGCTCAGGGCTTGCTCACGTTCGATCAGGCGTTCTTTGACTTTGGCTTGCTCGCGCTTGTCGGTGACCGTTGGCGCGACCACATCATGCACGCGATCGTCGACTTCACGCAGCTGCGCGACCAGTTGTTTGCGCTCGGTACGCGCCGACCACCAGCGGTTGAGTGCGCCCTGGAACAGTTCGAACAGGTCGAGGGTGATCTTGCCGGTGATGTCCATCACCTTGAACCACGACAGGTCGGTGAACACGGTCAGGCCGAACAGGAACAGGGCAATGAACAGCAGTGTGCTGCCTTGAATGTTCAGCGCGTTCTTCGCCAGATTGCCGAGGCTTTCGCCCAGCGCACCGCCCGCACCCGCCGGCAGACCCGACGCCGCGTGAAAGTGCAAATGCGCCAGCGCAGCGCCGGACAGCACCAGAAACACCAGACCGATCAGGCGCCAGGAGAACAGCCAGCCGCTCCACTGCCACGGCTCGTGACGCTGACGAAAAATCTGATAAGCCTTGATTGCCAGCAGCAACGGGAAGATATAGGCGAAATAGCCGAGCACCATAAACAGGATGTCGGCGCTGTAGGAGCCCGCCGGGCCGCCGAAATTCTGTACGTCGTCGATCTTGCTGTTGTGGCTCCAGCCCGGATCGTCCTTGCCGTAGGTCAGCAAGGCCATCATCAGGAACAGGCACAAGGCGCCAATGGCGATCAATGCACCTTCCTTGAGCCGGTAGTGCAACTGTTGGCGCCAGAGCGGAACGACTGTTTTAGGTGCTGCGGTGGATTTCTTCAAAACGCTACTTTTCCTGCGCCCGAGGCGCGTCCATCTATTGAATGACGATAAAAAACTGCCCAATCCAGGCAGGTAACAAAGTGAGCGAGCGCAACTGGGACTACTTTTAACACTGCGCCGAGGCTTTTAAAAACACGGCACAACGCGAATATTCTGTAACAGCCCGGCATTGTACGGGTTTGTACGTGCGATGCCATGCTTCAAACCCCAGGGTAAAGCATAGTCAAGCACACAAACCTGTGGGCCAATTTGAGCATGCATTACCTTTTGTGACAAAGGCTTATGAGGTGTATTTGATGAACGCAGCGAAGCATTCACGCCTGATCATCCTCGGCTCCGGCCCGGCCGGTTACAGCGCCGCCGTATACGCCGCCCGCGCCAACCTCAAACCGGTGGTGATTACCGGTCTGCAGGCCGGTGGCCAGCTCACCACCACGGTCGAAGTCGACAACTGGCCCGGCGACGTCGAAGGCCTCACTGGGCCGGTGCTGATGGAGCGCATGCAGAAACACGCCGAACGCTTTGCCACAGAGATCGTTTACGACCACATCCACACCGCCAAGTTGCAGCAGCGCCCGTTTGAGCTTGTCGGCGACAGCGGCACCTACACCTGCGACACGCTGATCATTGCCACCGGCGCCTCGGCGCAGTATCTGGGCCTGCCGTCGGAAGAGGCCTTCGCCGGCAAGGGTGTTTCCGCCTGTGCGACCTGTGACGGATTCTTTTATCGCAATCAGGTGGTCGCGGTCATTGGTGGTGGCAACACTGCCGTGGAGGAAGCGCTGTACTTGTCGAACATCGCCAAAAGAAGTGCATTTGGTCCATCGTCGCGACAAGTTGCGCTCAGAGAAAATCCTCCAGGACAAACTCTTCGAAAAAGCCGCCAACGGCAATGTGCGCCTGCACTGGAACCAGAATCTCGACGAAGTGCTCGGTGATGCCAGCGGTGTGACCGGCGCTCGTCTGCGCGACAGCCACACCGGCGAAACCCGCGAGCTGGCGCTGGCCGGCGTGTTCATCGCGATTGGCCACAAACCCAACACCGACCTGTTTCAAGGCCAACTGCCGATGCGTGACGGTTATTTGCAGGTCAAGGGCGGCAGCGACGGCGATGCCACCGCCACCGCCATCCCCGGTGTGTTTGCCGCCGGCGATGTCGCTGACCATGTTTATCGCCAGGCCGTCACCTCAGCCGGCGCCGGCTGCATGGCCGCGCTTGATGCCGAGAAGTATCTGGACGACATTCCTGTCATTTAACGGCACACTTTATCGCGGGCCGAACGGTCCGCACTGCCCTCCCCTTCTGCAAGCCTGGATGCCATGCTGACTTGGTTACAACGCAATTCCCTGACTTTTCCGCCACTGGAAAAGGCCATGCGCGACCCCAACGGACTGCTCGCCGCTGGCGGAGATCTGTCTGCCGATCGTTTGATCCAAGCGTATCGCCACGGCTGTTTTCCGTGGTTTTCCGAAGGCCAGCCGATTCTCTGGTGGTCGCCGGACCCGCGCACCGTGTTGTTTCCCGACGAACTGCATGTCTCGCGCAGCCTCGGTAAACTGTTGCGCCAGCAACGCTATCAAGTGACGTTCGATCAGGACTTCGATGCGGTGATCCGCGCCTGCGCCGCGCCCCGCGATTACGCCGACGGCACCTGGATCACGGAGGCGATGCAAGACGCTTACATTGAACTGCACCGCCGCGGCTTTGCCCACTCGGTCGAGGTTTGGGATCAGGGCGAATTGGTCGGTGGCCTGTATGGACTGGCGATGGGCCGACTGTTTTTCGGCGAGTCGATGTTCAGCCGCGCCGACAATGCCTCGAAATATGGCTTTGCCACGCTGGTACAGCACCTGAAAGACGCGGGATTCGTGCTGATCGATTGCCAGATGCCGACCGATCATCTGCACAGTCTCGGCGCCCGGGCCATTCCCCGCGACGAATTCGCTGATTATCTGGCCCGCCACCTGGATCAACCCAGTCGCGCCACCTGGGTTTGCTGAGCGACTTTTGCGCGCGTGGCTTACACTTAATTCACCAGCTTATCCCGAGGGTTGATCATGACCGAGTTGGCGCGTTTGAAGTTCTATGCCACTCAGCCTCACTCTTGCAGTTATCTGCCCGAGGAGCAGGCCACGACCCTGTTTCTCGACCCGAGTCAGCCCATGGATGTGCACGTCTACGCAGACCTGTCGGAAATGGGCTTTCGTCGCAGCGGCGATCATCTGTACCGGCCGCATTGCCAGAATTGCAATGCGTGCGTGCCTGCGCGCATTCCGGTCGCGCAGTTCACCCCCAATCGTCAGCAGAAACGCATTTTCAAACGCAATGCCGATTTGCAAGTGCGCCCGGCCAAGCCGCAGTTCAGCGAAGAATATTTCGATCTGTACCAGCGCTACATCGAACAACGCCATGCCGACGGCGATATGTACCCGCCGAGCCGTGATCAATTCTCGACGTTTCTGGTGCGCGACCTGCCCTTCTCGCGCTTTTACGAGTTCCGACTCGACGGACGGTTGCTGGCTGTGGCGGTGACCGATTTGCTGCCCAACGGTTTGTCGGCGGTGTACACCTTCTACGAACCTGACGAAGAGCGGCGCAGCCTCGGGCGTTTCGCGATCCTGTGGCAGATCGGCGAGAGCCAGCGTCTCGGGCTTGAAGCGGTTTACCTGGGTTACTGGATCAAGAACTGCAAAAAGATGAACTACAAGACGCAATATCGGCCCATCGAATTGCTGATTAATCAGCGCTGGGTCATCCTCAACTAAACCCGCACCCTAAACCCCTTGGCGTAAACCCCATTTTTCGGGCACAATGCACGCCGCTTTTGCCTGGCGCAGTTGCACCGGGCCATTCATTGGATACCGAGGGCTTTACTGCATGTCGAAAGAAGACAGCTTCGAAATGGAAGGCACTGTCGTCGACACCCTGCCCAACACCATGTTTCGTGTGGAGTTGGAAAATGGGCACGTCGTAACCGCGCATATTTCCGGCAAGATGCGCAAGAACTACATTCGTATTCTTACCGGTGACAAAGTGCGCGTCGAGCTGACGCCCTATGACTTGAGCAAAGGGCGCATTACTTACCGCGCTCGTTAATCAAGTCAATACAGAACGCCCGGTTTATGCCGGGCGTTTTTGTGTCTGCGTTTTGGGGGTTAGGCTTGGAGTTGGAGTTGGGGGCATATCCGTTTTTTCGGGTGCTGCCGCTGGCGGTTTCGCTCTTACAGCGAGTCACCTTTTCCAAACGCCGAAAAGGTAACCCAAAAGGCTTTGCCCCGGCGTACGGCACTTCGCCGAGGCTCAGTGTTCCCTCGCTACGATGTCCATCCGGGGGCATCGCCTACGGTTTGCTTCGCTGCACCTCCTCTCGATGAATGCGGCTGCGCCGCACGGCGCTGCGCGCCTAACCCCCGGATGGACACCTACGCTCGGCCTGCCGATGGGGCAAAAAATCAAAAGCCAAAGCCAGATCAAAAGCCAGATCAATAGCCCCTCACCCTAGCCCTCCCGAAACGTCGGACCGCCCGTAGGGAGAGGGGACTGACCGAGTGGTTTGGGAGAGGTACGCTGACGTGCGATACCGCGTTGAACTCAGATTTTGAAAGGCCCAAAAATCGGCTCCCTCTCCCTCGGGAGAGGGCTGGGCGGGCGGCGTTCCGATGAGGGGCAGCTCCAACGCAAATCCAAAGCCGACCACGCTGTACCCCTCACCACTCAACAGGATGAGCGTTAGCTCGGCTGCAGCTTTTGATCTGTAAGGCGACGTCGGAAGGCTGAGTGGAGGGATTGATCCGGGGGTGGGAGCGCAGCGACCGTTTGGCGCAGCCAAACACAGCGAGAGGAGGTGCAGCGAAGCAAACCGTAGGCGCTGCGCCCGGATCGATCCCGCAGCGAAGGAACCCCGAGTTCCAGCGAGCGGGCCGAACGTAGGAGCAAGCCTTTTGGGTTACCTTTTCGGCGTTTGGAAAAGGTGACCCGCCGTAAGGGCGGAACCCTAAGCAGCCGTTGCCGCAGCAACGGATATATACCCAAAAGCAAAAAGGCACCCGAAGGCGCCTTTAGCTTTACAGCATCAGCCAAAAACCATCAGGCCATCTCTGCGGTGGTCTCGAAGTCAAACGTCAACTCGCCATCCTTGATGTCGATGTGCACCACACCGCCATGCTCGGCCAGCTCGCCAAACAGAATTTCCTCTGCCAGCGGACGCTTGATCTTGTCCTGGATCAGACGCGCCATTGGACGTGCGCCCATTGCCGAGTCGTAACCACCGGCCGCGAGCCAACTGCGCGCCGCGTCGGTAACCTCCAGCAACACACGCTTGTCTTCCAGTTGCGCCTGAAGCTCGGTAAGGAACTTGTCCACCACACTTTTGATGACCTCATGACTGAGGCGACCAAACTGGATAATGGTGTCCAGACGGTTACGGAATTCCGGCGTGAAGCTCTTCTTGATCACTTCCATCGCATCGGACGAGTGGTCCTGATGGGTGAAACCGATCGAAGCACGCGCCGCCGTTTCGGCACCGGCGTTGGTGGTCATGATCACGATCACGTTGCGGAAGTCCGCCTTGCGCCCGTTGTTGTCGGTCAGCGTACCGTGGTCCATGACCTGCAACAGCAGGTTGAAGACTTCCGGATGCGCCTTCTCGATTTCATCGAGCAACAATACGCAGTGCGGCTGCTTGGTGATCGCTTCGGTCAACAGACCGCCCTGATCGAAACCGACATAGCCCGGAGGCGCACCGATCAGACGCGATACGGTGTGACGCTCCATGTACTCGGACATGTCGAAACGTACCAGCTCGATCCCCAACGCCTTGGCCAGTTGCCGCGCGGCTTCGGTTTTACCGACACCGGTCGGCCCTGCGAACAGGAACGATCCGACTGGCTTGTCAGGCGATTTAAGCCCGGCACGCGACAGCTTGATTGCAGTCGACAGCGAATCGATCGCGGCGTCCTGTCCAAACACCGTCAGCTTCAGGTCTCGCTCCAGGTTACGCAGCAGTTCCTTGTCGGAACTGGTGACGTGCTTCGGCGGAATCCGCGCGATTTTCGCGACGATGTCTTCGACGTGCGGCACTTCGATACGCTTGGCGCGCTTCTCGACCGGTTGCAGACGCTGATAGGCGCCCGCCTCGTCAATCACATCAATGGCCTTGTCCGGCATGTGCCGGTCATTGATGTAGCGCGATGCCAGTTCAGCAGCGGCACGCAGCGCTTCGTCGCTGTATTCGATGTTGTGGTGCTGCTCGAAACGCCCTTTCAGGCCGCGCAGGATACCAATGGTGTCTTCCACCGATGGCTCGACGACATCGACCTTCTGGAAGCGACGCGCCAGGGCACGATCCTTCTCGAAGATTCCGCGAAACTCCTGGAACGTGGTCGAACCGATGCAGCGAATGTCGCCAGACGACAGCAGCGGCTTGAGCAGATTCGAAGCGTCCATGACCCCGCCCGACGCAGCGCCCGCACCAATAATGGTGTGGATCTCGTCGATGAAGAGAATGGCTTGCGGACGTTTTTTCAGTTCATTGAGCAGCGCTTTGAAGCGCTTCTCGAAATCACCGCGATACTTGGTGCCCGCGAGCAGAGCACCGAGATCAAGCGAATAAACTACGCTACCGGCCAGCAGATCCGGCACCTGGTTGTCGACAATACGCTTGGCCAGGCCTTCGGCAATCGCGGTTTTACCCACGCCTGCTTCACCGACCAGCAGCGGATTGTTCTTGCGTCGACGCGCGAGAATCTGCGCGACACGCTCGACTTCCGATTCGCGGCCTACCAGCGGATCGATGCGACCCTGGCGTGCGAGTTCGTTGAGGTTGCTGGCATAAGCATCCAGAGGATTGCCTGAAGAAGAAGACTCACCGCCCTCGTCGTCCTGCATATCTTGTTCACCTTCAGAGTGATCGCCATGCCCAGGCACTTTGGAAATGCCGTGAGCGATGTAGTTGACGACATCGATGCGCGCAACGCTCTGCTGTTTCAGCAGGAACACTGCCTGACTCTCTTGCTCACTGAAGATTGCAACCAGCACGTTGGCGCCAGTTACTTCGCGTTTGCCCGAGCTCTGTACGTGGAAAACAGCACGTTGCAGTACACGCTGGAAGCCCAGGGTTGGCTGGGTTTCGCGATCTTCGTCATGAACGGGGATCAGTGGCGTGGTGGAGTCGATGAACTCCTGCAGGTCATGCTTGAGTTTGTCGAGGTTCGCGCCGCAGGCACGCAAAACGGTGGCGGCAGCCTCATTGTCCAATAAGGCCAGCAAAAGGTGTTCGACGGTCATGAATTCATGACGCTTCGAACGAGCCTCCTTGAAGGCAAGATTGAGGGTGACTTCGAGCTCGCGGTTTAACATAGCTTCACCTCATACCCAAGTGGTCGGCGATTAACCGTCCTTCTCGATTTCACAGAGTAGCGGATGCTGGCTTTCCCTGGCGTACTGGTTGACCTGCATGGCCTTTGTCTCGGCGATGTCGCGGGTAAACACTCCACATACTGCCCGTCCTTCTGTGTGGACGGCCAGCATGACCTTGGTCGCCAGCTCGCGATTCAGGTTAAAAAACACCTCGAGCACTTCGACGACGAAATCCATCGGTGTGTAGTCATCGTTGAACAAAACCACCTTGTACATCGGCGGCGCCTGTAATGCAGGCTTTGCTTCCTGAACAGCAACGCCCGCCGAATCGTCGTCGTGTTCCTCCGGGTGATCCTTTTGGAGAGTCGGGCGATCCTGATTGAATGTTAGTCGAATCTGGCTGATTGCATGCATGGAAAGAAAGGTTCGTCAGTTGTGCAAATACAGTGGTGGGGGCGGTTGTCCACGTTTTCAACTCCGACTGCCCGGTCACCTTGACTATCGGGAAAACGGTGTTACAACCAATAGAGCCCACAGTGGGTAAAAAAGATCCGCGGAGTCAATCCTTTTAACGGATTAGATTGCGGATGACTTGGATGATACTCCAGCGATGGAGTCTGTTGCAGAGGGATTTGAGCATGGCTGTCGGCAAGGTGAAATGGTTCAACAATGCCAAGGGATTCGGCTTTATCAATACCGACGCCCGCGAAGGCCGCGACGAGGACGGGAAAGAGATCGACTTCTTTGCCCATTACTCCGCCATTGAAATGGACGGGTATAAAACCCTCAAGGCAGGACAAGCCGTGGTTTTCAATATTGTTCAAGGCCCCAAAGGACTGCATGCGGTCGGCATCAATGCTGTCATCGAGAAACCATCCAGTGCCGCTGAAGGCGCGGCTGTCGGCGCCGCTGCTGCTGCCGCTGCCGCGACTGCCAAAGCGATGAGCTGACTGATTTACCTCTGAATACCGGCAATAAAAAAACCGCCTGACTCAATTCATCGAGTCAGGCGGTTTTTGTGTGCCTGCGTTTTACATGTGCGAGATCAGCGCATCGCCGAAGCCTGAAGAGGAAACCAGTTTGGCGCCGTCCATCAGACGTTCGAAGTCATAGGTCACTGTCTTGGCCGAGATCGCGCCGTTGGTGCCCTTGATGATCAGATCCGCCGCTTCCGTCCAGCCCATGTGGCGCAGCATCATTTCTGCCGAGAGAATCAGCGAACCCGGGTTGACCTGATCCTTGCCGGCGTACTTCGGCGCGGTACCGTGGGTCGCTTCGAACATGGCCACGGTATCGGACAGGTTGGCGCCCGGCGCGATACCGATACCGCCCACTTCTGCGGCCAAGGCGTCAGAAAGATAATCGCCGTTCAGGTTGAGGGTGGCGATCACATCGTATTCGGCCGGGCGCAGCAGGATCTGCTGGAGCATGGCGTCGGCGATGGCATCCTTGACCACAACATTCTTGCCGGTTTTCGGGTTCTTGAACTGCATCCACGGGCCGCCGTCGAGCAGGGTCGCGCCGAATTCTTCGGCGGCCACTTCGTAGGCCCACTCTTTGAAGGCACCTTCGGTGAACTTCATGATGTTGCCTTTGTGCACGATGGTCAGTGAATCGCGGTCATTGTCGACCACATATTGCAGGGCCTTGCGTGCCAGGCGCTTGGTGCCTTCCAGCGAAACCGGCTTGACACCGATGCCGCAGTTTTCGTCGAAACGGATCTTGGTGACGCCCATTTCTTCTTTAAGGAATTTGATGACCTTGGTGGCTTCCGGCGAACCGGCCTTCCACTCAATGCCGGCATAGATGTCTTCGGAGTTCTCGCGGAAGATGGTCATGTCGACGTCGCCAGGCTTTTTCACCGGGCTCGGCACGCCTTCGAACCAGCGCACCGGGCGCAGGCAGACGTACAGGTCGAGTTGCTGACGCAGGGCCACGTTCAGCGAACGAATGCCGCCACCGACCGGCGTGGTCAGCGGGCCTTTGATGGAAACCACGTAATCCTTGACTGCGTCGAGGGTTTCCTGCGGCAGCCAGGTGTCCTGATCGTAAACCTGAGTGGCTTTTTCCCCGGCGTAGACTTCCATCCAGGAAATCTTGCGTTTACCGCCGTATGCCTTTTGAACTGCAGCATCGACAACCTTGATCATCACCGGGCTGATGTCGACACCAATGCCGTCACCTTCGATGAAGGGGATGATCGGGTTATCAGGAACATTGAGAGAATGGTCTGCATTGACGGTGATTTTGTCGCCGACGGCTGGAACCTGAATCTTCTTGTAACCCATGCTGAACTCCATTGTTTGGATTGAACATCTGGCTTGGTTCGAGCGTAACCCAGTTAAATCAACACGCAAACCCTCTGTTCCCGGCAATCGCACAACTCGTTTCGTACAAGCCTGAAAGCAAAGGGAAAAGCGCCAAACTCAAGCATTCGCAACGACTCTACGCGCCACCCTGCCCTGCGACCTTTAGACCAATGGACGAGATTGGTTGCATATGAACCATCGGCAGATTGCCAGCTACCTATGTATAATGCCGCCCGCTGACCACAGGGTCACGACGGCTGGCCTCTCTAGTACGAGACTTTCCGCCTGATTGGTCGGGTTGTTACCGCAGCCTGACTGCTTGACGCTCTACTGATGCACCCAACATCACCGCGAAGAATCTCGACATTCGGTTCATGGATGACTTTGAACGAACGCGCTTACCCGGCGCCCCTCGAGTTTCTGCGCACGCTTTAGCAAAGAAGAGAGAGTTAATCCGAATATGCCCACCCGCTCGAAGATCATCTATACCTTCACCGACGAAGCTCCTGCCCTCGCCACCTATTCCCTGCTGCCGATCATCGAGGCTTACACCGCCTCGGCCGATATCGCCGTGGAAACCCGCGATATCTCTCTTGCAGCACGCATCCTGGCAAGCTTCCCCGAGCAACTGGGCGACAAAGCCGTTGCCGACCACCTCGCCGAACTGGGCGACCTGGCCGTTACGCCTGAAGCCAACATCATCAAGCTGCCGAACATCAGCGCTTCGGTTCCACAGCTGCAAGCCGCGATCAAAGAGCTGCAAGCTCAGGGTTACAACCTGCCGGACTACCCGGAAACCGTAACCAGCGACGCCGACAAAGACGCCAAGGCGCGTTACGACAAGATCAAGGGCAGCGCCGTGAACCCGGTTCTGCGCGAAGGCAACTCCGACCGTCGTGCACCGCTGTCGGTGAAGAACTACGCGCGCAAGCACCCGCACAAAATGGGCGCCTGGGCCAAAGACTCCAAGTCCCACGTCGCTCACATGAGCACCGGCGATTTCTACGGCAGCGAAAAAGCTGCCCTGATCGACGCCGCTGACGCTGTGAAGATCGAGCTGATCGCCAAAGACGGCACTGCGACCGTTCTGAAAGAAAAAACCACCGTTCAGGCTGGCGAGATCCTCGACTGCGCCGTGATGAGCAAAAACGCCCTGCGCGCGTTCATCGCTGCTGAAATCGACAGCGCCAAGGCCCAAGGCGTGTTGCTGTCGGTTCACTTGAAAGCGACCATGATGAAGGTCTCCGACCCGATCATGTTCGGCCAGATCGTTGCCGAGTTCTATAAAGACGCTCTGACCAAGCACGCAGCCGTGCTGGCCGAGATCGGCTTCAACCTGAACAACGGCATCGGCGATCTGTACGCGCGCATCAAGGCCCTGCCGGCCGAGCAGCAAGCGCAGATCGAAGCTGACATGGCGGCGGTCTATGCTGCTCGCCCATCGCTGGCGATGGTCAACTCCGACAAAGGCATCACCAACCTGCACGTGCCGAGCGACGTTATCGTCGACGCCTCGATGCCAGCGATGATCCGTGACTCCGGCAAAATGTGGGGCACCGACGGTCAGCTGCACGACACCAAGGCTGTGATCCCGGATCGTTGCTACGCAACCATCTACCAGGCGGTGATCGAAGACTGCAAAGCCAATGGCGCTTTCGACCCGACCACCATGGGCAGCGTGCCAAACGTTGGCCTGATGGCGAAGAAAGCCGAAGAGTACGGCTCGCACGACAAGACCTTCCAGATCAAGGCTGACGGCGTGGTTCGCGTGACCGACAGCAAAGGCACCCTGCTGATGGAACAGGCTGTTGAAGCCGGCGACATCTTCCGCATGTGCCAGACCAAAGACGCGCCGATCCAGGACTGGGTCAAACTGGCCGTCAACCGTGCTCGCGCCAGCAGCACGCCAGCGATCTTCTGGCTCGACCCGATGCGCGCTCACGACGGCGTAGTGATCGAGAAAGTTCAGGCGTACCTGAAGGATCACGACACGGCCGGTCTGGACATCCAGATCATGGCGCCGGTCGACGCAATGAAGTTCACCCTGCAGCGCACCCGCGAAGGCAAGGACACCATTTCGGTGACCGGCAACGTACTGCGCGACTACCTGACTGACCTGTTCCCGATCATGGAACTGGGCACCAGCGCCAAAATGCTGTCGATCGTGCCGCTGATGAACGGCGGCGGCCTGTTCGAAACCGGCGCCGGCGGTTCGGCTCCGAAGCACGTGCAGCAACTGGTTGAAGAGAACTTCCTGCGCTGGGATTCGCTGGGCGAGTTCCTCGCACTGGCAGCGTCCCTTGAGCACTTGGGCGTGAACTACAACAACCCGAAAGCACTGGTGCTGTCGAAGACTCTGGATCAGGCCACTGGCCAGTTCCTCGACAACAACAAGTCGCCATCCCGCAAAGTCGGCAACATCGACAACCGCGGCAGCCACTTCTATCTGGCAATGTACTGGGCTCAGGCTTTGGCCGCCCAGACTGAAGACGCTGCACTGCAAGCGCAGTTCGCGACGCTGGCAAAAACCCTGACCGAGAACGAGGCAACCATCGTTGCCGAGCTCAACGCCGTTCAGGGCAAGCCAGTCGACATCGGCGGTTACTACCACGCCAATGCCGAGCTGATCAGCAAGGCCATGCGCCCAAGCGCAACCCTCAACGCGGCGATTGCTGCGCTGGTTTAAGGTTGTAGCGCGGTAAACAAACCCCGGCCCTGTGCCGGGGTTTGTGTTTCCAGAGCTCACACAATTCCCTTGTAGGAGTGAGCCTGCTCGCGATAGCGGTATACCATTCAACAATTATGGTGACTGACATTGCGCTATCGCGAGCAGGCTCACTCCTACAGGGATTGCATTTCAATCCCAGAATTGAGGAAGGTTTTATGGATTGGCTCCCCCACATCACCGTTGCCACCATCGTCGAGGACAACGGTCGTTTCCTGATGGTCGAAGAACACAAGGCCGGGCGTAACGTGCTCAACCAACCCGCCGGCCATCTCGACCCGGACGAAACCCTGATCGAAGCTGCCGTGCGTGAAACCCTCGAAGAAACCGGCTGGGACGTCGAACCCACCGGCGTCATCGGCATTTACCTGTACACCGCACCGAGCAACGGCGTGACCTACCAGCGCGTGTGTTTCAGCGCCAAAGCCGTCAAACATCACCCGGATTACCAGCTCGACGACGGCATCGTCGGCGCCAAGTGGCTGACCCGCGACGAATTAATCGCCCAGCGCGACCACTGGCGCAGTGAGCTGATCATCCGTTGCATCGACGATTATCTGGCGGGCAATCACTTCGGCCTCGAACTGATCCGCCCTTCTCTTTAGCCTTGAGGCCGTGAGCCTGATAGAATCGCGTCCTTTTTCAAGACACTCATTGAATCCCTATGCGTGATCCAGCCCCTTCTGACACATCCAAGAAGCGCGTCATTGTCGGCATGTCCGGCGGCGTGGACTCTTCCGTTTCCGCTCTCCTGCTGATCGAGCAGGGTTACGAGGTGGAAGGCCTGTTCATGAAGAACTGGGAAGAAGACGACGGAACGGAATACTGCACCGCCATGGACGACCTGGCGGATGCCCAGGCTGTCTGCGACAAAATCGGCATCAAGCTGCACACCGCCAACTTTGCCGCCGAGTACTGGGACAACGTGTTCGAGCACTTCCTGGCCGAATACAAGGCCGGGCGCACGCCGAACCCGGACATCCTGTGTAACCGCGAAATCAAGTTCAAGGCGTTCCTCGACTACGCCATGATGCTCGGCGCCGACCTGATCGCCACCGGCCATTACGTGCGCCGCCGTGACATCGACGGCCGTACCGAACTGCTCAAAGGCCTCGACCCGAACAAGGATCAGAGCTACTTCCTGCACGCCGTCGGCGGCGAACAGATCGCCAAGACCCTGTTCCCGGTCGGCGAACTGGAAAAGCCCGAAGTTCGCAAAATTGCCGAAAAATACGAACTGGCGACCGCCAAGAAGAAGGATTCCACCGGGATCTGCTTTATCGGCGAACGTCGTTTCAGCGACTTCCTCAAGCAATACCTGCCGGCACAACCGGGCGAGATCAAAACCACCGAAGGCGAAGTCATCGGCCGTCACCACGGTTTGATGTACCACACCATCGGCCAGCGTCAGGGCCTCGGCATCGGCGGTTTGAAAGACGCTGGCGATGAGCCGTGGTACGTGCTGCGCAAGGATCTCGACACCAACGAGCTGATCGTCGGCCAAGGCAACAACCATCCGTGGTTGTTCTCCGGTGCCCTGCTCGCTTCGGAAATCTATTGGGTCAACCCGATCGACCTGAGCCAGCCGCTGCGCCTCACTGCCAAGGTTCGCTATCGCCAGAGCGATCAGGCCTGCATTCTGGAAAAAACCGCCAGCGGCTACCGCGCTGTGTTCGACGAGCCGCAACGCGCGGTGACGCCGGGCCAGTCCGTGGTGTTCTATGACGGTGAAATCTGCCTCGGCGGCGGCGTGATCGAAGTCGCCGAGCCGTGGAGCGGCCAGGCATGAGCCCGACTCAGGAACAACTGACGGCGCTCGGCGGGGTATTTCTCGCCGCCGTGCTGGTCGACCGGATCGCCAAGACCGGGCAGACCAGCGAAGCCGGCCTGACCTGCATGCTCGGCAGCCTGCTGGTGCGCGACCCGAAAGACACGCTGGACGTCTATGGCGGCGATGACCTCAATCTGCGCGAGGGTTACCGCGCGCTGATCGGGGCACTGGAACGCGACCCGAGCACTCTGCAGCGCGAGCCACTGCGCTACGCCCTGTCGATGCTCGGCCTCGAGCGGCAACTGGCCAAGCGCAACGACATGCTCGACACCATCGGCAAACGTCTGCCGCAGATTCAGTCGCAGGTCGAGCATTTCGGCCCGGCCCATGAAAACGTGGTTGCGGCTTGCGGAGCTCTGTATCAGGACACCCTGAGTACCCTGCGCCAACGCATTCAGGTGCACGGCGACATGCGCAACCTGCAGCAACCGAGCAACGCCTCGAAAATTCGCGCCCTGCTCCTCGCCGGCATTCGTTCGGCGCGCCTGTGGCGGCAGCTCGGCGGCCATCGCTGGCAGTTGGTGATCAGCCGGCGCAAGCTGCTCAAAGAGCTGTATCCGTTGATGCGCAGCGAGTAAACGCCGCGCAATAAAAGCTTTGTAGTCTGTAACGCGTAATACGCCGGTCAGTTGGCAACGGATCGGCGGATTTTTTCATGTATGATACGCGCCCCATTTCGTTGCCCGACTGTCCGAGAACACCCCATGCAGCTTTCTTCGCTCACTGCGGTTTCCCCTGTTGACGGCCGCTACGCCGGCAAAACCCAGGCCCTGCGCCCGATTTTCAGCGAGTACGGCCTGATCCGTGCCCGTGTTCTGGTTGAAGTGCGCTGGCTCCAGCGTCTGGCCGCCCACGCTGGTATCCCTGAAGTGCCAGCCTTCTCCGCCGAGGCCAACGCCGTTCTCAATGAACTGGCTGAAAACTTCTCGCTGGAGCACGCCGAGCGCGTCAAAGAGATCGAGCGCACCACCAACCACGACGTCAAGGCGATCGAATACCTGCTCAAAGAGCAGGCGGCCAAGCTGCCGGAGCTGGCCAATGTCAGCGAGTTCATCCACTTTGCCTGCACCAGCGAAGACATCAACAACCTGTCCCACGCCCTGATGCTGCGCGAAGGCCGTGACGACGTGATGCTGCCGCTGATGCGCCAGACTGCCGAAGCCATCCGCGAACTGGCGATCCGTTTCGCTGACGTGCCGATGCTGTCGCGCACTCACGGCCAACCAGCCTCGCCGACCACTCTGGGCAAAGAGCTGGCGAACGTGGTTTACCGTCTTGAGCGTCAAATTGCTCAAGTCGCTGCCGTTCCGCTGCTGGGCAAGATCAACGGCGCTGTCGGCAACTACAACGCACACCTGTCGGCCTACCCGCAGATCGACTGGGAAGCCAACGCCCGCGCCTTCATCGAAGACGAGCTGGGCCTGGGCTTCAACCCGTACACCACGCAGATCGAACCGCACGACTACATCGCCGAGCTGTTCGACGCGATCGCGCGCTTCAACACCATCCTGATCGACTTCGACCGCGACATCTGGGGCTACATCTCCCTGGGTTATTTCAAGCAGCGCACCATCGCTGGCGAAATCGGTTCGTCGACCATGCCGCACAAGGTCAACCCGATCGACTTCGAAAACTCCGAAGGCAATCTGGGCATCGCCAACGCACTGTTCCAGCACCTGGCGAGCAAACTGCCAATCTCCCGCTGGCAGCGCGACCTGACCGACTCCACCGTACTGCGCAACCTCGGTGTCGGCTTCGCCCACAGCGTTATCGCGTACGAAGCCAGCCTCAAAGGCATCAGCAAGCTTGAGCTGAACGCTCAGAAGATTGCTGCCGACCTCGACGCTTGCTGGGAAGTATTGGCTGAGCCGATCCAGACCGTGATGCGCCGTTACAACATCGAAAACCCGTACGAGAAGCTGAAAGAACTGACTCGCGGCAAGGGCATCAGCCCTGAAGCGTTGCAGACTTTCATCGATGGTCTGGACATGCCTGCCGAAGCGAAAGCCGAGCTCAAGCAACTGACCCCGGCCAACTACATCGGCAACGCTGTAGCGCAAGCCAAACGTATCTGATCGACCGTTTGACCCGTTTGAGACGCCCGGCCGCGCCGGGCGTTTTTATTCCCGTCTGAAAAGTGCTTTTTTTCAATAGGTTACATATGAATTCCGATATTCCTCTTCAACTTCTGGGCGGCATCACGGCGCGCGAATTCCTGCGCGACTACTGGCAGAAAAAGCCACTGTTGATCCGTCAGGCAATTCCTGACTTCGAAAGCCCGATCGACGCCGACGAACTGGCCGGCCTGGCCCTGGAAGAAGAAGTCGAATCGCGTCTGGTGATCGAGCACGGCGAGCGCCCATGGGAACTGCGTCGCGGCCCGTTCGCTGAAGACGAGTTCAGCAAACTGCCAGAAAAAGAGTGGACCCTGCTGGTACAAGCGGTTGACCAATTCGTCCCGGAAGTCAGCGAGCTGCTGGAAAACTTCCGCTTCCTGCCGAGCTGGCGCGTCGACGACGTGATGATCAGCTTCGCCGCCCCGGGTGGCAGCGTCGGTCCGCACTTCGACAACTACGACGTGTTCCTGCTGCAAGGCCACGGCAAGCGCAACTGGAAAATCGGCCAGATGTGCGATTCCGAGAGCCCGCTGCTGCAACACGCCGATCTGCGCATCCTCGCTGAATTCCACGAGACCGAAGAGTGGGTGCTGGAACCGGGCGACATGCTCTACCTGCCGCCGCGCCTGGCTCACTGCGGTGTCGCGGTCGACAATTGCATGACCTACTCGGTCGGTTTCCGTGCGCCGAGCGCTTCCGAAGTGCTGACCCACTTCACCGACTTCCTCAGCCAGTTCCTGACTGACGAAGAGCGCTACACCGATGCCGACGCGCAACCGGCAGCCGATCCGCATCAGATTCAGCACGATGCGCTGGACCGCCTGAAAAGCCTGCTCGCCGAACACATGAGCGACGAGCGCCTGCTGCTGACCTGGTTCGGCCAGTACATGACCGAGCCGCGCTATCCGGAGCTGGTGGTTGGCCCGGAAGAAGTCGAAGAAGAAGACTTCCTCAGCGCTCTGCAGGATGGCGCGATCTTGATCCGCAACCCGAGCGCGCGCCTGGCCTGGTCGGAAGTCGATGACGACCTGCTGCTGTTCGCCAGCGGCCAGAGCCGTTACCTGCCGGGCAAACTGCGCGAGCTGCTGAAACTGATCTGCGCCGCTGACGCCCTGCACACCGATAACCTCGGTGAGTGGCTGAACGACGAAGACGGTCGCGGCCTGCTGTGCGAGCTGGTCAAGCAAGGCAGCCTGGGGTTCGCGGATGAATAAGATTCGCGTACGTGTCGCAGATTGGCAGAAGGACATCGCCGAAATCCGGCGCATTCGTGAAACGGTGTTCATCGCCGAACAATCGGTGCCACCCGAGCTTGAATGGGACGCGGATGACGCGACCGCCGTGCATTTCCTGGCGTTTGAAGGCGACTTTCCGATCGGCACTGCACGCCTGCTGCCGGATGGGCACATCGGCCGGGTTTCGGTGCTGAAAGACTGGCGCGGGATGAAGGTCGGTGATGCGCTGATGCAAGCGGTTATCGCTGAAGCAGAAGCGCGCGGCCTGAAGCAGCAGATGCTCAGCGCGCAAGTGCAGGCCACGGCGTTCTACGAGCGCCTGGGTTTCAGCCTGGTCAGTGAGGAGTTCCTGGAAGCAGGGATTCCGCATGTCGATATGGTTCGTCATTCGGCCTGAACCCTGCCCTGATCGTTCCCACGCTCTGCGTGGGAATGCCTCTTGGGACGCTCCGCGTCCCTTGCGGCATGTGACGCAGAGCGTCACTGGCTGCATTCCCACGCCGAGCGTGGGAACGATCACGCCCCGCCATCTTCCGATGCCGGGGCGTTTTGCTGTCTACGATTCAACTTGCCCCACCCCAGGCCGACAAACTGGCAATATCAAGCCTTTCGAAAGCGGAGATAACGGACATGTCCCTACGCACCCTGCTCACCACCCTGCTGCTCGGCTGCAGTTTTTCGGTGATGGCAGCCACAGAAATCGTGCCTCTCAATTACCGCACCAGCACTGACATGCTGCCGATGGCGCAAGACTTCCTCGGCAAGGACGGTCAGGTCAGCGCCTATGGCAACCAACTGATCATCAAAGCCGAGCCGGACAAGATTCAGGAACTCAAGGCGCTGATCATCCAACTGGACACTGCGCCCAAGCGCTTGCTGATCACCGTCGACACCAATGAAAACAATGGCCGTGGCGACGAAGGTTATTCGGTCAACGGCGCTCAGCCGAACCAGACCCGCATCATCAGCCGCAGCACCACCAGCCGCGAAGGCGGCGTCCAGCAGGTTCAGGCCAGCGAAGGCATGCCGGCGCTGATTCAAGTCGGGCAAAGCGTGCCGATCACCAGCAGCCAGAGCAATTCCTACGGCGATTACAGCAGCCAGACTCAATACCGCAACGTCACCCAGGGTTTCTATGTCACCGCCAGCGTCACCGGCGACATCGTTCACCTGGCGATCAGTACCAACCATGACCGCATGAGCCAGGAACGTCCCGATGTAGTGAACGTGCAAAGCACCGACACAACGGTCAGCGGGCGCCTCGGTGAATGGATCACTCTCGCCGGCGTCAACAGCCAGACGCAGGCCGATAAACAGGGCCTGGCCCGCAGCTACTCGACTCAAGGCCGGGATGACATGACCTTGCGGGTCAAAGTCGACACGCTGGACTAAAGCACCGAAAACTGACTGATTAGTCGTATTAGACGAAAGATGTAGTGCCTGAAAAAAAGCACTACAAAACGTTTGACGAGGCAAAAAAGCGAAGGCATGATGGCCTCGCTCCCGCTAATCAGAGGCCCTGGCAAGGGCCTTCGAAGCGATGTTCGCACCTACCCCGCGAACCGCTTCGTGTCTGTACCGCCCACAAGGTGTGTTTGACGAGGTTGCCGACTGGAACGAAGTTGTCCCGAGGGACGGAAGCGTAATTAGGTAACCCGGCTCCACACTGTAGAACGTATAGAGGCCCACGACGCCCGAATGCGCCCGCAGTCCGCCACTACCTGCTCACTTCCCCTCGAGCCCATCGTTCATCCCGTCGCCTACCCCGCCGAATCCGACTTGACCACCTAAGCTTCTGGTCAGCGAGCGCAGGAATTTTCCACCGCAGAACAACTTTTCATAAAGACGCGACGAGGTTTATCTCCATGGCACTGACACGCGAACAGCAAATTGCAGCCCTCGAAAAAGACTGGGCTGAAAACCCGCGCTGGAAAGGCGTGACACGCGCTTACTCCGCTGCTGACGTCGTCCGCCTGCGTGGCTCGGTTCAACCTGAGCACACTTTTGCAAAACTGGGCGCCGAGAAGCTGTGGAACCTGGTCACCCAGGGTGCCAAGCCGTCCTTCCGTCCTGAGAAAGATTTCGTCAACTGCATGGGCGCCCTGACCGGCGGCCAGGCTGTGCAACAAGTCAAAGCCGGCATCCAGGCGATCTACCTGTCGGGCTGGCAGGTGGCTGCGGACAACAACTCCGCCGAATCGATGTACCCGGACCAGTCGCTGTACCCGGTGGATTCGGTTCCAACCGTTGTAAAGCGCATCAACAACTCGTTCCGTCGTGCTGACCAGATCCAATGGAAAGCCGGCAAAGGCCCGGGCGACGAAGGCTACATCGACTACTTCGCGCCGATCGTGGCTGACGCTGAAGCCGGTTTCGGTGGCGTACTGAACGCCTACGAGCTGATGAAGAGCATGATCGAAGCAGGCGCCGCCGGCGTTCACTTCGAAGACCAACTGGCTTCCGTGAAAAAATGCGGTCACATGGGCGGTAAAGTACTGGTTCCAACTCAGGAAGCCGTACAGAAGCTGACCGCTGCACGTCTGGCTGCCGACGTTGCCGGTACCCCGACCATCATTCTGGCCCGTACCGACGCGAACGCCGCTGACCTGCTGACCTCCGATTGCGACCCGTACGACCAGCCGTTCGTGACTGGCGAGCGCACTCAGGAAGGTTTCTACAAGGTACGTGCCGGTCTGGACCAGGCCATTGCCCGTGGCCTGGCTTACGCGCCATACGCCGACCTGATCTGGTGCGAAACCGCCAAGCCGGATCTGGACGAGGCTCGTCGCTTCGCCGAAGCGATCAAAAAGGAATACCCGGACCAACTGCTGTCGTACAACTGCTCGCCTTCCTTCAACTGGAAGAAAAACCTCGACGACGCGACCATTGCCAAATTCCAGCGCGAACTGTCCGCCATGGGTTACAAGCACCAGTTCATCACCCTGGCCGGCATTCACAACATGTGGCACAGCATGTTCAACCTGGCGCACGACTACGCCCGCAACGACATGACTGCCTACGTGAAGCTGCAAGAGCAGGAATTCGCTGACGCCGCCAAGGGTTACACCTTCGTGGCTCACCAGCAGGAAGTGGGCACCGGCTACTTCGACGACATGACCACTGTGATTCAAGGTGGCTCGTCCTCGGTAACCGCACTGACCGGTTCGACCGAAGAAGAACAGTTCCACTGATCTGATTCGCCTGAGCAAACGGCCCCTGCGGATCGGATAGAAAGCTAACCGCAGAGCCGCAAAACTGACGCCCCGACTGGTTCGGGGCGTTTTTTTGCCCAGGATTTGATGAACACCACAAATCCCTGTAGGAGTGAGCCTGCTCGCGATAGCGTTGGGTCAGTCTCCGCATGTGCAAGCTGATCCACCGCTATCGCGAGCAGGCTCACTCCTACAGGGATCGGCGTCGCCCGGACAAAAACATTGATCCAGAGCGGTACACGCATCAGAAAAATCGGCTAAAACGGGCGCCGTCGCTACTTGCAGTAACGTGCAAGTAAGACAACTTCCCAACTGGCACCCCGTTAAACAGTTACAAAACCACCTCAAACGATATCAATTATCATTTAGCCGCAACTATGTTCGTTACATTCCCTACAAAACATTATTCGCAGAAAACCGCCTAATGCCCGCTACGCATGGGCTGCAGGGCATTGGAGATGCGCTATGTGCTTATTCCAATAAATAATTTCGCTATAGGAATTTTACTTGCAGGGTGTTTAGCCATAAAATCAGCGCGATTGATTGCTGCGACATATCGTCACTGCCTTATTTCTTTATCAAGCTCAGAGACCTTTGCTCTCTGTTAAGGATTACCAGCATGCCCGAAGCGACAGGACTCATGGCCCACAACTGGGGCTTTGCCATTTTCCTTCTGGGTGTAGTCGGCCTGTGTGCCTTCATGCTTGGCGTCTCCAGCCTCCTTGGGTCAAAAGCCTGGGGCCGCAGCAAAAACGAACCGTTCGAGTCGGGCATGCTACCTACCGGTGGCGCCCGCTTGCGGCTCTCAGCCAAATTCTATCTGGTCGCGATGCTCTTCGTGATCTTCGATATCGAAGCCCTCTTTCTCTTTGCATGGTCTGTGTCCGTCCGCGAAAGCGGCTGGACCGGATTCGTCGAAGCTCTCGTTTTCATAGCAATTCTGTTGGCAGGTCTTGTCTACCTGTTCCGAGTGGGCGCCCTTGACTGGGCTCCGGAAGCTCGTCGCAAGCGGCAGGCGAAGCTGAAACAATGAGGCTTTGGCAATGCAATACAATCTCACCAGGATCGACCCCGATGCTCCTAACGAGCAGTATCCGATTGGCGAACGGGAAACCGTTTCCGATCCGTTAGAAGATCAAGTCCACAAAAACATTTTCATGGGCAAGCTGGAAGACGTGCTGAGTGGCGCGGTCAACTGGGGACGTAAGAACTCCCTGTGGCCGTACAACTTCGGCCTGTCGTGCTGCTACGTGGAAATGACCACCGCCTTCACGGCGCCCCACGACATCGCGCGCTTTGGCGCCGAGGTTATCCGGGCATCGCCGCGTCAGGCCGACTTCATGGTTATCGCCGGTACCTGCTTCATCAAGATGGCGCCGATCATCCAGCGTCTCTACGAGCAAATGCTCGAGCCGAAGTGGGTTATATCCATGGGTTCGTGCGCTAACTCCGGCGGCATGTACGACATCTACTCGGTGGTTCAAGGGGTGGACAAGTTCCTGCCTGTGGACGTCTACGTACCTGGCTGCCCGCCTCGTCCAGAAGCTTTTCTGCAAGGCTTGATGCTGTTGCAGGAATCGATTGGACAGGAGCGTCGTCCGCTTTCCTGGGTCGTTGGTGATCAAGGCGTTTATCGCGCCGACATGCCTTCGCAGAAGGAACAGCGCCGCGAACAGCGAATCGCAGTCACCAACCTGCGCAGCCCTGACGAAGTCTGATCCAGATCTGTTCTGACAAAGAAACGAGAAGCTGGCTTCATTCTTTACGTTGACCGAAAGCGAAAAAATAACCATGACTACAGGCAGTGCTCTGTACATCCCGCCTTATAAGGCAGACGACCAGGATGTGGTCGTTGAATTGAACAACCGTTTTGGCGCCGAAGCGTTCACCGCTCAGTCGACCCGCACCGGCATGCCGGTGCTGTGGGTCGCTCGCGCCAAACTCGTCGAAGTCCTGACCTTCCTGCGCAACCTGCCCAAGCCGTACGTCGTGCTCTATGACCTGCACGGCGTGGACGAGCGCCTGCGCACCAAGCGTCAAGGGTTGCCGAGCGACGCCGAGTTCACCGTGTTCTATCACCTCATGTCGCTGGAGCGTAATAGTGACGTGATGATCAAGGTCGCCTTGTCCGAGAGCGACCTCAGCTTGCCGACCGTCACCGGCATCTGGCCGAACGCCAACTGGTACGAGCGTGAAGTCTGGGACATGTTCGGCATCGACTTCAAAGGTCACCCGCACCTGTCGCGCATCATGATGCCGCCGACCTGGGAAGGTCACCCGCTGCGCAAGGACTTCCCGGCGCGCGCCACCGAATTCGATCCATACAGCCTCAACCTCGCCAAGCAACAGCTCGAGGAAGAAGCCGCGCGCTTCCGTCCTGAAGACTGGGGCATGAAGCGCTCCGGGACGAACGAGGACTACATGTTCCTCAACCTCGGCCCGAACCACCCTTCTGCGCACGGTGCGTTCCGCATCATTCTGCAGCTGGACGGTGAAGAGATCGTCGACTGCGTGCCGGACATCGGTTACCACCACCGTGGTGCCGAGAAGATGGCCGAGCGTCAGTCGTGGCACAGCTTCATCCCGTACACCGATCGTATCGATTACCTCGGCGGCGTGATGAACAACCTGCCGTACGTGCTCTCGGTCGAGAAGCTGGCCGGCATCAAGGTGCCCGAGAAGGTCGACGTCATCCGCATCATGATGGCCGAGTTCTTCCGGATCACCAGCCACCTGCTGTTCCTCGGGACTTACATCCAGGACGTCGGCGCGATGACTCCGGTGTTCTTCACCTTCACCGACCGCCAGAAGGCGTACACGGTGATTGAAGCCATTACCGGTTTCCGTCTGCACCCGGCCTGGTACCGCATCGGTGGCGTTGCCCACGACCTGCCGCGCGGCTGGGAAAAACTGGTGAAAGACTTCGTTGAATGGCTGCCAAAACGCCTCGACGAATACACCAAGGCTGCCCTGCAGAACAGCATCCTCAAGGGCCGTACCATCGGCGTCGCCCAATACAACACCAAAGAGGCCCTGGAATGGGGCGTCACTGGTGCCGGCCTGCGTTCGACCGGTTGCGACTTCGACCTGCGTAAAGCGCGTCCGTACTCCGGCTACGAGAACTTCGAGTTCGAAGTGCCGCTGGCCGCCAATGGCGATGCTTACGACCGCTGCATGGTCCGCGTTGAAGAAATGCGCCAGAGCATCAAGATCATCGATCAGTGCATGCGCAATATGCCGGAAGGCCCGTACAAGGCGGATCACCCGCTGACCACGCCGCCGCCGAAAGAGCGCACGCTGCAGCACATCGAAACCTTGATCACGCACTTCCTGCAAGTTTCGTGGGGCCCGGTGATGCCGGCCAACGAATCCTTCCAGATGATCGAAGCGACCAAGGGCATCAACAGTTATTACCTGACGAGCGACGGCGGCACCATGAGCTACCGTACCCGGATCCGCACTCCAAGCTTCCCGCATCTGCAACAGATCCCTTCGGTGATCAAAGGCAGCATGGTCGCGGACATGATTGCGTACCTGGGTAGTATCGATTTCGTTATGGCCGACGTGGACCGCTAAGCATGAACAGCACGCTTATCCAGACAGACCGTTTCACCCTCAGTGAAACCGAGCGCTCGGCCATCGAGCACGAGCTGCATCACTACGAAGACCCGCGCGCGGCGTCGATCGAAGCCCTGAAGATCGTTCAGAAAGAACGTGGCTGGGTGCCGGATGGCGCCTTGTACGCGATCGGCGAGATCCTCGGCATCCCGGCCAGCGACGTTGAAGGTGTGGCGACGTTCTATAGCCAGATTTTCCGTCAGCCGGTTGGCCGTCACATCATTCGCGTCTGCGACAGCATGGTCTGCTACATCGGCGGCCACGAGTCGGTGGTCAGCGAAATCCAGAACAAGCTGGGCATCGGCCTGGGTCAGACCACCACCGACGGTCGTTTCACCCTGCTGCCGGTCTGCTGCCTCGGCAACTGCGACAAGGCACCGGCGCTGATGATCGACGACGACACCTTTGGTGATGTACAGCCTGCTGGCGTCGCCAAACTGCTCGAGGGCTACGTATGACCCTGACATCTTTTGGTCCTGCCAACCGCATTCAGCGTTCGGCCGAGACTCACCCGCTGACCTGGCGTCTGCGTGATGACGGCGAAGCCGTGTGGCTCGACGAGTACCAGGCCAAGAACGGTTACGCCGCTGCGCGCAAAGCTTTCGCCGACATGGATCAGGACGCCATCGTCCAGACCGTGAAAGACGCAGGCTTGAAAGGTCGCGGCGGTGCAGGCTTCCCCACGGGCGTGAAGTGGGGCCTGATGCCCAAAGACGAATCCATCAACATCCGCTACTTGCTGTGCAACGCGGATGAGATGGAGCCGAATACCTGGAAAGACCGCATGCTGATGGAGCAACTGCCCCATCTGCTGATCGAAGGCATGCTGATCAGTGCTCGCGCGCTGAAAACCTACCGTGGCTACATCTTCCTGCGTGGCGAATACACCACCGCCGCCAAGCACCTCAACCGTGCCGTGGAAGAAGCCAAGGCTGCGGGCCTGCTGGGTAAAAACATCCTCGGCAGCGGCTTCGATTTCGAGCTGTTCGTCCACACCGGCGCCGGGCGTTACATCTGCGGTGAAGAAACCGCACTGATCAATTCCCTCGAAGGTCGCCGGGCCAACCCGCGCTCCAAGCCGCCCTTCCCTGCCGCTGTTGGCGTGTGGGGCAAGCCGACCTGCGTGAACAACGTTGAAACCCTGTGCAACGTGCCGGCGATCATTGCCGACGGCGTTGACTGGTACAAATCGTTGGCTCGCGAAGGCAGCGAAGACATGGGCACCAAGCTCATGGGCTTCTCCGGCAAGGTCAAGAACCCGGGCCTGTGGGAACTGCCTTTCGGCGTCACCGGTCGCGAGTTGTTCGAAGACTACGCCGGCGGCATGCGCGACGGCTTCAAGCTCAAGGCCTGGCAGCCAGGTGGCGCCGGTACCGGTTTCCTTCTGCCTGAGCACCTCGACGCACAAATGTACGCCGGCGGCATCGCCAAAGTGGGCACCCGTATGGGTACCGGCCTGGCCATGGCGGTGGATGACAGCGTCAACATGGTCTCGTTGCTGCGCAACATGGAGCAGTTCTTCGCTCGTGAGTCGTGCGGCTTCTGCACCCCGTGCCGTGATGGTTTGCCATGGAGCGTCAAGCTCTTGATGGCCATCGAAGAAGGCCGCGGTCAGCCAGGCGACATCGAGACCCTGCTGGGTCTGGTCAACTTCCTCGGCCCGGGCAAGACCTTCTGTGCTCACGCACCGGGTGCCGTGGAACCGTTGGGCAGCGCCATCAAATACTTCCGTCCAGAGTTCGAAGCCGGTATCGCGCCAGTCAGCGCCGCCGTCCCGCCTCTGGCAAGGCCGATCGTAATCGGCGCGTAAACGCTTAAAAGGTGAAGGGCCCGGGCCCTTCGCCTCCTGCGATGACGCCTTTCGAGGCTGGTTTGATTCGCACGGATAACAAGATTCCATTAGCCACGCCCGCTGACACCGGGCCAACGAAGACCTTTGAACCATGGCCACTATCCACGTAGACGGCAAAGCGCTCGAAGTCGACGGGGCAGACAACCTGTTACAGGCATGTCTGTCGCTGGGCCTCGACATTCCATATTTCTGCTGGCACCCCGCGCTCGGTAGCGTCGGGGCATGCCGCCAGTGCGCGGTCAAGCAGTACACCGACGAGAACGACACCCGTGGTCGCATCGTCATGTCCTGCATGACGCCTGCCACCGACAACACCTGGATCTCCATCGAAGATGAAGAATCCAAGGCGTTCCGCGCCAGTGTTGTCGAATGGCTGATGACCAACCACCCGCACGACTGCCCTGTGTGCGAAGAAGGCGGTCATTGCCACCTGCAAGACATGACAGTGATGACCGGCCACAACGAGCGCCGTTATCGCTTCACCAAACGCACCCACCAGAACCAGCAACTGGGCCCGTTCATTTCCCACGAAATGAACCGCTGCATCGCTTGCTACCGCTGCGTGCGTTTCTACAAGGATTACGCTGGCGGCACCGACCTCGGTGTATTCGGCGCCCACGACAACGTGTACTTCGGTCGCGTTGAAGACGGCACCCTCGAAAGCGAGTTCTCCGGCAACCTCACCGAGGTCTGCCCGACCGGTGTGTTCACCGACAAGACTCACTCCGAGCGCTACAACCGCAAGTGGGACATGCAGTTCTCGCCGAGCATCTGCCATGGCTGCTCGAGCGGTTGCAACATCTCCCCGGGCGAGCGTTACGGCGAACTGCGTCGCATCGAAAACCGTTTCAACGGTTCGGTGAACCAGTACTTCCTGTGCGACCGTGGCCGTTTCGGTTATGGCTACGTCAACCGCACCGACCGTCCACGTCAGCCGCTGCTGGCCGACGGCACCAAGCTCGGTCTGGATGCTGCACTGGATAAAGCCGCTGACCTGCTGCGCGGTCGCAATATCGTCGGTATCGGTTCGCCGCGTGCCAGCCTCGAAAGCAACTACGCGTTGCGCGAACTGGTCGGCGCCGAGCACTTCTACTCGGGCATCGAAGCGTCCGAACTGGAGCGCATTCGTCTGGTCTTGCAAGTGCTGAACGACAGTCCGCTGCCTGTGCCGAACATGCGCGACATCGAAGACCACGACGCGATCTTCGTCCTCGGTGAAGACCTGACCCAGACCGCCGCTCGCGTGGCGCTGTCGCTGCGTCAATCGGTCAAGGGCAAAGCTGAAGACATGGCCGAAGCCATGCGCGTTCAGCCTTGGCTGGATGCTGCGGTGAAGAACATCGGTCAGCACGCGCTGAACCCGCTGTTCATCGCCAGCCTGGCGGAAACCAAGCTCGACGACATCGCTGAAGAATGCGTTCACGCCGCTCCGGACGACCTGGCGCGCATCGGTTTCGCCGTTGCTCACGCACTGGACGCCAGCGCGCCGGCCGTTGAAGGTCTGGACGCCGAAGCACTGGAACTGGCTCAGCGCATCGCCGACGCCCTGCTCGCCGCCAAACGTCCGCTGATCATCGCCGGTACTTCGCTGGGCTCCAAAGCCCTGATCGAAGCCGCCGCGAACATCGCCAAGGCACTGAAGCTGCGCGAGAAGAACGGTTCGATCAGCCTGATCGTGCCGGAAGCCAACAGCCTCGGTCTGGCCATGCTCGGTGGCGAATCGGTCGACGCGGCGCTGCAAGCCGTCATCGACGGTAAGGCTGACGCGATCGTTGTGCTGGAAAACGATCTGTACACCCGCACCGCCAAAGAAAAAGTCGATGCTGCACTGAACGCTGCGCAAGTAGTGATCGTTGCTGACCATCAGAAGACCGCTACCAGCGACCGCGCGCACTTGGTTCTGCCAGCGGCGAGCTTCGCTGAAGGCGACGGTACGCTGGTCAGCCAGGAAGGTCGCGCCCAGCGCTTCTTCCAGGTTTTCGATCCGCAATACCTCGACGCGAGCATTCTGGTTCACGAAGGCTGGCGCTGGCTGCACGCCCTGCGCGCGACCCTGCTGAACCAGCCGATCGACTGGACGCAACTCGACCACGTCACCGCTGCCGTTGCTTCGAGCACCGAGCAACTGGCGCGTATCGTCGACGCTGCACCGTCGGCGGCGTTCCGCATCAAGGGTCTGAAACTGGCGCGTGAGCCGCTGCGTTATTCCGGTCGCACCGCGATGCGCGCCGACATCAGCGTTCACGAACCACGCACCCCGCAAGACAAAGACACCGCGTTCGCCTTCTCCATGGAAGGTTACTCGGGTTCGGTTGAACCGCGTCAGCAGGTGCCATTCGCCTGGTCGCCGGGCTGGAACTCGCCACAAGCGTGGAACAAGTTCCAGGACGAAGTCGGTGGTCACATCCGTGCTGGCGACCCGGGCACCCGCCTGATCGAAAGCACTGGCGATTCGCTGAACTGGTTCGCTGCAGCACCGCGTGCGTTCAACCCGGCGCCGGGTACCTGGCAAGCCGTGCCGTTCTTCCACCTGTTCGGCAGCGAAGAAAACTCTTCGAAAGCCGCACCGGTTCAAGAGCGTATTCCGGCGGCTTACGTGGCACTGGCGAAATCCGAAGCGGATCGTCTGGGCGTCAACGACGGTGCCCTGCTGAGCCTCAACGTGGCCGGCCAGACCCTGCGTCTGCCGCTGCGCATCAATGAAGAACTGGGCGCAGGTCTGGTGGCATTGCCTGCGGGCATCGCCGGCATTCCACCGGCATTCGCCGGCGTATCCGTCGACGGTCTGCAGGAGGCAGCGCAATGACCTGGTTCACCCCTGAAGTGATCGATGTGATCCTCTCGGTCGTCAAAGCCATCGTGATTCTGTTGGCCGTGGTGGTTGCAGGCGCGTTGCTCAGCTTTGTCGAACGTCGCCTGCTGGGCTGGTGGCAGGACCGCTACGGTCCGAACCGCGTTGGCCCGTTCGGTATGTTCCAGATCGCCGCCGACATGCTGAAGATGTTCTTCAAGGAAGACTGGACCCCGCCGTTTGCCGACAAAGTGATCTTCACTTTGGCACCGGTGGTGGCCATGTCCGCCTTGCTGGTCGCGTTTGCGATCATCCCGATCACCCCGACCTGGGGCGTCGCGGACCTGAACATCGGCTTGCTGTTCTTCTTCGCCATGGCCGGTCTGTCGGTCTACGCGGTGTTGTTCGCCGGCTGGTCGAGTAACAACAAGTTCGCCCTGCTCGGCGCGTTGCGTGCTTCGGCGCAGACCGTGTCCTACGAAGTGTTCATGGGCCTGGCCCTGATGGGCATCGTGGTCCAGGTTGGCTCGTTCAACATGCGCGACATCGTCGAGTACCAGGCGCAGAACCTGTGGTTCATCATTCCGCAGTTCTTCGGCTTCTGTACCTTCTTCATCGCTGGCGTCGCCGTGACTCACCGTCACCCGTTCGACCAGCCGGAAGCGGAACAGGAACTGGCCGACGGTTACCACATTGAATACGCCGGTATGAAATGGGGCATGTTCTTCGTCGGTGAATACATCGGCATCATCTTGATCTCGGCGCTGCTGGTCACCCTGTTCTTCGGTGGCTGGCACGGTCCGTTCGGCATCTTGCCGCAACTGGCTTTCCTCTGGTTCGCACTGAAGACCGCGTTCTTCATCATGCTGTTCATCCTGCTGCGCGCGTCTATCCCGCGTCCGCGTTATGACCAGGTGATGGATTTCAGCTGGAAATTCTGCCTGCCACTGACCCTGATCAATTTGCTGGTGACCGCTGCGGTCGTGTTGTTGAACACGCCTGCAGTCGCGGTTCAGTGAGGATTTGACCCATGTTCAAATATATTGGCGACATCATTAAGGGTACCGGTACCCAGTTGCGCAGCCTGGTCATGGTCTTCGGCCATGGCTTTCGCAAGCGCGACACCCTGCAATACCCGGAAGAAGCGGTCTACCTGCCACCACGCTACCGTGGTCGCATCGTCCTGACCCGCGACCCCGATGGCGAAGAGCGTTGCGTTGCCTGCAACCTGTGCGCCGTGGCTTGCCCGGTAGGTTGCATCTCGCTGCAGAAAGCTGAAACCGAAGACGGTCGCTGGTACCCCGACTTCTTCCGTATCAACTTCTCGCGCTGCATTTTCTGCGGTCTCTGCGAGGAAGCCTGTCCGACCACCGCAATCCAGCTGACACCGGATTTCGAGATGGCCGAGTTCAAACGTCAGGACCTGGTGTACGAGAAAGAAGATCTGCTGATCTCCGGCCCCGGCAAAAACCCTGATTACAACTTCTATCGTGTTGCAGGTATGGCAATCGCTGGCAAGCCGAAAGGCTCCGCACAGAACGAAGCCGAACCGATCAACGTGAAGAGCTTGCTGCCTTAAGGAAGAACGATGGAATTCGCTTTCTATTTCGCATCGGGTATCGCTGTTGTGGCCACGCTACGTGTGGTCACCAACACCAACCCTGTGCACGCCCTGCTCTACCTGATCATCTCGTTGATCGCCGTGGCCATGACCTTCTTCGCACTCGGCGCCCCGTTCGCCGGCGTGCTGGAAGTGATCGCCTACGCCGGCGCCATCATGGTGCTGTTCGTGTTCGTGGTGATGATGCTCAACCTCGGCCCCGCCGCGGTTCAGCAAGAACGCGCCTGGCTCAAGCCCGGCATCTGGGCCGGGCCGGTGATTCTCGGCGCGCTGCTGCTGGCCGAACTGCTGTATGTGCTGTTCGCTCACCAGAGCGGCCAGGCCATCGGCCACACCACCGTAGACGCAAAAGCCGTGGGCATCAGCCTGTTCGGCCCGTACCTGCTGGTGGTCGAACTCGCCTCGATGCTGCTGCTCGCTGCAGCCGTCACGGCGTTCCATTTGGGCCGTAACGAGGCGAAGGAGTAAGTCATGCCTGCTATCCCTCTCGAACATGGACTTGCCGTTGCCGGCATCCTGTTCTGCCTTGGTCTGGTCGGCCTGATGGTCCGCCGCAACATTTTGTTCGTGTTGATGAGTCTGGAAGTGATGATGAACGCCTCTGCACTGGCGTTCATTGTCGCGGGCGCCCGTTGGGGCCAGCCGGATGGACAGATCATGTTCATCCTGGTGATCAGCCTTGCAGCTGCCGAGGCCAGTATTGGTCTGGCGATCCTGCTGCAACTGTATCGCCGCTTCCACACGCTCGATATCGACGCTGCCAGTGAGATGCGCGGATGAACCTGATCTTTCTGACTTTCGTATTCCCTCTGCTCGGTTTTCTGCTGCTGTCGTTCTCCCGTGGACGCTGGTCGGAAAACCTCTCGGCGCTGATCGGCGTGGGTTCCATTGGCTTGTCGGCGATTGTCACCGCCTACATCATCTGGCAATTCAACGTCGCGCCACCGGAAGGCGGTCACTACACCCTGGTGCTGTGGCAGTGGATGGCGGTCGAAGGCTTCAAGCCTGACTTCGCCCTCTACATCGACGGCTTGTCGATCACCATGCTCGGCGTGGTGGTTGGCGTCGGTTTCCTGATCCACCTGTTCGCGTCCTGGTACATGCGCGGCGAAGCGGGTTACTCGCGCTTCTTCTCGTACACCAACCTGTTTATCGCCAGCATGCTGTTCCTGGTGCTCGGCGATAACCTGTTGTTCCTGTACTTCGGCTGGGAAGGCGTGGGCCTGTGCTCGTACCTGTTGATCGGTTTCTATTACAGCAACCGCAACAACGGTAACGCCGCACTCAAGGCGTTCATCGTGACCCGGATCGGCGACGTGTTCATGGCCATCGGCCTGTTCATCCTGTTCCAGCAAGTGGGCACGCTGAACATCCAGGAACTGCTGGTGCTGGCACCGCAGAAATTCCAGGTCGGCGACTTCTGGATCACCCTGGCAACCCTGATGCTGCTGGGTGGTGCGGTCGGTAAATCGGCGCAACTGCCGCTGCAAACCTGGCTCGCGGACGCGATGGCCGGCCCGACCCCGGTTTCGGCACTGATCCACGCTGCAACGATGGTTACTGCGGGTGTTTACCTGATCGCCCGTACCCACGGCCTGTTCACCCTGGCGCCGGACATCCTGCACCTGGTCGGCATCGTCGGTGGTGTGACCCTGGTACTGGCAGGTTTCGCCGCACTGGTACAGACCGACATCAAACGTATCCTCGCCTACTCGACCATGAGCCAGATCGGCTACATGTTCCTGGCGCTGGGCGTTGGCGCCTGGGATGGCGCGATTTTCCACCTGATGACCCACGCCTTCTTCAAGGCCCTGCTGTTCCTTGCTTCCGGTGCGGTGATCGTTGCCTGCCACCACGAGCAGAACATCTTCAAGATGGGCGGTCTGTGGAAAAAACTGCCACTGGCCTACGCCAGCTTCATCGTCGGCGGCGCGGCACTGTCGGCCCTGCCACTGGTCACCGCAGGCTTCTACTCCAAGGACGAAATCCTTTGGGAAGCGTTCGCCAGCGGCAACCACGGTCTGCTTTACGCAGGTCTGGTCGGCGCATTCATGACGTCGCTGTACACCTTCCGCCTGATCTTCATCACGTTCCACGGTGAAGCCAAGACTGAAGCCCACGCCGGTCACGGCATCGCTCACTGGCTGCCGCTGTCGGTACTGATCGTGCTGTCGACCTTCGTCGGCGCGATGATCGTTCCACCGCTGCACGGCGTTCTGCCAGAAAGCGTTGGCCATGCTGGCGGCGAAGCCAAGCACAGTCTGGAAATCGCCTCGGGTGCTATTGCACTGGCCGGTATCCTGCTGGCAGCGCTGCTGTTCCTCGGCAAGCGTCGCTTCGTCACGGCGATAGCCAACAGCGGCATCGGCCGTTTCCTTTCGGCCTGGTGGTTCGCTGCCTGGGGCTTCGACTGGATCTACGACAAACTGTTCGTCAAGCCTTACCTGGCGATCAGCCACGTACTGCGCAAAGACCCGCTCGACCAGACCATCGGTCTGATCCCGCGTATGGCCAAGGGTGGTCACACTGCCCTGAGCCGCACCGAGACCGGTCAACTGCGTTGGTACGCTGCTTCGATGGCTGCTGGTGCCGTGCTGGTTATTGGCGCCATCGTGCTGGTAGCGGTCTGATATGAACCTTGCGAATTTGCGAAAGGAAACGAGCCCGTCATGATTCTGCCTTGGCTAATCCTGATCCCCTTCATCGGCGGCCTGCTGTGCTGGATGGGTGAGCGCTTCGGCGCTACCCTCCCCCGCTGGATTGCGCTGTTGACCATGACCCTGGAACTCGCCCTCGGCCTCTGGCTGTGGGCCCACGGTGACTATTCATTTGCTCCGGCGCCTGGCGCCGATCCGACCTGGGCGCTTGAGTTCAAGCATGTCTGGATCCAGCGCTTCGGCATCAACGTGCACCTGGCCCTCGACGGCCTGTCGCTGTTGATGATCCTGCTGACCGGTCTGCTGGGTATCCTCTCGGTACTCTGCTCGTGGAAAGAGATTCAACGTCACGTTGGCTTCTTCCACCTGAACCTGATGTGGATCCTGGGCGGCGTTGTCGGCGTGTTCCTCGCCCTCGACCTGTTCATGTTCTTCTTCTTCTGGGAAATGATGCTGGTGCCGATGTACTTCCTCATCGCGCTCTGGGGTCACAGTTCTTCGGACGGCAAGAAAACCCGGATCTACGCGGCGACCAAGTTCTTCATCTTCACTCAGGCTTCCGGCCTGATCATGCTGGTGGCGATCCTCGGTCTGGTGCTGGTCAACTTCAACAACACGGGCGTGATTACTTTCAACTACGCCGACCTGTTGAAAACCAAGATGTCGATGACCACCGAGTACATCCTGATGCTCGGCTTCTTCATCGCTTTCGCGGTCAAGCTGCCGGTCGTACCGTTCCACTCGTGGTTGCCTGATGCCCACGCCCAGGCGCCGACTGCAGGTTCCGTCGACCTCGCCGGTATTCTGCTGAAAACCGCTGCCTACGGTCTGCTGCGTTTCGCCCTGCCGTTGTTCCCGAATGCTTCGGCCGAGTTCGCGCCGATCGCCATGACCCTCGGTCTGATCGGGATCTTCTACGGTGCGTTCCTCGCGTTCGCGCAAACCGACATCAAGCGCCTGATCGCCTTCTCCTCCGTTTCCCACATGGGCTTCGTGTTGATCGGCATCTACTCCGGCAGCCAACTGGCCCTGCAAGGTGCAGTGATCCAGATGTTGGCGCACGGTGTTTCGGCGGCGGCACTGTTTATTCTCAGCGGTCAGTTGTACGAGCGTCTGCACACTCGTGACATGCGTGAGATGGGCGGTCTGTGGTCGCATATCGCTTACCTGCCGGCGATCAGCCTGTTCTTTGCGGCCGCGTCCTTGGGTTTGCCGGGTACCGGTAACTTTGTCGGTGAGTTCCTGATCCTGATCGGTACGTTCGCCAGCGCGCCATGGATCACCGCGATTGCTACCTCCGGTCTGGTGTTCGGTTCGGTCTACTCGCTGATCATGATCCACCGTGCCTACTTCGGTCCGTCGAAATCGGATTCGATCCTGCACGGTATGGACGCTCGCGAACTGATCATGGTGCTGGGCCTTGCGGTGCTGCTGATTTACCTCGGCGTGTACCCGCAACCGTTCCTCGACACGTCTGCCGCCACGATGCATGGCGTACAGCAGTGGCTCGGCACCGCCTTCACTCAACTCGCTTCGGCCCGGTAAGAGCGCTATGGAATTCACGATTCAACACTTTATTGCGCTTGCGCCACTGTTGATCACCAGCCTCACCATTATCGTGGTGATGCTGGCAATCGCCTGGCGCCGCAACCACTCGCAGACCTTCCTGATCTCGGTCGCCGGTCTGAACCTGGCCTTGCTGTCGATCCTGCCGGCCTTGAAAGTCGCGCCTCTGGCCGTGACTCCACTGCTGCAGATCGACTCCTTTGCCTGCCTGTACATGGCGCTGATCCTGGTCGCCACCCTCGCTTGCGTCACCCTCGCCCACGCCTATTTGGGTGATGGCGGTACGGGTTACCCGGGCAACCGTGAAGAACTTTACCTGCTGATCCTGATGGCCGCCGCTGGTGGCCTGGTTCTGGTCAGCGCGCAGCACCTGGCCGGTTTGTTCATCGGTCTGGAACTGCTCTCGGTACCGGTTTACGGTCTGGTGGCTTACGCCTTCTTCAACAAGCGTTCGCTGGAAGCCGGCATCAAATACATGGTGCTGTCGGCCGCAGGTTCCGCGTTCCTGTTGTTCGGTATGGCGCTGCTCTACGCAGACTCCGGTTCGCTGAGCTTCGTCGGTATCGGTCAGGCTCTGGCTGCTACTGGCCTGCCTAGCTCGCTGGCGCAACTGGGCCTGGGCATGATGCTGATCGGTCTGGCGTTCAAGCTGTCGCTGGTACCGTTCCACCTGTGGACGCCGGACGTCTACGAAGGTGCTCCGGCTCCAGTGGCTGCGTTCCTCGCGACCGCGTCGAAGGTTGCGGTGTTTGCGGTGATGGTGCGTCTGTTCCAGATCTCCCCTGCCGCCAGCAGTGGTGTACTGAGCGACGTGCTGACCGTTATCGCCATCGCCTCGATACTGTTCGGTAACCTGCTGGCCCTGACCCAGAGCAACCTCAAGCGTCTGCTCGGTTACTCGTCCATCGCGCACTTCGGCTACCTGCTGATCGCGCTGGTGGCAAGCAAGGGTCTGGCGGTGGAAGCCATCGGCGTGTACCTGGTCACCTACGTGATCACCAGCCTCGGCGCTTTCGGCGTGATCACCCTGATGTCCTCGCCGTATAACGGTCGTGACGCTGATGCCTTGTACGAATACCGCGGCCTGTTCTGGCGCCGTCCGTACCTGACCGCCGTACTGACCGTGATGATGTTGTCGCTGGCGGGTATCCCGCTGACTGCTGGCTTCATCGGCAAGTTCTACATCATCGCTACCGGTGTTGAATCGCACCAATGGTGGCTGGTCGGTTCGCTGGTGCTGGGCAGCGCCATCGGCGTTTTCTACTACCTGCGCGTGATGGTCACTCTGTACCTGATCGAGCCAAACCTGCGTCGCCACGACGCCCAGTTGCACTGGGAACAGAAGGCAGGCGGCGTAATGCTGCTGGCCATCGCCCTGGTCGCATTCTTCCTGGGTGTGTACCCGCAGCCATTGCTGACACTGGTTCAGCAGGCGGGTCTGGCGGGCTGATTGCTCGGCTGGCTACACATGAAAACGGCACCTTCGGGTGCCGTTTTTTTTTGCAATTTCAAGATCAAGAGATCGCAGCCTTCGGCAGCTCCTACAGGGATTCGTGTAGGAGCTGCCGAAGGCTGCGATCTCTTGATCTTCCCCCTCCAACACCCGATTGATGAGCAAAACACATAACTCTATAGCGCAAATCCGCAAAAACCTTTTCCTCTCTCCAGCAGTCACTCCTTAACGAGACCGGCGCTCACGCCGGCACGCCCGTTTGGGCCATTTGACCCTGCTGCCCTGATTGAGAAAAAAGGAATCGAACCATGACGATTTCCCGACGCAGATTTCTGATCCTTGGCGCCGTCACCGCGACGGCGTTCGCCATGCCGCCGTTTATCAGCCTCAAGGCCTACGCGGCCAACCTGGAGCAACCGGCCATGAGCAAAGTAACGATCAACGTCAACGGCAAACCGCGTGAACTGGATGTCGATACGCGCACGACCCTGCTCGATGCGCTGCGTGAACACCTGCACCTGACCGGCAGTAAAAAAGGCTGCGACCACGGCCAGTGCGGCGCCTGCACGGTGATCGCCGATGGCCGCCGAATCAATTCCTGCCTGACCCTGGCGGTGATGCACGAAGGCAGTGAAATCACCACCATCGAAGGCCTCGGCATGCCGGACAACCTGCATCCGATGCAAGCGGCGTTCATCAAACACGACGGTTACCAGTGCGGTTATTGCACGCCGGGGCAGATTTGCTCGGCGGTCGCCGTCATCAAGGAAATTCGCGACGGCATCCCCAGCCACGCCAGTGCCAGCCTGACCGAACCGCCGCAACTGATCGCGGCGGAATTTCAGGAGCGCATGAGCGGCAATATCTGCCGTTGCGGCGCCTACTCGAACATCATCGAAGCCATCACTGAAATCGCGGAGGTGCCGGCATGAGACCGTTCAATTACAGCCGCGCCGACTCGCCTGCCGCCGCTGCTGCGCAAGCCGCTCAAGTCGAAGGCGCAAGGTTCATCGCCGGTGGCACCAACCTGCTCGACCTGATGAAACTCGACATCGAAACCCCGCTGCACCTGATCGACGTCAATCACCTCGGACTGGACCAGATCGAAGCCACGCCTGAAGGCGGACTGCGCATCGGCGCGCTGGTGCGCAACACCGATCTGGCTGCCGACGCACGCATCAGAAAGGATTACGCCCTGCTCTCGCGCGCACTGCTTGCCGGGGCTTCCGGGCAATTACGCAACATGGCCAGCACCGCCGGCAACCTGCTGCAACGCACGCGTTGCCCGTATTTCTACGACACCCATCAAGCCTGCAACAAACGTAATCCCGGCAGCGGCTGCGCAGCGATTGGCGGCGTCAGTCGGCAACTGGGCATCATCGGCGTCAGCGATGCCTGCATCGCCACCCATCCGAGCGACATGGCGATTGCCATGCGCGCACTCGATGCACAGATTGAAACGGTGAAACCCGACGGCAGCACGCGCAGCATCGCAATCGCGGATTTCCACCAGCTGCCGGGCACCACGCCGAACATCGAAACCAGCCTGACGCCAGGCGAGTTCATCACGGCGGTGACCTTGCCCGCACCGCTTGGCGGCACGCACGTCTATCACAAGGTTCGTGATCGATCGTCGTACGCCTTTGCGCTGGTCTCGGTGGGTCTGATTCTGCAAAAAGACGGCAGCGGGCGCATCGCCGTCGGCGGTATCGCGCCGAAACCCTGGCGCGTCGAAGCCGCCGAAGCGCTGCTGCCCAAAGGCGCCAAAGCCGTCAGCGAACGCCTGCTCGACGGTGCCACGCCGACGCACGATAACCAATTCAAACTGACCCTGGTCGAGCGCACGCTCGGTTCAGTGTTGGCGCAAGCGAGGGACGAAGCATGAAATTCGACACGCCCGCCACCACCAACCCGATCGACCAGTTGAAAGTCATCGGCAAACCCACCGACCGCGTCGAAGGCTCACTGAAAACCAGTGGCCAGGCGCCGTACGCTTACGAGCAACATGAAGCGGTGGCCAATCAGGCTTACGGCTTCATGGTCGGTTCAGCCATCGCCAAGGGGCGGATCAACAACATCGATCTGGCGGCCGCCAAAGCCGCGCCCGGCGTGTTGGCGATCGTCACCGCCGCCAACGCCGGCAAACTCGGCAAGGGCAAGTACAACGCCGCACATTTGTTGGCGGGGCCAGAGATTCAGCACTATCACCAGGCCGTCGCGCTGGTGGTCGCCGAGACCTTCGAACAGGCCCGTGCTGCTGCGCAAATGGTCAAGGTCGATTATCTCGCTGACAAGGGCGAGTTCGATCTGGCCAGCGTGCGTGACAAAGGCGTAGAACCGAAAGACGAGTTGCCCGATGTCAAACACGGCGATTTCGCCAAAGCCTTCGCCGCCGCGCCAGTGCAGTTCGATCAGACCTACACCACGCCGGATCAGTCCCACGCAATGATGGAGCCGCACGCGACACTGGCCGCTTGGAAAGGCGATCAGTTGACCCTGTGGACGTCGAACCAGATGATCGCCTGGAGCGTTGCCGACATCGCCACCACCCTCGGCCTGCCCAAGGAAAAAGTCCGCCTGATCTCGCCGTACATTGGCGGCGGCTTTGGCGGCAAGCTGTTCGTGCGCGCCGACGCGATCCTCGCCGCCCTCGGCGCACGCATGGCCGGCAGACCGGTGAAAGTCGCCCTCGCCCGCCCGCAGATCGCCAACAACACCACCCATCGCCCGGCAACGATCCAGCGCATTCGCATGGGCGCGACGGCGGACGGCAAGCTCACTGCGATTGCCCATGAAGGCTGGTCGGGCAACCTCGCTGAAGGCAAAGTCGAAGTCGCCGCGCAACCCAGTCAGCTGTTGTACGCCGCCGAAAATCGCCTGGTGAGCATGCGCCTCGCACCGCTGGATTTGCCGGAAGGCAACGCCATGCGCGCGCCCGGTGAAACCCCGGGGCTGATGGTGCTGGAAATCGCCATGGACGAAATGGCCGAGCAGCTCAAGCTTGATCCGGTGCAGTTGCGCATCCTCAACGACACTCAGGTCGACCCGGTGAAAACCGAGCGGCCGTTTTCCCAGCGACGGCTGATCGAATGCCTGCAAACCGGCGCCGACAAGTTTGGCTGGGACAAACGCAATGCGCAGCCCGGTTCTCGCCGTGAAGGTCGCTGGCTGATCGGCATGGGCGTGGCGGCGGCGATCCGCAACAACCTGCTGGTGAAATCCGCTGCGCGCGTGCGCCTGGAGCGTGACGGCAAGATCACCGTCGAAACCGATATGACCGATATCGGCACTGGTAGCTACACGATCATCGCCCAGACCGCCGCCGAAATGATGGGCGTGAGCCTGAAAGAGGTGACGGTGTATCTGGGCGATTCGAGCTTTCCGGTGTCCTCCGGATCTGGTGGCCAATTCGGTGCCAATTGCTCGACTGCTGGGGTGTACGCCGCGTGCATGAAATTGCGCGAAGCGGTGGCCAGCAAGTTGGGCATGGCGGCTGATCAGGCCGAGTTTGTCGACGGTCAGGTGCGGGTAGGCAACAAAAGCCTGCCGATGCGCAACGCGGCGCAAAACGGCGCAGTAACGGCGGAGGACAGTATCGAATTCGCCGACCTCGCCAAGCAGTATCAGCAGTCGACATTCGGCGCGCATTTCGTCGAAGTCGCCGTAGATGCGGCGACTGGAGAAGTGCGGGTGCGGCGAATGTTGGCGGTGTGTGCAGCCGGGCGGATTCTCAATCCGAAAGCGGCGCGCAGCCAGGTCATCGGCGCGATGACCATGGGCGTTGGTGCGGCGTTGATGGAAGAACTGGCGGTGGACAAAAAGCTCGGCTTTTTCGTCAACCATGACCTGGCCGGATACGAAGTGCCGGTGCACGCCGACATTCCGCATCAGGAGGTGATTTTCCTCGATGAGACCGACCCGATCTCTTCGCCAATGAAGGCCAAGGGTGTCGGCGAGCTGGGCATTTGCGGCGTCAGTGCGGCCGTCGCCAATGCGATCTACAACGCCACCGGCGCACGGGTTCGCGACTACCCGATCACCCTCGACAAAATCCTCTCCTCCCTACCCCCGATGCTCTAAACATCTCCCCTGTAGGAGCTGCCGCAGGCTGCGATCTTTTGATTCTGTTTTCAAGATCAAAAGATCGCAGCCTGCGGCAGCTCCTACAGGGGTGGGTTAATCGCTCTGCGGATATTCGACTAGAATTCGAAAAAACTTATGCAGGAAAATCATCAATGCTCCGGGAAAACGCCACCGACCTGCTCGCCTTCCTTGCCGTGGCGCGCGAACGCAGTTTCACCAAAGCGGCGGCCAGGCTCGGCGTTTCGCAATCGGCGCTGAGCCATACCATTCGGGCACTGGAAGCGCGCCTTGGCCTGCGTCTGCTGACCCGCACCACTCGCAGCGTTTCCCCCACCGAGGCCGGCGAACACTTGTTGCAAACCATTGGCCCGCGTTTCGAAGAGATCGAGCTGGAACTGCAAGCCCTGAGCAATCTGCGCGAAACCCCGGCAGGCAAAATTCGCATCAGCGCCACCGACCATTCGCTGGACTGGTTGCTACGCCCGGTGCTCAAGCAATTCCTGCCCAAGTACCCGGACATCGCCGTCGAAGTCTGTTGCGATTACGGTTTCGTCGACATCGCCGGGCAAGGCTTTGACGCTGGCGTGCGCCTGGGCGAAGACGTCGCGCAAGGCATGATCGCCACCCGCATCGGCCCGGACCTGCGCATGGCCGTGGTCGGCTCGCCAGCCTATTTCGCCCGCCGTCCTGCCCCGCAAACCCCGCGCGACCTCACCGCGCACGCCTGCAACAACCTGCGCCTGCCCACCAATGGCGGACTCTATAGCTGGGAGTTCGAGAAGGATGGCGAACGCCTGAAAGTGCGCGTGACCGGGCAAGTCACCTTGAGCGGCGTCTATCCGTTACTGGATGCAGCGCTGGATGGTTTCGGTCTGAGCTACATTCCGGAAAACATCGTCGCACCGTATCTGCCCGATGGTCGCTTGCTGCAAGTGCTGGAGGACTGGAGCCCGACGTTTGCCGGTTATCACCTGTATTACCCGAGCCGGCGTCAGGCGGCCCCGGCGTTTGCGTTGTTGCTGGAGGCGTTGCGCTATCGCTAGTAACGATCTTTCACCGACATAACTTGCGATCAACCGACCAACGCAATCAACTGATGCCGCTGCGCATCGGTGAGCATCGGCCCGAATCCGGCCTTGACGTTGTCGGCCATGTAGCGCGGATTACTCGTCCCCGGAATCACACAGGTTACCGCCGAATTCGTCAGGAGAAACTTCAATAACAGTTGCGGCCAACTGTTGACCTGAACATCCGAGACCCACGCCGGCAGCGGTTTGCCCTTGACTCTGCCGAGCAGGCCGCCACCGCCAAACGGCCGATTGCAGATCACCGCCACCCCGCGCTCGCGGCACAGCGGCAAAATGCGTTTCTCCACGCCACGGTCATCGAGGGCGTAATTGATTTGCAGGAAATCCACTTGCTCGGCTTTCAACACCGCTTCGACTTCGTCATAGGCCGAGGGCGTGTAATGGGTGATGCCGATGTAGCGAATGCGCCCTTGCTCTTTCCATTCGCGCAGGGTTGGCAGGTGAATTTGCCAATCGAGCAGGTTGTGGATCTGCATCAGGTCGATGCGCTCGGTGCGTAGCAGGCTGAACGATTGCTCCATTTGCGCGATGCCTTCGTCGCGGCCACGCGTCCATACCTTGGTGGCGAGGAATGCCGGAGAGCTGGGTTCGTGGATCGACAGCAATTCACCAGTGGTCTGTTCTGCGCGGCCATACATCGGCGAGCTGTCGATAACCGTGCCGCCCTTGGCAAACAATTCATCGAGCACCGCCGGCAATTGGCGGTACACCGGGTCGCCCGGGGCCACGTCGAAACCGCGATAAGTGCCGAGCCCCACCATGGGCAGCGATTCGGAGCTGGAGGGGATGGCGCGGGTCAGCATGGTCTGGTCTCCTGCGGCACTGGGCAGCGTGACGGCGGACGTGGTGGCCAACGCCCGGTTCAAGGTGCAGACCGCCGAAACCCCGGCAGCCAGCGAGAGCAATCGGCGACGGGAGTAACCCTCAGTGTGGCTCATGCTGGTTCCCCTGCTGCATGGATCTGTTGCATGTTGTGTGCGCAGGCTGCCTGGCCGAATCGCTGGACTACACTGCGACAGCGAACCTGCTTACCCGTTAAAAGTAGCCGAATGTCCCGAACCCTGATGTCACTCGTCGTTTTGATCGTCGCCGTTTACCTGGTGCTGTGCGCCGCGCTGTTCGTTTTCCAGCGTTCGCTGATCTATTTTCCGCAGCCCGCAGCGCTGGATTCGGCGGACTCACGGTTGAAACTGTCGATGCCGGATGCGGATGTCTGGGTCAGCACCCGCGAGCGCGTCGGGCAGCGGGCGCTGATCTATTTCGGCGGCAATGCCGAGGATGTGTCGCGCAATCTGCCGGAGTTCAGCGAGGCGTTTCCTGATTACGCACTGTATTTCCTGCATTACCGGGGCTTTGGTGGCAGTGGCGGTTCGCCGTCCGAAGAGGCGATTGCCGAGGATGCGCTGGCGCTGTTCGATCAGGTCTATGCGCGTCATCCGCAGATTGCCGTGGTCGGCCGCAGCCTTGGCTCCGGTGTCGCGGTGCGCCTGGCCAGCCAGCGGCCGGTGCAGAATCTGATTCTGGTGACGCCTTACAACAGCCTCGAAGAAATCGCCGCGCGGCAGTATCCGTGGGTGCCGGTGCAGTGGTTACTGAAAGACCGCTACGAGTCGGGCAAGTACGCCGCGCACATCCGCGTGCCGACCTTGCTGCTGGCGGCGAGCGACGATGAGGTGATTGCGCGGGCCAGCACCCAGCGATTGCTGGAGAATTTCCCCAAAGGCGTGGCGGTGCTCAAGGTGGTGCCGGATTCAGGGCATAACTCGATTTCCGACCGTGTGCAGTATTTGCAGTGGATGGGCGATGTGCTGAATCATTGATGTTTTTCTGCCTATTGGGGTTGTGGCGGGCGATGACGCTATCGCGAGCAGGCTCACTCCTACAGTGGAGCGCGTTTCAAATGTAGGAGTGAGCCTGCTCGCGATGGCGTCATTCAACTCAACCATCATTTGTGCCTCATCCAGCCCTTCGTCGCCCCGCAATAAAAGCCCTCACCGAGCCTTGAACCAAGCCCTGAAAACCCAGTCCTACACGCGCCGCTCGCTGCGGTTCACCTCCTTTTAGCGCTGCCCTCTTCAGAGCTGTCCGTCCCATGCGCCACGCCGTTCGTTCGTCTCGCTTCGTTTCGCTGTGCCTGCTGATCCTTTCACCTTTGTTCGCCGATACCGCCCTGGCTGGAGCGGAACGACAATTGGTGGCCGCCATCAACGATTACCGCGCCCACCCGCAACGCTGTGATCGACGTCCCACGCAGCGCTTGTCACCGCTGGCGCTGAAATCGAACCTGGCATTGTCGATCGGCTATCGCTATGGCGGCGGAATGCGCGAAGCCTTGAAGGCTTCAGGGTATTCAGCGGTGGCGGTGCGCAGCATTCGCATTGTCGGCGCCGAGGATGCCGAGGCAGCGTTCGACCGATTGCAGAGTGATTACTGTGGCGCACTGCTGGACGCCAGCTACGCCGACATCGGCATCAGCCGCGCACGCAATGAATGGCAAGTGGTGCTGGCGCAACCGGTGCTCGACAGCCGTGTCGGCGACAACCGCAGTGTCGGCAAGGCGCTGCTGGCCGAGGTCAACGCCGCCCGCGCACGGCCGCGAATGTGCGGACGCCAACGCTTCGCCGCAGCCCGGCCGTTGAGCTGGAATCCAGCGTTGGGCGCCGCAGCGCAGGGGCACAGTAAAGCCATGGCTTACGGCAATTACTTTGCGCACCGTGATCCCGACGGCGACCTGCCCGCGGATCGCGCCCGGGCAGCCGGTTATCGAGGGCGTCAGGTAGGCGAAAACATCGCGGCGGACAGAGCTCGCCGGGCATGGCGATGGCGGGTTGGCTGGCCAGCCCAGGGCACTGCGCCAATTTGATGAACCCGATGTTTACTCAGGTCGGCGCGGGGTTTGCCAGTGAGGCGCGCAGCGATGAAGGGGTTTACTGGACGATGGTGTTGGGTGCGCCTTGATTTTATGGCGATGCGGATGAATTTTCGCGAGCAGGCTCACTCCCACAGTGGCTCAGGTATACGCCGAACCACTGTGGGAGCGAGCCTGCTCGCGATGGGGCCTGATCTGGCACCGTGATTTATTCAGGCCGACGCACAGCCCGCACCCGCCCACTGTCACCGCCACCGCAATAAAACCGCTCAGCGCCGTCCGCTTCCAGCCCGGAAACGCCCATGCCGTCGGGCATTTTCAAACTTTCCAGCACTTCGCCATCCTGCGGATCGATGCGCCGCAACTCGCTCTCATCCGCCTCCCAGGTGCCATGCCACAGCGCCCCGTCGACCCAGGTCACGCCGGTAACAAAGCGGTTCGATTCCAGCGTGCGCAGGATCTTCCCGGTCTCCGGGTCGATCTGATGAATCTTGCGCTCGCGATACTGGCCGACCCATAACGAGCCCTCGGCCCAGGCCATACCGGAATCGCCACCGCCGCCGGGGGCGGGAATCGTGTGCAATACACGCCCGGTGGCCGGGTCGATCTTGTGGATCTGCCGGTCGGCGATCTGAAACAGATGCTTGCCGTCGAACGCGGTGCCGCCGTCGGCGCCGACCTTGAGCGTGCGCACAGTCTCACCGCTGGCCGGGTCGAGTGCGTTGAGCTGACCATCGCTGGCAAACCAGACTTGCCGACCATCGAACGTGACGCCATGAATGCCTTTTATATGCTCAAACGGACCATATTCGCGAAGCACTTCTGCCTTTGCCTGTTTCATGCTGACTTCCTCATGGGTGTGTGAGGCCAGACTAGCCATTACCCAGCGACACCGGGAGTAACAAGATCGTCGCGAAACCCGGCACCGGCGGTGTCATCCAGCGCCGCGCGCGACCGAGACCGAAAGCCTGCACCTTGTCTTGCCCCGCGAGATTTTCCAGCGCCCGCTGCACCTGGCGTTGACTGCTGCCGAGAGCGAGCGCCAGTGCCGAACTCGACCAGGCTTCACCATCAGCGAGCAACGCCAGCAGCGCGGCGTGCTTGTCCTCGACGGGCAGCGTCAGCAGCGCCACAGCCGTGGCCTGCAATACGAAACCCTGGCGGGTCGCAGTCACTTTCGCCAACGGTTGCAACGCCGCACGCAAGCGCCCGATTTCGACGCGCAAACGCGCGCGGTGCGATTCATCGCTGAGTTTCAAGTGAAAGGCTTTGGCTATCAGCACTTCGCGAGTCACCTCTGCCGGCCAGGCTTCGGCCAGCGTACGCAGCAGATTGAACAGCACCGGCCGGGTTGCCAGCGGCACAGTCATGCCGGCGCCACGCACGCTGTAGCGACAGGCATCGACGAGCAATTTGTCCGACGTGAACAGTGCCTCGACCTGTGCCAGCGTGACTGCCCGCGACTGACCGGCAAACGTCAAGCGGGCTGCGGGCGCGCAGAGCAATTGACTGGCGTGTTCGATTTCCGCCGTCAGCGAGGCGATGCCGGCCTGTTGCGCCGCCTGCTGCGCTCGGGCCAGCGCCGCTTCGGCCTTGCGCGCCTGCACTCGGCGCAAAGCGATGCCCGCCGATACCAGTTCATGGGCCGCACGCAATGCCGGCGGCAGCGGCGCCGGATCCTGTTCACCGAGCAGCGCTTCGGCCGCGTCCAGCTCACCGATCAGCAACAACCGGCGAATTTGCAGATAACGCGCGTGAGCGGCGTTTAACCAATCACCATGACTGTGTAAAACCTGCCGCGCGGTCTCCAGCGCCTTGACCGGCCAACCCAGCTCCCGCACGGCCAATGCCACTTCTGCCTCGGCCACTACACAGCGTGCTCGCGACAACGGTTCATTCGCGCCGAACGCTTTCACCGCCCTCTGCAGCAACGTTTTCGCGCGCGGTAAATCGCCAAGCTGAGCCATGGCAATGCCGCGTAGCGCCAGCGCGGGTGGGTCTTCGCGCAAAGCCACGTAGTTCAACGCGGTCAGTGGATCGCCAGCAGCGAGTGCCCGGCCGGCGGCGGTAATCAGCGAGTCCATGGTGAGTTCATCTTCGCGGCCACTGCGCTGTACAGCGCTGAAATCGAGTTTAATTTCGCTGTTTATGTGCGTTTAAAATCCCTTGATAGCACTTTAGTATTCCTGCACCATCGGCACAGCTTTTCCACGGAAGGAGTCAGGCATGCTGGACGCAAACGCTACCCACATTACCTTTTCGCTCGAAGGCGTTTCCGCCGATCTGCATGTGTTGAGTTTTGTTGGCCGCGAAGCCATCAACCAACCCTTCTGCTTCGACCTCGAACTGGTCAGCGCCCGCCCCGACCTGAAGCTCGAAGAACTCCTGCACAAACCCGGCGTGCTGACCTTCGGCGCCACCGGCGAAGGCACGATTCATGGCCTGGTGTATCGCATCGAACAAGGCGATTCCGGCAAGACCCTGACCCGCTACAGCATCAGTCTGGTGCCGCAACTCGCCTACCTGCGCCACAACCACGACCAGCAGATTTTCCAGCAATTGAGCGTGCCGAAAATCATCGCCCAGGTCCTCGAAGATCGCGGCATTCTCGCTGACGCCTACGATTTCCAGCTCGGCGCCGAATACCCGCAACGCGACTACTGCGTGCAGTACGACGAGTCCGACCTGCATTTCATCCAGCGTCTGTGCGAAGAGGAAGGCATTCACTTCCACTTCCAGCACAGCAGCAGCGGCCACAAACTGGTGTTTGGCGACGACCAGACCGTATTCCGCAAACTCAAAGCCGTGAGCTACCAGCAAGACTCCGGCATGAGCGCCGACAAACCGGTGATCAAGCGCTTCAATCTACGTCTGGAAACCCGCACCACCCGCGTCAGCCGTCGTGATTACGACTTCGAAAAACCGAAAATCCTCCCCGAAGGCGCAGTCAAATCCGACTTCGCCCCGGACCTTGAGGACTACGACTACCCCGGTCGTTTCACCACCCGCGAGCGCGGCAAATTCCTCTCGACCCGCGCCCTGGAACGCCATCGCAGCGACTACAAACTCGCCGAAGGCAAAGGTGATGAACCGACCCTCACCAGCGGCCATTTCCTCACGCTCGCCGAACACCCGCGCGCCGAATGGAACGATCTGTGGCTGCTGCTGGAAGTCTTCCACGAAGGCAAACAACCGCAAGTGCTCGGCGAAAACGTCACCAGCGACGTCACCGACCACAAAAGCGATTTCCACCAGGGCTACCGCAACAGCTTCCTCGCCACGCCATGGGACGCGCACTACCGCCCTGCCCTTGAACACCCGAAACCAAAAGTCCTCGGCAGCCAGACCGCCGTCGTCACCGGCCCGGCAGGTGAAGAGATTCACTGCGACCAATACGGCCGGATCAAAGTGCAATTCCACTGGGATCGCGAAGGCCAGTCCAACGACAAAACCACCTGCTGGATGCGCGTCGCCAGTGGCTGGGCTGGCGCCGCGTACGGCGGCCTCGCCATCCCGCGTGTCGGCATGGAAGTCCTCGTTACCTTCCTCGAAGGCGATCCCGACCAGCCGCTGGTGACCGGTTGCCTGTACCACAAGGAAAACGTCGTCCCTTACGACCTGCCGGCGAACAAGACCCGCAGCACCTTCAAGACCCTGAGTTCACCGGGCGGCAAGGGCTACAACGAGTTTCGCATTGAAGACAAGAAAGGCGTCGAGCAGATCTACATCCATGCCCAACGCGATTGGGACGAGAACATCGAACACGACCAGAAGATTCGTGTCGGCAATGAACGGCATGACACGGTTGAAGCCAACACCCTCAGCGAATTCAAGGTTGAAGAGCACCGGATTACGCATCTCGATCGCAAGACGGAAACACGGGTCGATGACCATCTGACGGTGGGCGCCACCCGGCACCTGAAGGTCGGTACCGCGCAATTTGTCGAGGCTGGCACCGAGATCCACTATCACGCCGGCGCCAAGGTCGTGATCGAAGGTGGCATGGAACTCACCGCCAAGGCTGGCGGCAGTTTTGTGAAGGTGGATGCCGGCGGCGTGACCATCAGCGGCGCCGAGGTAAAAACCAACTCCGGCGGTTCGCCAGGCTCGGGCACCGGAATCGCGATCAAGTTGCCGATCGCCTTGACCCCCGCCGACGCCGATGCTGCCGGCAAACTCCTCAGCGCGGCACCGATCAACACGCCGACGCCTGCGGAGCTGCTCGCCGCACCGTCATCCGGCGCCGCACCCGCTGCGCCAACGGCTGCAGAAACCCGACTGATCCAACAGAACATGCAGGCGCAAACCCTGGTAGCTGCCGCGAAAAGCGGCGTGCCCTTCTGCGAGATCTGCAACCAATGAGCCAGTTTCGCCCCAGTCTCAACGAATGGTTGACGGCCGAGTTCTGGCCGCAGGGTATGCAGCCAGGCACGCCGAAGGTCTATGCCCTGCTGGACGGTGCCCGCGACCCACGCATCGAACCGCTGGTGCGCAGCAGCGGCGCGGAATTTTCCTGCCTGTACGCGGGCGAACTCGCTCCGTGCCTGTCGGCCGCAGCGCCTTATCTGCTGCAGCTCGACCCGCAACAGCCGTATACATGGCGACTGTTCGAGGAAGGCTGGGGGCAGAGTTGGGGCAGTTTCGTCATCGCCCCGGCGCACGTGTCGCTGGACGACCTGCGCAGCCACTTTCGCACGCTGCTGCGGGTGACCGATCCGGATGGCAACCTTCTGGTGTTTCGATTCTACGACCCCAGAGTCCTGCGCGTTTACCTGCCGACCTGCACCGCGCAAGAGCGCGCCGCGATGTTTGGCCCGGCGAGCAAGCTCATCGCCGAAACCAATACGGGTAATTCCTTGATTGTGTACCCGGCGGATCCCGCCGGCGGGCCAGCGGCGCGAGTCAGTGGCTGGCCGTCGGCTGATGCGGTTGGGTAATACGCTCTGGAAAACCCTCGAGCGGCAAGATAACCATCACGGAGTGGCCGTTTGAAACGTCTCGCCTGTCTATTGTTTCCGCTGCTCGCCGCCTGTAGCGCTGGCCCGCTGATGTATCCCGAATCGACAGCAGGTCGCCCGACGCTCCTTTATCCGACCTGCCCTGGGCCGCAAACGGCGATGCGTTTCACAACGACATCAAACGAGCTGAACTGGGTTTTCCTGCTGGTTCACGTCTCGTTGCCGGGAGGCGAGACCTGGCCGCCAGGAGCCGCAGTGACGGAAACCGAGGTACGACTTTCCACACAGCTGTATATGGAATATTCGCCTCGCCGTGCACTTCCCCCTCAGGGTCAATCCGAGACACAACTCAAAGTACCGCTGTGGATCAGCGCCTCTTCGCCGATGGCAACCGTGCAGTTGGCCAACGGAAAAACCTATCAATTCAGTATCGAACGCCTGAAAACCGGCTTCGATCCGCGCGCCCCTGAAGTACGCGATGTCCAGCACCCCGGAAGCCCCTTGGGCAAAGGTGATCTGGGCGACTTCATCCTGACGTTGCCCGAGCTGTACCTGAACGGTGAGAAAATCAACACCGCGCCGATCCATTTCAAGAAACGCGAAGAGCGCTATTTCCCGATATTCAACTGTTGAAGGCTCAGACCGGAGAAATGGTCGCGAGCAAGCCGATCAGAATGGTCAGTGTCAGGAATCCACCCAGAAAAAACGCCATCTTGTTCATATTGCTCTCCTCAATGCCGAGCTTGCGGTGCACCGGACGCTTCGGGATGAAGGACTGCCGCGAGTGACCGGACTACGGGGCTATTCTGAGCCGATGACTGCGCCGGTTACAGAGGCAGATCGCACTGAAAAATACATATCAGATGCACATCTGATCCTGTAGGAGCTGTCGAGTGAAACGAGGCTGCGATCTTTTGATCTTGAAAAACAAAATCAAAAGATCGCAGCCTCGTTTCACTCGACAGCTCCTACATAGGCTTTTCATAGGGTGACATTCAGGTTGCCATGACAAGGTTGCCCTGTCGGCGCTTTGCTCTAGAGTCTTGGTCACCGCGAGAACAACTGGAAAAAAACCGGAGTGAAGATGACCGACCTCAATCTGCAAGCCAACGTCGCCGAATCCCTGAACCGCTGGCACCAGATGATCCGCACCGGCAACCTCAAAGCCCTGCCCGAACTGCTTGACCCCAATGCGGTATTCCGCTCACCCATGGCCCATACGCCCTACTCCGGCGCGCAAGTGGTGTCGATGATCCTCAATACCGTGTTCAACGTGTTCGAAGACTTCAAATACCACCGTGAACTGGTGACGGCCGATGGTCTGAACGTGGTTCTGGAATTCAGTGCCAAGGTCGGGACGAAGGAGCTGAAGGGCATCGACATGATTCGCTTTGATGAGGCCGGGAAGATCGTCGAGTTTGAAGTGATGGTGCGGCCGTTGAGCGGGTTGCAGGCCCTCGGCGAAGAAATGGGGCGTCGCCTTGGTGCGTATCTGGCAAACGCAAAACCCTGACCGCCGCCGGTTCCGTGAACTTGATGCTTGAACACTACGCAACTTTACCAAAGACCACTTTGCCTCTCACATTACTTATTCCATTAAAAAACCTTCACACATGAAACCAGTATAAAAACCTGTCAAATATGACAGGTGTAAAAAAAACAAACTTGGATATTCTCAGATTAAGTCGAAAATTCCATGCCAGAACTTCGACTGTTTTTCAGCCCGTAATAACGTGGAGAATAAAAATGTCATTCTTCGAAGAAGATATTTGGAAACAAGCCCCAGGCGTGAAACAACCCGTCGAAGAATCAGGCGGATCCAGCAACCGATTCGCGGAAAAACCAGTTAAACAGGAACACAAATTCACCTGTATTTGCGATCTTTGCAAAAAAGACAGAGGAGATAGAATAGGAACGGCGGCAATCTATTCACAGTGGTACGTTACAGATCCTGTCTACCCATAGAAAACAATGAAACCTTCCCATTTCATGATGTTCAAGATCCAGATCATTCATTAATCTGGCCCACAAAAAAGCCCACTGACCGTTACCGGTTCAGTGGGCTTTTGTGCGAATGGCGTCTAGTTACAGAGCCATGTCACGTGCAGCGTTTTCCTTCGGCGCTTCAGCTTTTCCAGCGGCCGGTGCGGCCGGAGCAGCTACCTGACCGATCACCGGAGGCGTCGGCAGTTCGAGGATTTTGGCGGTGTAAGCCCATTCTGCAGCCACTTTGGCTGGATCGCTGTTCAGCTGAGTGCCGTAGCTTGGAACGATCTGGTGCAGCTTGGTTTGCCACTCTGGGCTAGCCACTTTGTCTTTGAAGACTTTCTGCAGCACACTCAGCATGATCGGTGCAGCGGTCGACGCGCCTGGCGATGCGCCCAGCAGGCCGGCGATGGAGCCGTCTTGCGCGGCAACGATTTCGGTGCCCAGTTTCAGGACGCCGCCAGCGGCTTCATCACGCTTGATGATTTGCACGCGTTGGCCGGCTTGCCACAGGCGCCAGTCTTCGGCTTTGGCGTTCGGGAAGTATTCCTTCAGCGCGTTCATGCGGTCTTCATCCGACAGCATCAGTTGGCCAGCAAGGTACTCGACCAGCGGGTATTCCTTGATGCCGACCTTGGTCATAGGCCAGATGTTGTGGGTGGTGGTGCTGGTCAGCAGGTCCAGGTACGAGCCTTCCTTGAGGAACTTGGTGCTGAAGGTCGCGAATGGGCCAAACAGGATCACGCGCTTGCCGTCCAGAACACGGGTGTCCAGGTGCGGAACCGACATCGGCGGTGCGCCAACCGAAGCTTTACCGTAGGCCTTGGCCAGGTGCTGTTCAGCGATGGCCGGGTTATCGGTCACCAGGAACGAACCACCGACCGGGAAGCCAGCGTATTCCTTGGCTTCAGGAATGCCCGACTTCTGCAGCAGGTGCAGTGCACCGCCGCCAGCGCCGATGAACACGAACTTGGCGTCGGTTTCGGTTTTAGTGCCGTCTTTCAGGTTTTTGTAGCTGACGCGCCAGGTGCCGTCGGCGTTCTTGGTGATGTCCTCGACTTCGCTCGACAGTTTCAGATCGAAGTTAGGCTTGGTTTGCAGGTGGGCAGCGAACTGGCGGGTGATTTCGCCGAAGTTCATGTCGGTACCCAGCGGGCTCCAGGTGGCCGCGATTTTCTGGTTCGGGTCACGCCCTTCCATCATCAGCGGAACCCACTTCTTGATCACAGCCGGGTCTTCGGAGTACTGCATGCCGGCGAACAGCGGGCTCGCTTGCAGGGCTTCGTAGCGCTTTTTCAGGAACTTGATGTTGTCATCGCCCCACACGAAGCTCATGTGCGGAGTGGTGTTGATGAACGAGCGAGGGTTCTTCAGAACGCCTTGCTGAACCTGCCACGCCCAGAACTGACGCGACACCTGGAACGCTTCGTTGATCTCGACCGCTTTCGGGATCGTCACGTTGCCTTTGTCGTCTTCCGGGGTGTAGTTCAGCTCAGCCAGAGCCGAGTGACCGGTACCGGCGTTGTTCCAGCCGTTAGAGCTTTCGAGGGCGACGCCATCGAGGCGCTCGACCATTTCCATCGACCAGCTTGGCTCCAGCTCATTGATCCACACACCCAGGGTGGTGCTCATGATGCCGCCGCCGATCAGCAGAACGTCGACTTTCTTTGCTTCGTCAGCATTGGCGGATGTCATCCCCATCGCCAAGGCCAGACCCAGCAGGGCTGTGTTCACTTTTTTAAACATCTGTTGCACCTATGATAAAACGCCTTCCGCCCGCCGCTGTTATCTGTATGCGATCCGCTTTGATGACGCTCAGGCTAGCGTCTGGGATTGCGGCACACTTCAATTTTGACGGGTGGGCACACAAGGCCGACGTGCTGCATCGACCTCAGTTAATGTCCCTTCTGAACTGACTTCTTATCATTATTGGCTTCAGCTACTTGAGCGACAGGGATTCCGTCAGCCCGCCCGAAGGCAAGCAAACTGAATTAGGTCAAACCAAGTTGGCGCGAAGAATATCACGTCAGGGCAAACCCGCGCGTCTGTTCCCGACTTGAGAGTCCTTTTCCGCTCAGGGACTTATCGGCCGTCAATCGCCGAACATGACCCTGGTGCAGGCTCTGACTGAAGCCTTTCAGCGTTGCGGCTGTGGTTATAGCCGTCCAAGCCCCTGGCAACGCTGCCCAATCAATCAAGAAGCTGCTAAGTTGTACGATGACTGATGAATTCACATATTGAATCAATCAGTCATCAAACCCATAACAACAAGGAAATACCTTCCATGAATAACACCCGCCTCCTGATCGGTTTTCTCTGCGCCTTCAGCGGTTACACCCTGGCCGCCCCTGCTCCGGCGGAGAATGACGTCGCCCAGGCCGTCGATCATTTGACCCAGGCGATGCTGCACAAGAACATCGCCGAGCTGAATGCCCTGACCGCGCCCAACCTGACTTACGGCCATTCCAGCGGCAAGATTCAGGACAAGAAAGAATTCATCGCAGATATCGAAACCGGCAAAAGTGCGTTCAAAACGCTAGAGATGCAGAAGCAGACCATCACCTTGTCTGGCGATACCGCGTTGGTGCGCCACCACTTTTCTGCGCAGGCATTGAAGGGCACTGAAGTGATACCGACCGAGATCGAGAACTTTCAGGTCTGGCAGAAGCAGGATGGCAAGTGGCTGCTGGTGGGGCGGCAGGCGTTCAAGTTTTGATTGAAATTTATCTGGCCTGAATGGATGTTGACTGGGCTGGCGTCATCGCGAGCAGGCTCACTCCTACAAGGAATCGGGGGCGTGTATGGGATATACGTACCGCCGCGCCCCTTGTAGGAGTGAGCCTGCTCGCGATGGCGGCCACCCAGACAATACAAATCTCCGGTCACAACCGAAACCGGTCCACCGATTGCGCCAACTGCCCCGCCAGGCTGGACAGCTCATCGGTAGTATTCGCCGTCTGCCCGATCACCCGGCTGTTGCCCTCGGACATCCCGGCAATCATTTCCACCTGATGGGCGATTTCGTTACTGGCCTGACTCTGCTCGCCAATCGTGCGGGTAATGTCATTGACCAGTTGCGTGGTGCTCAAGGTCGCTTCGAGGATTTCGCGGATCGCGCGTTCGACGTCAGCCGTCACCGCCATGCCCTTGTCGACCTGTGCCACCCCCGCCTCCATGCTGCTGACCGCCTCACGGGTGCTGTTTTGAATGCGCGCGACCATCGCCGCGATCTCTTGCGTCGAGGCACTGGTGCGCGCCGCCAGACTGCGCACCTCATCCGCCACCACCGCAAAGCCCCTACCCTGTTCACCGGCGCGAGCCGCCTCGATCGCAGCGTTGAGCGCCAGCAGGTTGGTCTGGTCGGCAATGCTCTTGATCACCTGAATGATGTTGAAGATGCCTTCCGATTCCTGATCCAGCGTGCGAATCACCTGCGCCGACTGTTGCGCCGAGCGAGCGATGTCGTCCATGTCGCTGACCACTTGATGAATCACCCCTCCGCCCTCTTTCGCCAGGGATTCGGCCTGGTTGGCCATGCTCAGGGCGCGCTCGGCGTGACGGGTGATTTCCTCGATGCTCGCGGTCATCTGGCTGGCGGCCGCGGCCATGGTGCTCGCGGCAACGCTTTGTTGCTGGCTGCTGTCGGCGACCTGATGGCAGCCCTGACTGAGCTGTGCACTCATGCCGCTGACGCCGTGGGCATTGCTGCGCACCACGTCGATCATGTTGCGCAGGTCGCGCTGCATGGTCGCCAACGTGCGAATCAGCGCGCTCGCCTCATCCTTGCCGGACGGCTCGATAATCGCTTCGCCGAGGTTGCCGTGAGCGATGCTTTCGGCGATACGGCTGGCGGTTTTCAGTGGCCCCATGATGCTGCGGATCACCCAGCGTCCTTCGATCAATAGCAGCAACAGCCCGGCAAGCAACACCACACCGAGCGCGAGGTTGGCATTACGGATCGCGGCTTCAGTGCCAGCGCTGGTCTGCCGGGTATTGGTTTCGATCAGCTCACTCAAAGCCGCCATCTGCTCTTCGAGCTGGCCAAATGCGTTATTGAAGGTGCCAAGTTCCTGCTGCGCGGTATCCGGGTTGTCCAGCGCCAGGCCGACAATCCGCTCGCCCGCGTTGATGTAGGTGTCGAGGCTTGGCTTTATCTGCTCCAGCGCCGTGCGCAACGCAGGATTGATCGGCAACTTGAGGTTTTCGTCGAGCACTTCGCGAAAATGCCCCGCGTGTTCGTCGATCGACTTGCGCACTTCTGCCGCCGTGCTGGTGCTCTTGCCCAACCCCACCAGCATCGCCGAGTAGACATCGGCGCGCAGGGCGTCGTGCATCATGTCCGCCTCCATGTGGTTGCGCAGCGCGCTCATGCTGACCGCGTTGTCGCTCACCGCGGCGGCCATCCGCTGGTTGCCGACGTAGCTGACCAGGCTGACGATCAAGGCCGTGAGCAGGCTGGTAACAATCAGCAACACTAAACGCAGTTTGATCGACACCGTGTTTTCCTCCTTGGGGTGCGCCCGAAAACGCTCGTCAGACCTTGAGTTAAGCCTATTTGCACCGGTCTGCTGCGCCAGAGCGTGTCAGCAGATGTCCGCCTGACGCGGTAACCGCCATAAAACTTTCGGATTGAGCGGCAAGTCTCACTTTGCAACGCCCCCGGACATGCCTTCATCGCTGGTTAATACCGCTGGGCTATCAAGTCCCCCGTTCAAAAAACTCGTTACAGCAAAAGGAAACGCTTATGAAACGCGCACTGTGGTTGGGTTTGCTCGGTACCTTCGCCATCGGCACCGCTCAGGCGGCGACGGAAAAAGTTGCCATCAATCTGGTCAGCGCCGATGGCGCCCCGCAAGCGATTGGCTCCATCACCATCAGTGAGACGCCGTATGGTCTGTTGTTCACGCCCGAGCTGAAATCGTTGCCGGCCGGCGTGCACGGTTTTCATGTGCATGAAAACGGCAGTTGCGAAGCCGGCATGAAGGATGGCGTCAAAGGCGCCGCACTGGCTGCCGGCGGGCACTTCGACCCGCAGAAAACCGGCAAACACCTCGGCCCTTATGCCGATGGCCACTTGGGTGACTTGCCGGCGGTCTATGTCAGCGCTGACGGCATCGCCAGCTATCCGGTGCTGGCGCCGCGCCTGAAGAAAATCTCCGAAGTCAAAGGCCACGCGCTGATGATCCATGCCGGTAGCGACAATCATTCGGACATGCCAAAACCTTTGGGTGGTGGCGGCGATCGCATGGCCTGCGGAGTCATCTGATTTCCCCGCGATGAAGACGCGGGCAACCCGCAACGGCGTTGCCCGCGTCGGTTTTGCAATCACACGGACTTTTTCACGCCACGGAACTCCGCTCCAACGCGCCCCTCTCACATTATGTAGTCCTTCCCTTTTTGCTTCGCGCTTGTGGAGGAACACCGTCATGCGCAAGTTAGTGCTCGTTTCTTCTTTACTCTTATGCCTGCCGGTCGGCTCGGCGCTGGCTCGCGTCGACGCGGGCGATGTCGCCACTTCGGCCGGTGTCTCCGCGTCGCTGTACTCGACCTTCAAGGATCACAAAATGGTGATCCCGGCCCGTGACGACTTGTCTGCATTTGTCGCCAGTGGCGGGGCCATCCGTGGGGTTTATCTCGAGTCGGTGCTGCAGCAGGTGCGCCAGGACAACCCTGGCCTCAACGCCAGCGATGAAGACCTCGCCAACGCGATTCTGGTGCATTACGAAGGCCTCAATCAGTAGCGTTCAGGGACCCGGCAGCCGATGGACGGCCGCTGAACGCGCATAGGCAAAACTGTCCGACGGCCTCTATGATGGAGGCCATGACGACCACTGCGCCATTGCGCTCACCCTGCCCGCCCGGCGCCTGCATTTGCGGGCGCGACCCGTTGCTGGAGACGCCCGGTGCGGACTTGCGCATCCTGCGCCTGACCCGCGAGGAAGAAAAACGCTTGCTCGCGCGTCTGGAAATGCTCAAGGATCTCGACGACCTCAAACGACTGCAACAGCGCATGTTTGACCAATTGGGCATTCGCGTGGAAGTCGCGCCGGGATTCAATGAAGTGCGGACGATGCGCGGCATCGCCATTCAGATCGACGCCTTGCCAGGATTGTGTCGCAAGACCCGCGCGGCGATTCCGGCAGCGATTCGCCGCGGCCTGGAAAATCATCCGCAAATTGCTTTCGAACTGCTCAACGCGCACGACTTGCTGCGCGACACTTGATCACTTCTTCATGCCGACCCGTTTGCGCATCTCGGCGGTGATGCTCTGGCGGGTTTTCTTCATGTCCGCCCACGGTTCATCACCGACTTCAGCCAGGCGCTCATGGACGTTGTGCACGTTCCATTGATTACCGCCCTTGATCTCGGCGACTTCCTCACGGAACAACGGCACTGACACCGGCAAACCTTCACGCGTGCGCGCCGAGTAAGCACAAATGGTGGTGGCGCCAAGACCGTTGCGCAGGTAATCGATGAAGATCCGCCCGACACGGTTTTTCGGCCCGGACACCGCCGAAATCCGCTCCGGCAACAGCTTGGCCATGTGGCTGACAATCGCATGGCTGAAGTCCTTGACCTCATCCCAGCCAAGTTTGCGCGTGATTGGCACGACCAGATGAATGCCCTTGCCGCCACTGGTCTTGAGAAACGCCTTGAGTCCCAACTCATCCAGCACGGTCAGGGTCAGCGCGGTGGCTTCAACCATGCTTTTCCAAGGCAGTGCCGGATCCGGGTCGAGGTCGAGAACGAAGCGATCTGGCTTATCCAGATCGACGGTCGTAGCGTTCCAGGTGTGCAACTCGACAGTGCTCATCTGCACGGCGCCGATCAAGGCTTCGGCGTTGTTGATGAGCATCACCGGTTGACCGGTAACGTCTTTGTCCAGGGTGGTGATGCCGGGGATTGCCAGGCGTTCGGCGTTTTTCTGGAAAAACAGTTCGCCGGCAATACCGTCCGGAGCGCGCACCAGCGCCACCGGGCGCTCTTTGAGCTGCGGCAGAATCCATTCGGCGACACTGGCGTAATACTCGGCCAATTGCATTTTGGTGATGCCGCTGACAGCGTCGATCACGCGATCCGGGTGGGTGATGCGCACTTTGCCGCTGGCCACACCGAGTTGCGACGGCGCATTGCTGGTGTCAGCCGTAGAAGCTTGTTTGGCGGGGGCTTCTTTCGCTGGTTTTTTCGCGGTGGTTTTCTTCTCTGAAGTCTTCACGGGCTTCGCTCGCTCCTCAGTGATGTCCTTGGCCGGTTTGTCATCACGCAGACCATGGAACACAGCATGGCGTACCGAGCCGTCCTTGGTCATCTCGGCAAACGCCACTTCTGCCAAGAGCTTCGGCTTCAGCCAGTGCACGCCTTTGGCTTCGAAGCCACTGGGTGGATTGACCACTGCCGCTGTCTTCGCCTGCAACGGTTTCAGTTTGGCGAGGATGCTTTTCAACGTCGCCTCGTTGAACCCGGTGCCAACCTTGCCGGCGTAACGCAGCTCGCCGCTGTCGCGATCATGCAGCCCCAGCAACAAGGCCCCGAAGGCACTGCGCGAGCCTTTCGGTTCGGTGTAGCCGACCACGACGAATTCTTGCCGATGTTTGCACTTGAGCTTGATCCAGTCGCTACTGCGCCGCGAGACATAAGGAGAGCCGAGGCGCTTGCCGATCAGGCCCTCCATCTGCATCTGGCAGGCGCTGTTGAGCAAGGCGTCCGGGGTTTCGTCAAAAGCTTCGGAGAAGCGCAGCAGCGGATTTTTCTGCGTGCCGAGGATGGTCGCCAGCGCGGCGCGCCGCTCCTCGACTGGCACTTCGCGCAAGTCGACGCCGTTGAGATACGGCAGATCAAACAGGTAGTAGAGAATGTTAGCGCTACGCCCGACTTCGAAGGCGTTTTGCAGCGCCTGAAAGTCCGGCACCCCGTGTTCGTTGGCGACGACCATTTCGCCGTCCAGCCAAGCTGACTCCAGCCCCAGCGCGGCAAGGGCCTCGGCCTGTTGCGGCAGTTTATGCGTCCAGTCGTGGCCGTTGCGGGTGAACAGTTGCACCTGGTCATGATCGATGCGCGCCATGATCCGATAGCCGTCGAACTTGATCTCATAGCTCCACTGCCCTTGCGGCGCGCTGTCGACCAACGTCGCCAGTTCCGGTTTGAGCTGCGCGGGCAGTTTGGCTTTGTGCGCCCCGGTCAGTTTTCCACTGGCCTGCTTGCGGGGCTTGGCCGGGACTTGCTTCGCCGGTTTGCTTTGCTCGGCAGCGAGTTTGGGTTTACCGACTATCGTGCGCTCACTCAACACACTGTTCGGCTCGGCCACCAACACGTCGTAGTCATCCTGCGGCCGCGCGGCGCTGTCCTGATGCTTGATCAGAAACCACTGCTCCTTCTTGCCCGGCATGTGCGTGCGCACCAGGTTCCAGATCCCGCCGAGCTTCTCGCCTTGCAGCTCGAACTTGAGCTTGCCCTTGGCGTAGGCCTTGTGCGGATCTTCCTGCGGAATCCACACGCCGCGATCCCAGACGATCACATCTCCGGCACCGTAATGCCCTTCGGGAATGCAGCCCTCGAAGGTCGCGTAATCGAGGGGATGGTCTTCGACATGCACCGCCAGACGCTTGACCTTGGGATCGAGCGATGGCCCCTTCGGTACCGCCCAACTCTTCAGCGCGCCATCGAGTTCCAGGCGAAAGTCGTAGTGCAGGTGCGAAGCGTCGTGCTTCTGGATACAGAACTGCAAGGCGTGATCCTTGGCGCTTTTGCTGCCGGAGCGCTTGACTGCCGCCGGTTCCGAAGTCGCTGAAAAATCGCGCATGCGGTTGTAATCATCGAGGTTCCTGTTCATCGCGCACCTGCCTTGCTTCAGCCAATTCGGGTTACGGTCAGCGCAACCACGGCGATCCGGTCGACCCGTTGATAGCCAGGATTGAGCAGCTCCTCGCCGAACACATCGGGATCAAGTTCACGGTAAGTCCAGCCGAAGCGCTTGGCGTCCAGCCGTGGCAACACCGTGTCGAGAAACGGATCGCGGCCGTCGACCATTGCCACCCCGGTATAAAGCAGCAGCGAGCCGCCGGGGGTCAGCCGATTCAGCGCCTGTTCGACGATGCGCAGCGACAGCCCTGCGCCCAGCGTGCCGCCGCCGTGGCGATAGGCGCGAGCTGCCGGATCGGCCATGTACGGTGGGTTGGCGACGATCAGGTCGAACTCGCCATCGACCCCCTGCAACAGATCGCTGGCGCGTGCTTCGACATTGGCCACCTCCGCCAGCGCGGCATTGATCGTGGTCAGGCGCAACGCGGCGGGATTGATGTCCAGCGCCAGCACTTGCGCCTCGCGGCGGGCACGGCCAATCAGGATCGCACCGACGCCAGCGCCACAACCAATGTCTACCGCACGCCGGATCGTTGCGAAGTTCTGCTGCAGATGCGCTTGGATGAGTTGGGCGAAACGGTAAGTGTCGGGGCCGAAGAACACCGCGTCCGCCGCATCGGTGGGAAACGCAGAATGCACGAACAGCAAGTCATCGAGGCTTGACCAGCGCACGCGACTCTTCAAGCGCCCCTCGCAGGCATCGAGAATCTGCGCGTCCTGCAATTGGCGTTGTTCATCGGCAGACAACAAGCCCGGCTCGAACGGCCGCGACCAGCCAAAGACATCACGCAGGCAGTCAGCCGGCTGGCCCTCGGCGCGTTGGTTGACGCGCTGATGAGTCAGCGGCGTCGGGGTGATGAAACGATAGTTGTCAGCCTGCAAACGCCGGCCCAATTGCAGCAGCGCAAGATCGTTGGCGCACAGCTGTTCTTCCTGATTCATGGGCAAGGTCCTTAAGGCAGTCGCGATTTCAGTTCGATAAACCGGCGGGTGGCGAGCAGCCCGGCCGGATGCGCGTGACGCGCGGGCGCGAGCCAGGGAATCAGGATCGGCATTTGCGCGATTCCGTCCTTGCCCTCCAGGGACGCGTTGAGCTGCTGGACATCCGGATCCTCATCGCAGACCGGCAATGGCGCCGAAGACTGGGTGTGACGCCGCACGGTTTTCGGTGCGTTCGGGCTCGTCCAGTCGGCGGCAATCCAGTCGTGGATCAGTTGCTTTTCATAAGCGCTGAAAACCCCGAACATCGCCGCGCCATCGCCGTCGATCAGTTGGAAGAAGCGGCTGCCTTGCGGGTCTTCATTGCGCTTGATCCAGCCCTTGTTCTGCAACGCCTGGAGGAACCCCGGCAATCGCTCTGGAGCGCTCAGCCATTGATTGACGGTCTGCCCTTCGAAGCGGCAATAGTCGGAATGCATGTGCTGGCCGAACGGGCGCTTGCGCTCGAACATCGCCAGCAGCTCACGTTCGAGATCAAACCCTTCAATGATCGCGCGGCTGCCCTGCCCCAGGTCATTGAGTCGATAGCCCAACGACACCCGGCGCAGGAAATCGGCGCGATCCGCCTCGATCGGCAGCAGGTCGAGTACCGCCTGCACGGCCTTTTGCGCGTGGCCGGTGCTGGCGTTGTCGATGGTCACATGCAGGGTGAAGTAATACGGATCGATGCCCAGCTCACTGAGTTCATAACTGCTGATCAACAAGTGCAACGGCAACTGTTCGTAGCCGAGGTTGTAACCGATCACCTCCGGCAGATAATCCGCCGCGCAGGCGCCAAGGGCCAATTGCAACGCACCTTGCAGGTAGCGCTCATCGGCAATCGCAGTGCTGTCCTGCAAATCGTGTTCAGCCAGCAGTTTGCGGTAGATCACCACATGATTCTGCGCAGGATTACCCTCGCCCAATTCTTCCAGATAGGTGCACAGCAAGCCCGCGAAGCGTGGATCCTGCCAGTGTGGCAACAGGCCGCAAAGCCACGCGCCGTCGACCAGTTTGGTCGGCGCCACGGCTTGCAGAAAATACAGCGCCTGCGCCTTGCAGGCGAAGAACTGCCGTGGCCCGCCGGCTTTGCGTTGTTGCAGGTATTGGGCGTATTGCCCGGCGACATCAGCGCAATGCGCGGTCACCCAGGCGTGCCACGTGGCGGGGTCTTGCGGCAGCGGGTCGGGCAGTTGCGCGGCGTGTTGCAGGTGCTCCTGCAAGAACGCTTGAGCGAGCGGTTGCGGGTTTTCCTCGTCCAACAGGGCTTGATAAATCGGCCGTATGTTCCCCGCGCAATTCATCGATTGCAGTTGGGCCGGCGCAGCTTGCAGGCGTGTCAGGACAGTCATGGCAATGATCTCGGTCGGTTGGCAGGGCGCTGATTCACACGCCTCTACAGCAGCAGAGAGGCTGCGCCTGCGAAAAATTCAATCGACGTGAAAATTGCCCGGACGGACGGCCACCGAACTCCCCCTGTAGGAGCTGCCGAAGGCTGCGATCTTTTGATCCTGTTTTTTAAAATCAGAATCAAGATCAAAAGATCGCAGCCTGCGGCAGCTCCTACAGGGTTACATCGTGCAATGGGTTGGATCGGTGTGTAGGTGAGGATTGGCTATGGTTTAGGGACGTTAGGTTTTGGAGGGCAAAGGAATGCCTGTAGCGGCAAAAGCGTGTGGATTGCGCAAAGGACGATATAGCGAGGTTGGACATATTTATCTGCTCACTGCAGTTGTTCACGAACGTCAGTCGGTGTTTTCAGATTGGAAGTTGGGAAGACTATTGGTTGAACAGATGCGTGCGGCCAATGACGAGGGAATGGTCAAGTCACTGGCGTTCGTTGTGATGCCAGATCATCTGCATTGGCTGGTTGAACTGAGACGAGGCACATTGGCGGCGCTTATGTGCCGGGTCAAATCGCGGAGTTGCCGTTCTATCAATCTCAAACGCAATAGTCAGGGGCGGTTATGGCAGCGCGGTTATCACGAACGGGCGTTGCGTCGGGAGGAAAATCTCAAGAGTGTCGCGCGATATATCGTCATGAACCCTTTGCGGGCCGGGCTGGTGCAGCGGTTGGGGGATTACCCGCTCTGGGATGCGGTTTGGATTTGAAGATCAAAAGATCGCAGCCGCGTTTTGCGCGAACACGCTCCCCCTGTAGGAGCTGCCGAAGGCTGCGATCTTTTGACTTCTGACTTTCGCCTCAGGCCTGCCCCTTGGCCTGCTGCTCCAGATGCACCTGTAACTCAGGATCAATCCGCAACGCCGCCGCCAACGCGTCCAGATAACTGCGCTCAGCGTCCTGCTGATCATCCACCAGCAACACACTCGCCGCGTACATCTCAGCGGCGATTGCCGGATCGCCATTCGCTGCCTGAGCCACTTCGCTCGCGTCCAGCGGCTTGGCGACTTCCGCATCGAGCCATTGCTGCAACTGCGGGTCGTCGGTGTGCTTGCCGATTTCGCTGCTGATCAGGTGTTTCTCGTTTTCATCGATGCGCCCGTCCGCCTTGGCTGCCGCAATCAACGCGCGCAGCACCGCGTGGCTGTGTTCTTCGACATCGGGACCGGCGAGCAGATTGGCCGTTTGCGGCAGCTGTTGCGGCGCCGCGCTCGCCTGGCTGCGTTGCCAGGCTTGATAAGCCTGGTACGCCATCATCCCCAGTGATGCCAGCGCCGCGTAATTGCTGCCACCGGAGCGACTTTGCGTACCGCCTCCGCCACCCAAGGCGCCGCCCAACCCGCCAGCACCACCACCCAGCAGGCCGCCGAGCAAACCACCCAGACCGCCAAGCCCACCGCCCGCAGAACCACCGCGCGAGCCGCTGGCGTCAGCGCCACCCAGCAGACCGCCCAGCAAGCCGCCGAGCCCGCCGAGGCCATCACCGGTCGAGGCGCTGGTTTGTTGTCCCGCCGAGGCCTGGCCTCGCAGCAGTTGTTCGAGCAAATCGCTGGTGTTCATGACGTCATCCTCAGGCTAAGGCCGTGACTGCGTCTGGCAACGATAGACCGCTGCGGCCGGAGCGCCAGCACCGTTGGGCTGACGCTGAATCCGCCAGGGTATTTCCCTCGCGTAATTTTTCCGTGGCCAGCTAAGATTCAAGGAGGGTGAACCTTATCCCGGCCAAACCGGTCGATAGCTGCAACCCCGACCCGGTTTGCCGGCGCCCTTGCTGCCCAAGGGTGATACCCGGCCTGCTTCATTTTTCTGGAGAACGCCCCCGTGATATCGACCGTACACATCGCCAGGCTCAAAGCATGGGGCGCCCATGGTTTTACTGCGACTGGCGTGGTCACTGCATTCCTGGCCACCCTCGCCCTGCTGGAAAACCAGCCGACCCACTGCCTGATGTGGCTCGGCGTCGCGCTGATCGTCGACGGCCTCGACGGTGCGTTGGCACGCAAGGTCAACGTGCAATCGGTGCTACCGAGTTTCGACGGTTCGATCCTCGACCTGGTGATCGATTACCTGACGTACGTGTTCATTCCGGCGCTGTTCATCTATCGCTACATTCCCCTGCCCGACTACACCCTGCTGCTGACGGTGTCGCTGATTCTGGTGTCGTCGCTGTTCTGCTTCTGCAACGTCAACATGAAGAGCAAGGACAACTATTTCGTCGGGTTCCCGGCCGCGTGGAATGTCGTTGCCCTGTGCCTGTACATCATCGGCCCGGAGCCGTGGATCACCTTTCTGACCGTGATCGGCCTGGCGCTGCTGACCGTAACGCAAATGAAATTTCTGCACCCCTTCCGCGTGCGCCGCTTCATGCCGATCAACATCGCGGTGACGGCGATCTGGTTGCTGTGCAGCCTGTCGCTGGTGCTCCAGCACCCAGTGATAAACCCGCTGGTGATGGGGCTGTGGTTGCTGATGTCGGCATATTTCCTCGGGATCTGCATCTGGCGCACGGCGCTGGAATGGTTTGAGCGGCCGCCCGTGAAATAACCTCGCAGCCATACCTGAATTCAGATGTAGGAGTGAGCCTGCTCGCGATAGCGGTCTGTCTATCAAAGATATTCAGCTGAAAGACCGTTATCGCGAGCAGGCTCACTCCTACAGGGGATCTTCGTGCGTTCTGAGTTAGCGTTTACTGATCACCACCTCCAGATACTCGCTCGGCACCACCAGCGATCCCTCCCCCGCCCGGTTCATGCGATTGAGCAAATCCGCCAGATCGCTTTCCAGCGCCTGCGCGCTTTCCGGCGGCAGCACCGCGAAAGCCTTGTGCACCGGCCCGTACCAATGGCGAAAGATGTCGATGAAGTGCGCCGCCGAGCGATAGCGGAAGTTGAACTCGCGCCGGGTTACGCGCACCAGAAAATCGCGGTCATCGAAGTGTTTGTGCAGCCAAGCGTCCGAGCCCCAGTTCGATGGCGGTTGCGCACCGACGGGCGGTGGCAGATGGTGGCCGAGGATCTTGAACATCTGGCCGACGAAGCCTTCCGGCGTCCAGTTGGCCAGACCGATACGCCCGCCTCGGCGACAAACTCGCCCCAACTCGCCAGCAGCCTTGGTCTGATCCGGCGCGAACATCACGCCAAATGTCGACAGCACGGCATCAAAACTGTCATCGGCAAACGGCAAGGCTTCGGCATCGGCGACCTGGAACGTCACGTCCAGATGCTCGGCCCGGGCGCGATCCTGGCCCCTTTCCAGCAGGCCTGCGACGTAATCGGTCGAGGTCACCAGACAGCCACGCCGCGCCGCCGCCAGCGTCGCATTGCCATTGCCGGCAGCGACATCCAGCACCGCTTCATCGCACAGCAGGTTGCAGGCTTCGGCGAGGTTTTCGCCGACGATTTGCAGCGTGGTGCCGATCACGGCGTAGTCGCCACTGGCCCAAGCGACTTTCTGGCGTTCCTTCAAGGCAGTGAGATCAATCGGTGTACTCATGAGGTCGAGCTCCGCTGCAAGTCGGGACGATGGTCATTCGGCGGTGGTCGGGTCGATGACCGTTATCACCCGCGCCACGCTATTGGCCGGGAATCCTCCGAGCCTGGCGTGCTCGCGCACCTGCTCCTCATCAGGGGCGATATAGACGCAGTAGATTTTATCGGCGGTGACGTAACTCTGTAGCCACTGCACCTGTGGGCCAAGTTGACGCAACGCCTGGCAGGACGTTTGCGACACGGCCTGGAGTTCTGCTTCCGACAGCTTTCCGGCCCCTGGAATCTCGCGTTCAATCACGAATTTCGGCATGGCAACCTCGCAGTCTTGTTATGTGGCAGAGCCGGCAGTGACCCTGCTTCAGCACTATCGCGCCGAGGCCGCTCGGCGTCCCTGCCAATCGTCCGGCAACCGCGCAAAACAGCGGCTTTGCCGATGAGTGGCGGCAAACTGTTAAGCCGCTGCAACACCGTCGGGATTGCCAAGTGCCGGACATTGGTTTTTGATGCGCGTTCGCCAACGCAACGGACTCGACCGATGTCACTGCAACTCGACTGGCTCACCGGCCACATGCATCACAGCGACACGTATGCCGCCTGGATTCACCAGCAGTTCCACTACGAATATGCCCATCAACCGTTGGCCGAATGGCAGCGCGAATTTGCCGATGGCCAGAGCAATGGCGAGTGGTCGTGCCTGATCGCCTTCGACGGTGACCGATTGATCGGCGGTGCCGCGCTGGCTCGTGATGATCTCGCCCATCGGCCTGACCTCGGCCCGTGGCTGGCCTGCGTTTTCGTCGACCCACAGGCGCGCGGACAAGGTCTGGCGGAACAGTTGATCGAAGGCGTCTGCGATGAAGCGCAAAGGCGCGGACTGAAACGACTGTATTTGCACACGCAGAACAAACAGGACTACTACGCCAAACGCGGCTGGCAGACGCTGGAAGACTTCCGCGCCTGGGATAATCAACATTGGCTCATGGTGCGCGACCTCTGAGCTTTTGATCAGGCGGATGGTGCTTTGGCCTCTTGCAGCAGTTGCCTGATCATTTGTTCCTGCTCTGCATAACGTCCCTCGCCGAAGTGGCTGTAGCGCACCTGCCCCTTGGCATCAATCAGGTAATGCGCCGGCCAGTACTGGTTGTCGAAGCTGCGCCAGATCGCGTAGTTGTTATCGATCGCCACCGGGTAGGTGATGCCGAGTTTCGCGACCTGATCCCTGACGTTGTCGATGATCCGCTCGTAGCCGTACTCCGGGGTGTGCACGCCGATGACCACCAGGCCATCCTTCTGGTACTTCTGCGCCCAGTCTTTGACATACGGCAGCGTGTGCTGGCAGTTGATGCAGTCGTAGGTCCAAAAATCCACCAGCACCACTTTGCCGCGCAGCGATTGCGCGCTCGGTTCGGGCGAATTGAGCCATTGCACAGCACCGGACAGCGGCGGCATCCCCCCCTTGCTTGCGTGCGGCATGGAATCGGCCTTCACTTTGCTGATGAAGTAGTCGAGCGCTTTCGGCAGGTTTTCCAGCACGCTGCTCTCGACCGTCGCGACGCCTGTCGAAGAGGTGCCGGCAAGCAGGGTTTTGTCCGCTCCCGTGGCAATCAGCACTGCTGCAGCAAGCACTGCAACACCGGCTCCGCGCCGCAACCAACCGGTAAGCGGGATCGACGGTTTGAGCCGATTGACCAGGCCGCGACCGGCAAAAATCAGCGTTGCCAACGACAAGGCGCTGCCCGCGCCATAAGCCAGCAACAACAGGCTGGTGTGCGCATTGGCGCCATGCACCATCGCGCCAGTCAGGATCACACCGAGAATCGGCCCGGCGCAGGGCGCCCACAGCAGACCGGTGGCGACGCCGAGCAGGAGCGATGTCAGCGGCCCGGCGTTTTTGCGCGTGTCTGCATCGAGACAGTTGCCGAGCGCCACAAACGGCCGCGTCAACCAGTCACCGATGCGTGCGGAAATCAACGACAAGGCAAACAACATCATTACGATCAACGCGAGGTGACGACTGCTGTTGCTGGCCTGAATCACCCACTCGCTGCTGACCACGGCCAGGCTGGAAATCAGGGCAAAAGTCAGGGCCATGCCGGCCAAGGTCAGCAGGATCGCCGAGCGCTTGCGATTGGCGCCGGCAAACAGGAACGGCACCACCGGCAGGATGCAGGGACTGAGGACGGTCAGCAGACCGCCGAGAAATGCGATGAGGTACATGGTCGATCACTCAAGGTGAATGGGCACGGTCTGACTGAGGCCAGGGCTTCAAGCGTTCTGGCTTTCCAGCCAAAGGCTCTGCGGCGTGCGGCTTGCGCCGTTTTCGACAACCAGGTCATCAGCATTGACCAGCGGCGTCAGTTGAAAGCAGCTGCCGCTGTGGCAGCTATGCTGTTCAACCGCAGCGTTGGCATGGGCGGCAAAACCGGCGCAGGCAAAAGCGCTGGCGGTCAATAAACGTGAGAGTTTGTTCATGGCGTTTTCCTCAAGGCTTCAGTGGAGTTGAGTCGAGGCGCTCGGTGGAGGCCTCGATGGCGCTCATTTGAAGCCCGCGAGGTATCACGGATGTGTCGGCAAACGGCGCGGGTAAATCGCTGTGTATCCATGCCGAGCGGGGATACACAGCGATACAGAACCCTGAAAAAACCAGGTATTTGCGTTTCCGTGTATCGGTTGTCACCGCAGATACACTGCAATACAAAGGCAGGCAGGCGCGCCGGCAAAGGCTCGGTAGACTGCACGGCATTCCCTTTGATAGAGGTTCTGGGCGATGGAACATGTCGATCACATTCTCATCGTTGACGACGACCGCGAGATCCGCGAGCTGGTCGGCAACTACCTGAAGAAAAACGGCCTGCGCACCACGGTGGTCGCCGATGGCCGACAGATGCGCAGTTTTCTCGAAGCCAATACCGTCGACCTGATCGTCCTCGACATCATGATGCCGGGCGACGATGGCCTGCAGCTGTGCCGGGAATTGCGCGTGGGCAAACACAAAGCCACGCCAGTGCTGATGCTGACCGCGCGCAACGATGAAACCGATCGCATCATCGGTCTGGAAATGGGCGCCGATGACTATCTGACCAAACCCTTCGCCGCCCGTGAACTGCTCGCGCGGATCAACGCTGTGCTTCGGCGCACGCGCATGCTGCCGCCCAATCTGGTGGTTACCGAAGCCGGGCGGTTACTGGCGTTCGGTCGTTGGCAACTGGACACCTCGGCGCGCCATTTGCTCGACAAGGACGGCACCATGGTCGCGCTGAGTGGCGCCGAATACCGTTTGCTGCGGGTGTTTCTCGATCATCCGCAACGTGTGCTCAGCCGCGATCAGTTGCTCAACCTGACCCAGGGCCGCGACGCCGACCTGTTCGACCGCTCGATCGATTTGCTGGTCAGCCGCTTGCGTCAGCGTCTGCTCGACGATGCGCGCGAGCCGGCCTATATCAAGACCGTGCGCAGCGAAGGTTATGTGTTTTCGCTGCCGGTCGAGATCCTCGGTGCCCCGGCATGAAGCTGAACCTGCACTGGCCGCGCACCCTCGCCTCGCGGCTGTCGCTGATTTTCCTGATAGGGCTGATCCTCGCCCAGGCGCTGTCATTCGGCGCGCAGTATTACGAGCGTTACCAGAGCGCGAAGAACACCATGCTCGGCAACCTCGAAACCGACGTTTCGACCTCGATCGCCATCCTCGACCGTTTGCCCGCCGAAGAGCGTCCGGCCTGGCTGCAACGTCTGGCGCGGGCCAATTACGGCTATCTGCTGAGCGAGGGCGAAGCGGGCACGCCGATTGCCTCAGACAATGTGCCGATTGCCGTCACCTCGATCACCGAGGCCATCGGTGAGCAATACCCGCTGACCTTCAGCGATATTGCCGGCGCGCAAAAACATTTTCAGGGGCATTTGCGCCTGAGCGACGGCAGCCCGGTGACCATCGATGTGCGCCCGGCGATGGTGCCGCTGTCGCCGTGGTTGCCGGTGGTGCTGCTCGGGCAGTTGGCGTTGATGATTGCCTGCACCTGGCTGGCGGTGCGCATCGCCATCCGTCCGCTCACGCGTCTGGCCAATGCGGTGGAAACCCTCGACCCCAATGCGCATCCGATCAATCTGCACGAACAAGGCCCGACTGAAGTGGTGTACGCGGCGCGTGCGTTCAACGCGATGCAGGCGCGGATCGCCGCGTATCTGAAGGAACGCATGCAACTGCTGGCAGCGATTTCCCATGACCTGCAAACCCCGATCACGCGGATGAAACTGCGCGCCGAGTTCATGGACGACTCAGTGGAAAAAGACAAACTGTGCAATGACCTCGGCGAGATGGAGCATCTGGTGCGCGAAGGCGTGGCCTATGCCCGCAGCATTCATGGCTCGACCGAAGAAAGCCGGCGCACCAACATGGATTCATTCCTCGAAAGTCTGGTGTTCGACTATCAGGACATGGGCAAGAATGTGCAGTTGGTGGGCAAGAGCGAAGTGGTGGTCGACACCCGCCCGCATGCGCTGCGCCGGGTGTTGGTCAATCTCACCGACAACGCGCTGAAATTCGCCGGCAGCGCCGAAGTCTGGGTCGAAGCGAACAAGGGCAGCCTGGCGATTACCGTCATGGATCGCGGCCCGGGCATCGCCGAAACGCAACTGGCAAAAGTGATGGAACCGTTCTATCGCGTGGAAAATTCGCGCAATCGCAGCACTGGCGGCACAGGGCTTGGCCTGGCCATCGCCCAGCAATTGGCGATGGCGCTGGGCGGCTCGTTGACCTTGAGCAATCGCCAGGGTGGCGGCCTCTGCGCCGAGCTGAAATTGCCGCTGCAGCAAAACCTGTAGGAGTGACCCTGCTCGCGATAGCGTCCCGTCAGTCAATATACATTCGACTGTAGGAACGCTATCGCGAGCAGGCTCACTCCTACAGTGGATCAGGTTGCCAGGCCGATGACCTGATCTGCTTGCAGCTGCTGTAATAACGCCAGGCCAGCGTCGATGAACGAGGTGTTGCCGACCTCGCCAGCCTCCTCGGCCATTCCCTGCAACTGCTCACGCCCGGTCAGAGACGCAAACTCGGTGATGCGCTGCAACAAGCGCCAGGCCAACGGGCTGAGTTCGGAAAACTGCACACTGAAATCAGCCGTTCGCCGCACCAGAATCAGCGTCGGCTGTGGTGGCGCAATCGACGGCTGATAATCCGGCGACAGCAGCTGCACCGGCCATGCATAAGCCAATGGCCAGGCCAGCGCCGAAACCTGCAATGGCCGCTGAAGTAAAAATTCCGGGTCGCCTACCGGTAATGGTTTAGCGTCGGCCTGCTGCAAGGCCATTTCCACCCATTCGTAATGTGCCAGCTCCAGCACAAATGCCGGCCATTCGCCCGTGCGCAAGATCTCGAGTGCGCTGGCGAGAAAACCGACAAACTCTTCGGCGATCTCGGCAAACTTGGGCGTCTGTGCGCGGTAGTCGCGCAGAAACCCGCGCACCAGCGTTTGCCAGCGTGCCGCACCGATGATCCGTATCAGCACCGGAAAGGTCGGACTCAACAACGCCGAAACGTTATTCAACAGCAGATCGCGATAGACATTGACCCGCGCCATGTTCATCCCGGCCGGCGGGGACTGGTTGTCAGGATCGCGCAGATATCGGGTCAGCGCCTGTTGTTGCTGCAAGAGGTTAGCCATGGCTGGCCTCCCGGGATTGCAGTTGGCGGATGGTCTGCAGTTCTGCGACGAGCTCGGTAAATGCCGGAAAGTTGAAATCCCGTTCCAACAAGGTCTGCTGCGTACCAAAACGTCTATACGCCTCGGCCAGCAACGCCCAAACCACAGGTTTCACCGCAGCACCGTGGGTGTCGATTTTCAGCGTCGCGGACTCATCGAAGTGCCCGGCGACGTGCATGCCGACCACCCTGCCGCGCTCGATCCCGGCGAGAAATGTCAGCGGATCGAAACCGTGATTGATCGAGTTGACGTAGACGTTGTTGACGTCCAGCAGCAGGTCGCAATCGGCCTCGCGCAACACCGCATTGGTGAACACCACTTCGTCCATGTCCTGGCGCGGAGCGGCGTAATAGGAGACGTTTTCCACCGCCAGACGCCGGCCGAGAATATCCTGAGCCTGACGAATCCGCGCCGCGACGTGGTGCACGGCTTCTTCGGTGAATGGCAACGGCAGCAGATCATAAAGATGACCGTCATCGCTGCAATAACTCAGATGTTCGCTGTACAGCGGCACGTGATAATGATCGAGAAACGCGCGGACTTCCTGAAGGAATCCAACATCCAGCGGCGCCGAGCCGCCAAGCGACAGCGACAAGCCGTGGCAGGACAACGGATAACGCTCGGCCAACTCGCGCAAAGCCGCACCGTGGGCACCGCCGACACCGATCCAGTTTTCCGGGGCAACTTCAAGGAAGTCGAAATCACCTGCGCTGGCGGCTTGCAGATCCTTGAGCAGGCCACGGCGCAGACCGAGTCCGACGCATGAGTGCATTGATGTTTTGAAGTTTGACATGGGGCACCTCGAGTAATGGCTGACCCCGACAGTAGAAATGCTGGCTGTATCGGAGCTGTGTCCAGCCCACCGACTTTTGCCACATTGCGTATCCCCCGCCCATGGATATACACGGAGATACACGGCGCTGACGCCATTTAGCGCAAACGCGATAAAAAGCCACCTTTTAATACCTGTCAAAGTTGACAGTATCGGACGGACAAATGTGCCTCTTATAGTGGTGCTCCAACGGGCGGCGTGACCATTAGAGAGGAAGTGCAAACTGCGCACTTGAAATGCCCCCGAATTGCCCCGGGCGACTAAACTCCTGAGTACCCTGTTCACACACAGGACAACCGGGGCGATGGCACGCAGGACGCGGCTTTCGCTCGAATCCAAGACGACCACACCCCAGAGGTGTATGCCTGGGATAAGCAAGACCTCTGGATCGTGATCCAGGCACAGGAGCATCATCATGGACGAACTCAAACTCAACCAATTCATGGGCAAACTGGTCAACGACATGGGCGGTGCGGCGATGCTCGCCAATGTCATTGTTGGCGAGGAACTCGGACTGTACAGGGCGATGGCCGACAGTCAGTTGATCAGCCCCGAAGCCCTCGCGGCAAAAACCACCTGCAACCCACGGCTGGTACGCGAGTGGCTCAGCGCGCACGCCGCCTCCGGCTACATGGAGCACCGCGACGGCCAGTTTCGCTTGCCGGAAGAACAGGCACTGGCGCTGGCCGTGGAAGATTCACCGGTGTACGTCGCCGGCGGGCTGGGCGTGGTGGCGTCGTTTTTCCATGACAAGGACAAACTGGTCAAAGCCATGCGCGGCAACGGCGCCCTGCCCTGGGGCGATCACCATCCGTGCATGTTTAGCGGCACCGAACGGTTTTTCCGTCCGGGCTACAAAGGTCACCTGATCGCCGAATGGCTGCCGGCGCTGGAGGGCGTCGTCGACAAACTCGGAAAAGGTGCCAAAGTCGCCGACATTGGCTGCGGCCATGGCGCCTCGACCGTGATCATGGCGCAGGCGTTCCCCAACTCGCGCTTTGTTGGCTTCGATTATCACGCGCCGTCGATCACCGTCGCCACCCAGCGCGCGGAAGAAGGCGGCGTCAGCAGCCGGGCGGAATTCTTCCAGGGCACAGCGAAAAATTATCCGGGCGATGACTATGACCTGATCTGCTATTTCGATTGCCTGCACGACATGGGCGACCCGATCGGTGCCGCGCGACATGCCTTCGACTCGTTGAAGGATGACGGCACCGTGTTGCTGGTCGAGCCATTCGCCAACGATAAACTGGACGACAACATCACCCCGGTCGGACGCCTGTTTTATGCCGCGTCGACGTTCATCTGCACGCCGAATTCGCTGTCACAGGAAGTCGGCCTGGGCCTCGGTGCGCAGGCCGGGGAAATGCGCCTGCGCAAAGTTTTCAACGAGGCCGGCTTCAAAACATTCCGCCGCGCGGCGCAAACGCCGTTCAACCTGATACTGGAGGCACGCAAGTAGGCCTGCATAAACCTGAGGCTTTGCATGGTCTTGCAAAACCAGTGACTCTGCAAAAGCCTGTGGTTTTGCAAGACCTTTGGCCCTGCAAAAAAACCTGTGGCGAGGGGGCTTGCCCCCGTTGGACTGCAAAGCAGGCCCCTGACTTGGGGACGCTACGCAACCCAACGGGGGCAAGCCCCCTCGCCACAGGGTCAGTGCTAATCTGCATGGCATCCCGCCCCCGGAGCGCTGACCATGCTCGACAGCCCGACCCGCAAACACCTCGACACGTTGCAACAGGCGATGGCCGATGGCGATTTCATCGTGCTGACCGGCGCCGGCATCAGCACGCCCTCCGGCATACCTGATTACCGCGACAGCGACGGCGTGCGCCGTGGTCGCCAACCGATGATGTATCAGGAGTTCCTCGCTGCCGCCGAATCGCGCCGCCGCTACTGGGCGCGGGCGATGCTCGGCTGGCCACGGGTGCGCCAGGCGCAACCGAATGCGGCGCACGAAGCGCTGGCCGGTTTGCAGCGACATGGCTTGCTGCGCGCCTTGATCACGCAGAACGTCGACACCTTGCACGATCAGGCCGGCAGCCATGACGTGATCGAATTGCACGGCAGCCTGCACCGGGTGGTATGCCTGGATTGCGGTCAACGCAGTGAGCGCGATTCGATTCAACGCTTGATGGAAATGCACAATCCCTATCTGGCGGGGGTCGATGCCGTGCAGGCGCCGGATGGCGATACGTTGCTCGATCCGGCCTTTGAGGCGCGGTTTCAAGTGCCGCACTGCCCCTATTGCGCGGGAGAGCGGATGAAACCGGATGTGGTGTTTTTCGGCGAAAACGTCGCGCAGCCCACCGCCGCCCGGGCAATGGCTGCGGCCGAGAATGCCGCCGGGATGCTGGTGGTCGGCTCGTCGTTGATGGCGTATTCAGCATTTCGCCTGTGCCGGGTGATTGCCGATCGCGGCAAACCGTTGATCGCGATCAACCTCGGCAAGACCCGCGCGGATGCGCTGCTCGACCTGAAAATCGAGGCCTCCTGCGAACAACTTTTGCCCCTGCTCGCCCACCACCTGAACGTCCCCCTGTAGGAGCTGCCGCAGGCTGCGATCTTTTGATCTTGAACAACAACATCAAAAGATCGCAGCCTGCGGCAGCTCCTACACGGTGGGGTGTGTTTCAGGCGTAGTGTTCCTGTTGGAGGATATCGAACAGCGCTTGCGCCGCTGCCGAGAGTTCATTGCCCGGTTCGGTCAGCACGCCGATGTTCCGTTCCACCGAGTCGTTGAGTATCAGGCAGTGCGCGCCGAGTTCCAGCATCTGTTCGGCGCACAACGCTGGCACCGCGCTGACCCCAAGCCCGCTGGCAACCATCCTGCCGACCGTGGCCAATTGATGACTTTCAAACTCCACCGGCAACTTCTTCCCGCGCGCCTGCAAGTGCTCCTCGAGCATCACCCGCACCGTCGACGGTCGTTGCAAGGTAATGAACGGTTCCTGCAACAAGGTCTGCCAATCGATCTCGTTGCGCCCGGCCAGCGGCGAATCCTTTGGCACCACCGCCACAAAACGATCCATGTACAACGGCGTAAACGTCATCGAGGTGTTCTGCATCGGTTCGAACGCCACGCCGAGTTCAACCTGGCGATCGCGGACCATTTCCAGCACCTGCTCATTGATCACGTCGTTGACCGTGACGTTGACGTTCGGATAACGCGCACGAAAGGTTTTCAGAATCGGTGGCAGCAGGTTACCGGCAAATGACGGCATGGCCGCCAGCGTCACCCGCCCGCGTTGCAGGCTGAAGCGCTGGCGCATTTCGTCTCCGGCGTTGTCCCAGTCGGCGATCAACCGTCGGGCCAATGGCAGCAGCGACTCGCCTTCCGGGGTCAGCGCGACGTTGCGCGTGTTGCGGCTGAACAGGCGCCCGCCCAAACCTTCCTCCAGCGCCTTGATGGTCAGGCTCAAGGCCGATTGCGACAGGTGCAACCGCTCGCAGGCCACGGCGAAACTCAGGCTATGCGCGACGGCGAGAAAGGCGCGGATCTGTTTGATGGTCATATACTCAAACCTCAGGACATACCTGTGGGCCATGTAGGAGCTGCCGCAGGCTGCGATCTTTTGATGTTGATTATGATCGTTCCCACGCTCCTGCGTGGGAATGCAGCCCGTGACGCTCCGCATCACTGGACGCGGAGCGTCCCTAGAGGCATTCCCACGCCGAGCGTGGGGAACGATCAAAGCAGCACGCCATAACGCGACTATTGAGTTTTATCTATCAATTAACCTTAAAAATCAACTTAACAAATATATCCGCCAGCGAGACACTCCAACCATTCGGCTAGCCAGCCGCCCGCAAATAATAAAAGAGGTGCATATGGCAGGTTTCGACAAGCGCGTGAGTTCCTATGAGGAAGCCCTGGCCGGGCTTGAGGACGGCATGACCGTCATCGCCGGCGGCTTCGGTCTGTGCGGCATTCCGGAAAACCTGATCGCCGAGATCAAGCGCAAAGGCACCCGCGACCTCACTGTCGTGTCCAACAACTGCGGCGTCGACGGCTTTGGCCTCGGCGTGCTGCTCACCGATCGCCAGATCAGCAAAGTCATCGCCTCCTACGTCGGCGAAAACAAGCTGTTCGAAGAGCAACTGCTCAAAGGCGAAATCGAAGTCATCCTGACCCCGCAAGGCACCCTCGCCGAGAAAATGCGCGCGGGCGGCGCCGGCATCCCCGCCTTCTTCACCGCCACCGGCGTCGGCACCCCGGTTGCCGAGGGCAAGGAAGTACGTGAATTCAAGGGTCGCAAGTACCTGATGGAAGAATCCATCACTGGCGACTTCGCCATCGTCAAAGGCTGGAAAGCCGACCACTTCGGCAACGTCGTTTACCGCCACACCGCGCAGAACTTCAATCCGCTGGCCGCCACCGCCGGCAAGATCACCGTGGTTGAAGTCGAAGAAATCGTCGAACCCGGCGAACTCGACCCGGCGCACATTCACACCCCGGGCATCTACGTCGATCGGGTCATTTGCGGCACGTTCGAAAAACGCATCGAACAGCGCACCATCCGCAAATAATTCAGGCTGACGGAGAATAAAAACATGGCACTTTCCCGCGAACAAATGGCTCAGCGCGTCGCCCGCGAAATGCAGGACGGCTACTACGTGAACCTCGGCATCGGCATTCCGACCCTGGTCGCCAACTACATTCCCGAAGGCATGGAAGTCATGCTGCAATCGGAAAACGGCCTGCTCGGCATGGGTCCGTTTCCGACTGAAGACACCATCGATGCCGACATGATCAACGCCGGCAAACAGACCGTGACCGCACGCATCGGCGCGTCAATTTTCAACTCCGCCGAATCCTTTGCGATGATCCGCGGTGGCCATGTCGACCTGACCGTGCTCGGCGCGTTCGAAGTCGACGTCGAAGGCAACATCGCCTCGTGGATGATCCCCGGCAAACTGGTCAAGGGCATGGGCGGCGCGATGGATCTGGTGGCCGGCGCGGACAACATCATCGTCATCATGACCCACGCCTCCAAGGACGGTGAGTCGAAACTGTTGGCCAAATGCAGTCTGCCGCTGACTGGCGCCGGTTGCATCAAACGCGTGTTGACCGACCTCGCCTATCTGGAAATCGAAAATGGCGCTTTTGTCCTCAAGGAACGCGCACCTGGCGTCAGCGTCGAGGAAATCGTCGCCAAAACCGCTGGTAAACTGATCGTCCCGGATCACGTACCGGAAATGCAGTTCGCTGCCGAGTGAGGAATTCGAAAATGCAAGACGTCGTAATTGTTGCCGCCACGCGTACCGCGATCGGCAGTTTCCAGGGATCCCTGGCCAGCGTTTCCGCGGTGGATCTGGGCGCGGCGGTGATCCGCCAGTTGCTTGAGCAGACCGGTCTGGACGGGGCGCAGGTCGATGAAGTGATCATGGGCCAGGTGTTGACCGCCGGCGCCGGTCAGAACCCGGCGCGTCAGTCGGCGATCAAGGCTGGCCTGCCCCACGCGGTACCGGCGATGACCCTGAACAAGGTCTGCGGTTCGGGTCTCAAGGCTCTGCACCTGGGCGCGCAAGCGATCCGCTGCGGCGATGCCGACGTGATCATCGCCGGCGGCCAGGAAAACATGAGCCTGTCCAACTATGTGATGCCGGGCGCCCGCACCGGTTTGCGCATGGGCCACGCGCAAATCGTCGACACCATGATCAGCGATGGTCTGTGGGATGCATTCAACGACTACCACATGGGCATCACCGCCGAGAACCTCGCCGACAAGTACGAGATCAGCCGCGAGCAGCAGGACGCCTTCGCTGCCGCCTCGCAGCAGAAAGCCGCCGCCGCCATCGAGGCCGGTCGCTTTGTCGATGAAATCACCCCGATCCTGATTCCGCAGCGCAAGGGCGATCCGGTTGCGTTCAAGGTCGACGAGCAACCGCGCGGTGACACCAGCGCCGAATCGCTGGCGAAACTGCGCCCGGCGTTCAAAAAGGACGGCAGCGTCACCGCCGGTAATGCTTCGTCGCTGAACGACGGCGCCGCCGCCGTGATTCTGATGAGCGCGGAAAAAGCCAAAGCCCTCGGTTTGCCGGTGCTGGCGAAAATCGCTGCTTACGCCAACGCGGGCGTTGACCCGGCGATCATGGGCATCGGCCCGGTATCGGCGACCCGCCGTTGCCTCGACAAGGCTGGCTGGAACATCGAGCAACTCGACCTGATCGAAGCCAACGAAGCTTTCGCCGCGCAATCGCTGGCGGTGGCCAAGGATCTGCAATGGGATCTGGACAAGGTCAACGTCAACGGTGGCGCCATCGCACTGGGTCACCCGATCGGTGCGTCGGGTTGCCGTGTATTGGTGACGCTGCTGCATGAAATGATCAAGCGTGATGCGAAAAAGGGTCTGGCGACCCTGTGCATCGGCGGCGGTCAGGGTGTGGCTTTGGCACTGGAACGGGCTTAAGCAAAGGGTTCAACGGAGGGCGGCGGATCCACGACATCCGCCGTTTTTCGGCAACAAAAAACCCGGGGCGACTTGCGTTGCCCCGGGTATTTTTTTGTCTGTTCGAAATATTTGTTGAATGTTTTGACGCCATCGCGAGCAGGCTCACTCCTACAAGGGATTTGTGAACCCGATCCTGTAGGAGTGAGCCTGCTCGCGATGGGGCCAGCCCTCACACCACAAAACCTCAGTCAGCCAATTGCAGGATCAACCACGCATTCGCCCCACTGATCACCACAAACAACCCCCACGCCAACACCCGCGTCGGCAGCCGATTCACAAACGGCCCCATCAGCTGTTGGTCATTGGTCATGCGGATCAGCGGATACAACGCGAACGGCAGCTGCAAACTCAACACCACCTGACTCAGCACCAGCAACTTGCCCACCGCGTTATCGCCCATCAGCCACACGCCGATAAACGCCGGAATCAGCGCCAGCCCCCGGGTGATCAGGCGCCGCTGCCAGCACGGAATCCGCAGGTTGAGGTAACCCTCCATGATCACCTGGCCGGCGATGGTGCCGGTGAAGGTTGAACTCTGCCCCGAGGCGAGCAAGGCCACGCCGAACAGTACGCTGGCCAATGCCCCACCAACCAGCGGATCGAGCAAGTGATAGGCGTCCTGGATATCGACCACCTCGGTATGCCCCGACTGATGAAACGCCGCTGCCGCGAGAATCAGAATCGCCGCGTTGACCAGCAATGCCAGCGCCAGCGAACCGATGGTGTCGATGCGCGCCAGCTTCACAGCGTCCTGCTTGCTGGCCAGATCCTTGCCGATCATGCGCGTCTGCACGATCGAGGTGTGCAGGTAGAGGTTATGCGGCATCACCGTCGCGCCGAGAATGCCGATGGCCAGGTACAACGGCGCGGCATCGCTGATGGCTGACAGAGAGGGTTTGAAACCTTGAAAGACGTCCGGCCAATAGGGTTTGATCAGCATCAGCTCAACGAAAAAACACACGCCGATGGTCGCGACCAGCACCAGCATGATCGCTTCCAGTCGGCGGAAGCCACGGTTCTGCAGGGCTAGTACCAGCAAGGTGTCGAACGCCGTCAGGGCAATGCCGAAGGTCAGCGAACAGCCAAGCAACAAGTGAAACGCCAGCGCACAACCGAGCACTTCGGCAAGGTCGGTGGCGATGATCGAAATCTCCGCCAACACCCACTGCAAGCGGGCGACCGGCGTGCTGTAGCGTTCGCGCGACAGCTGCGCGAGATCGCGTCCGGTGGCGATGCCCAGGCGCGAACACAGACATTGCACGACCATGCCCGCCAGACTCGCCAGCAACACCACGAACAACAGGCTGTAACCGAAACGCGAACCGGCTTCGATGGCGGTCGCCCAGTTGCCCGGATCCATGTAGCCGATCGACACCAGCAAACCGGGGCCGGCGAAACGCAACACGCGCTTGAAGAATGGGGCACTCGGATCCACCGCGACGCTGCCGGCCACTTCCGGCGGACAAAACGGCGCGGTGGCGATTTTGGGCAAACTGAATTTCACGCACACATCCAGAAACAAGTCGGAAAGATGCAGCTTAGACGTTTCAGTTGCTGGCTAGAAGATCAAAAGATCGCAGCCTGCGGCAGCTCCTACAGGGTACGCATTTCAAATGTAGGAGCTGCCGGAGGCTCGGGCCGCGTTCGGACGATCTTTTGACCTTAGCGATTCACACCCAACAACTGCTCCCGCAATTCGGGGCTGCGTGTGCGCGGATCAAGCCAGATACTGAAGAACGCCCGGGCAAACAACGGATCATCGATTTCATGCTGCAACTGCTGACCGACAAAAAACCGCGCGCCCTGCCCCGGCAGATACACCCCGGTAATCCGCGTGCCGGCCTGCACATCGATGAACGATTGCTGCATCTGGATCTGCCAGCCGGCCAGTTGCGCGGGGCTGACGTTGGCGCCGGCCAAGCGTTTGATTTCGTCGACGCTGGCGTTCACCAGGTCCTCGCGCGAGATGCTGCGGCGATAAATCAGCTCCAGGGCAAACGGCTGCCCCTCGGCCAACGGTCGCGCGGCACTCCACAGCCGCGCGTTGTACACATCGAAACCGAACACGCTGAAGTCGCCGGAACCGATGATCTGCGCACCAGGCACCGCGTCCTGCCAATTGGCCCACGTCGGCGTCAACAACAAGGCCCACAAGCCGATGCCGCAGCATCCACGCAACACCTTGGGTGTTCTGTTCATCGCGGTAGCGACTCCGGCAAGCCCTGATAATCAGAGCATAGCCGGCTTCATCGCTATAGTTTTGTATACAATTTCTGTCTGACAATGCAGCAATCTGCCGGCGGCAATGCTAACGTGGCCCTCACTCGTCCGACGGAGGTTTGCGCGTGCTGATTCTCAAACTGCTGCTGATTCCTGGTTTTCTGCTGCTGATTTCCCTCGCTGGCAAGCGCTGGGGACCCAGCGTGGCCGGATGGCTGTCGGGATTGCCGGTGGTGGTCGGGCCGATTCTGTTTTTCCTTGCCATCGAACAGGGCCCACAGTTTGCCGCGCAATCGGCCGTGGCGGCGTTGTCGGCGATGTTCGCGATGATTGCCTTCTGCATCACCTACGCGCAGGTCGCGCAACGGGCAAACTGGCCTTGGGCGCTGGTGATTTCGCTGTCGGTCTGGGCGCTGTTGGCCTTGGTATTGTCGTTGCTTCCGACGTCGCTGCCGTTCTCGATAGCCGCCGCAGCGATCGCCCTGCTGGCGGCGCCGTACCTGTTTCCCGACGTGCAGCCGGTGCTCAGTGGCCCGGCGCCGAAGTCGGACAAACTGATCTGGCGAATGATTGCCGGCGCCGCATTGACGCTGCTGGTGACCCTGCTGGCCAGCACCGTCGGCGAACGCTGGAGCGGCCTGCTCGCGGTGTTCCCGGTGCTCGGCAGCGTGATGGCGGTGTTTTCCCAGCAAACCCGTGGCCCGGCGTTTACTGCCGTGCTGTTACGGGCAACCGCGACGGGTATGTATTCGTTTTCGGCGTTCTGCCTGGTGGCGGCATTGACCCTGCCCACCCTGGGACTGAGCGGATTCGCGGTCGGCGTGGCCGTCTCCGTGGCCATGCTCGGCGTGACCCGGCAACTGCTGGCCCGGCCGGTGGCGAAACAGCAGCAGGCACAGTAACCCTGACGAACCGCGCTGGAGTGACAGCGTGCTGCGTGGGATGATCGCCCGCCTAGCGCGTCCATCCCTCGGAGATTCGAATGTCATTGTTGAGCAAGAAAGCCGTCATCGTGTTGCTGGCGGCCGTCGCCGGTCTCGGCGCCATCAACGCTCAGGCTGCCAAAGCCAAGGAAAAAACCACGACCGAGCAAGTCTCGCTGCTCGGCGGCAAGTTCACGTTCACTCTGCCTAAAGGCTTTGTGGCTGATCCGTTACCGGCGAGCCCCGGCGGCGCCACCGGCACGATGTATACGAACGAGTCCACCAAAACCGTGGTGATCGCCGCCGAAAACCAGATCGCCGAAGGCCAGAACGTCAAGGACAACGACGGCGAATTCCTCGACGGCAGCGTCGCGAGCTTCATCGAAGACCAGCGCAAAGCCCTGCCGGACTTCAACAAACTCAGCGAAAAAAGCCTGACCCAGAAAGGCACCGGCCTCGGCCTGCGCCAGGTCGACAGCACCGCCACCCAAGGCGGCGGCCAGACCCTCAACACCACATTGATGGCCGGCTCCGGCACAAAAATGGCGCTGGTTCAGGTGATCTCCCGCGCCAGCGACAAGAAAGGTCACGATGCCGTGGTTAAAACCATCCTCAAGGATTGAGTTGCTGCAACCAGCCATTCAAATCCCGCAGTTCGGCCGCACTGATGCTGTGGCCGATACCGGGATAAGCGTGGAACTCGGGTTTGTAATCAAGCTTTTGCAGCAAGTCATTGGCCGCGGTGCCGTCGTGATACGGCACACGATCATCGGCGGTACCGTGGCCGATAAAGATGTGCAGCGGCAGCGGCTGTCGCTCAGCCTTCAACTCGTTTTTCAACACCGGCAACACACGCCCACTCAACGCCGCAATCCCGCCCACCGCCACCGGCGCACGCAAACCGACCTCGTACGTCATCATCGCGCCCTGGCTGAAACCGATCAGGTAGACCTTGTCCGGCGCAGCGTGATACTTCTTCGCCGCCTGCGCAATGAAGTCGCGCAGCTTCTGCCCGCTGGCCTGCAAATCATCCGTCTCGCCGTTGTAAGCGCCCTCGCCCTTCTTGCGAAACCACTGATAGCGATCCTCGCCCAACGACAATGGCGCCTGCACCGACAGATAGTTGTACTGCGCCGGAAGCTGGAATTTCATTCCGATCAGATCCGCTTCGTTACTGCCGTAGCCGTGCAGAAAAATCACCAACGGCCGCGGCTCGGCGTCAGGGTGAACCTGCTCGAGGTACTTCAGCGGGAGATCGGATTGCAGCGTGGTTTGCGCCTGAACGGCGGTAGACGCCAGCAGCGTCAGTAGAGCGAACACCTTCAACATAAGCCTTCCTTCACAGAATGCAGGGATTGGGGGGAGCCTAACATTCCGGGGTGGAGATCCAAATGTTTGGGGAGGTTGGGGGTCGTTATTGCTGGCGGGCCGGTTCCCACGCAATTGAGTCAATCTTCCAGGGATTGGTTGGCTGCCAGGTTGCCATCGCGAGCAGGCTCACTCCTACAGTTGGATCGTGAGCGGTCAGCCAGGGATGGGTTGGCTGTCAGGTAGCATTCGCGAGCGGGCTTTGCTCCTGCAAAGGCAAGATCAAAAGATCGCAGCCTTCGGCAGCTCCTACATGGAATTCGCGGCGCAGCCGCCCCACTCGCAGGATGAGCGCAAGCTCGGCTGCAGCCCTTGATCTTGATCCACTAGCGACGTCGGAAGGCTGAGTGAAGGGATTGATCCGGGGGTGGGAGCGCAGCGACCGTTTGGCGCAGCCAAATACAGCGAGAGGAGGTGCAGCGCAGCAAACCGTAGGCGCTGCGCCCGGATCGATCCCGGAGCGAAGGAACCCCGAGCCTTAGCGAGCGGGCCGCACGTAGGAGCAAGCCTTTTTGGTTACTTTTTCGGCGTCTGGAAAAAGTGACCCGCCGTAAGGGCGGAACCCTAAGCAGCCATTACCGCAGCAACGGATATGCACCCAGTCAACCAGAACTCACCACCCAACCAGAACCTGGTCGGCCCGAAGGCCGCCACGTTCACTCGGCCTCAGGATCAATCTTGTTCTGAGTCAAATACCGATTCAAAACATCATCCTGCCCAGGCGTAGAAGCGTCCCCCGCCACCTGCCACAAATGCCGCTCAATTCCCTGCGCCACCATATGCCCCACCGCCGCCTCGATCGCCGACAACACACACAACTGCGCCGGTTCATTCGTCGTATACCCAACCTCAGCCTCAAGCAACTTCTTGAACTCGATAAACTTGAAAATCCCCGCACTGCGCGCCACCGAATAAATCGTCTTGCTGGTCATCACATTCGCCAACACCTGCCCGCTACGTACATCCACCGCGCGCAAGTTAACGGTCACCTGATCCACTCGATATTCACGCGACAGATCAATCCCCAGATACCGCGCCCCTTCCCCACCGCTGCGCACGTTAGTGTCATAAGCGATGATCCCGCCTTCGAGCATCATGTTCGCCGCCTGCAACGGTGGCAGCTCACCCTGAATATTCACTGGCGTATTCGGCTTCTTCTGCGAGGCGCGAATGATCTTGCGCTCGGTCAACAGGTTCTGCAGCCCTTCGCGTTCCAGCACGACAAACCAGCCACTGGCCTGCATCGCGTCCATCAACATCGACGCCGCGCCCTGGGTCACGCTGGTGGAAAACGAGCTGGCCGGGGTCGGTTTGTACTGCCCGGTCTGGTCACGGAAGCCGTACACCACCGCCATCAGCCGCCCCTTGGGCCGTGGCATCTTCAGCAAGTCATAATAGGTCGAGGCCCTGGGGGTCAGGGTCGGGGTTTCGGTGTCCTGCTCGGCCGATATCGGCTCACGCAGACTGCACCCTTGTAATGTCGCCAACAGCAGCCCTAGCGCGATTATTCTTTTCATGTCCGTCTCTCCCCGGAACCGTCAGCCCGTCATGGGTTGAGGCCGTTCACCTGAATTTCCGAAACTTCGCCGCTCGCTCGGTCGGTCACCTCAATGGTGAGTGCCCCCGAGTCGTCGACGACGTTGACGATAAAAGCGTCAGTGGACAGGCTCCCCGTGTTGCCGGTGGAGATGTTGTCCAGCAACTGCCCCAGCAGCCGCGATTGCAATTGACTGGTGAAGCGTTCGAGTGCCGACGTGCCGGCCACCGTGGTGCGTTTTTTCAGGTCGGGATCGTCGTAGTCGTTTTGTGCCTGGGCGTTATTGAGCAGCCAGGTGCCGTTCAGCGGGTTGCCGCCGAACGACGGGTTGACCGGCGTGTAGACCAGTTCAGTGGCCTGGACAGCAGCGGCGCTGGCGAGCCCGATCAACAACCCCGAGATCCAGAATCCGCTGCGCCGTGAGAACGTTGTGCTGTTCATAGTTCGTCCTTCTCAAGGTCGGTGGTGTCCTGCAACATGGTTTCCAGCTTGCGCCGGACAACCTCCAGTCGAACCAGATCGGCGGCCTCATAGGCCTCGTCCTTCAGTTCCACAGTGTTCGGCGGCAGGAAGCGCCGATAAACCAGGCGTTGCTGATATTCCACGGTCACCAGGCTGCCCCAGCGCGCGTCGGGCCGCTCGCGCACCACCAGGTTGAAATCCATCGGGCTGGTGTCGCGCAGGCGTTCACTGAACGAGTAGTAAAAGTCGTGGCCGATGTGCGAGATCGTGTCGTCGACGATGAAGCCCATCATTTCGTCTTCTTCACCGGCATGGGCGCAGCACGCCACGACGGTGAGGACCAACGCGCACCACCAGTGGCGAGTCATGGCTGCAACGCCTGCGGCAAATTCGACTGGCCTTTCGCCGGGCCATTGCTGCCCTCGAGGAATGCTTTCTCGGCGACGAATTGCCAGTCGGAATAACGCTGCATGCCTTCGAAATCCGACCACTGCGTCGGGAAGTCCGCTTGCTTCAACGGCAGCTCGGTCGAAGGGCTATTGAGACCCGTGATGCGCCCATCGAAACCGCGTTGCAGCGCCCATTCACCTTGGCCGATCGGATCCGGATAGAGCTGACGCAAGTGATGCTTAGCCTCAGGAAAACGCTGATCGTCGAGCAGATCGACCAACTCCTTCGGGTACTGCGCCAACCCCGGCGAACTGCGGTAATAGCTGCGCAGCGCCTGAGCGTATTGGGTGCCGATCCAGAGCAACTGACGCTCGCGGTCGCGGCGTGATGCGGTCGACCACAACTCGCCGGCACTGGCCAGGCCCATGCCCATCACCACAATCAGGAACAGCACGCCCAGGTAAGTGAAGCCACCCTGCTGCGCACGGTTACCACTCGGAATACTGGCTGCCATCACGCGCCCTCCCGGTAGCACCGCTTTTGATGTCAGCCACACCGCCGGCAACGCCGTCCGGTGGCGCGATCAACACCCACTGGTCTTTGCGTTCGGTGATCGGATCGAGTGGCGCGTTACGCAGGTAACGTTGTTCGATCAGTTGCTCGATGGAATCCGGGTAGCGACCGGTGTCGCCGTAAAAGTGATCCAGCGCCTCACGCATCGCCGACAAGCTCTGGCGCAGCGTGGTTTCCTTCGACGCTTCGAGGCTGTTGAAGTAGCGCGGCAGCGCGATGGTCATCAGCGTGGCGATGATCGCCATCACCACCATCAGCTCCAGCAAGGTAAAACCTTTTTCCCGACGCATGAGGTTCACCACTCGCGATAGGCGATGCCGTTGAGGCCCTTGCCCCGGGCGTGGGAATAGACGTCGAACACGTCCTCGCCATCGCGCGGGTTCTGAGCCGAACTGTCGTAGGCGCGCACGCCCCAACCCCCACCTTCGTCATTACGTTTGGCCGGCACCAGCGGATCGCGCGGGATACGACGCAAAAAGTAGAACTTGGCGCCTTTGGCGCTGCGCACGTCGCGCACGCCTTCGACCAGCACTTTCAGGTTCGGCGGATAGCCGCTGCTGTTCAGCGACTTCTCGATGTAACCGGCATCAAAGGCGCGTTTGTAGGCGTCGATGGCATCGCGAATCTGGTACAGCGCGGCGCGCAACTCCTGCTCCTTGCCACGCCGCACCAGGGTCTCGGTCAGTGGCGCAGCCATGCTCGCCAACAGGCCGATCAGGGCCAGCGTCACCACGACTTCGATCAGGGTGAAACCGCGTTGGCAGGCGTTCATGATCAAGGCTTCTCGACAGTGACGCGGGTGGTGGCCACGGCCGATTCAGCGACGGCACGCGGCTGCGCGGCAGGCGACGGCATCACGTAACTCTGCGAACGGTCCGGGGCCTGGATGTGCATGCTGGTTTCGGTGCCGGTGGAGAACTCCATGTCCGACGGGCTCTGGTACGGCAGGTTGCGCACGATCCGTGGGGTGATCGACAGCACCAGTTCGGATTTGCCGATGGTGTCTTTGTTGCTGCCGAACAAACGGCCCAGCCCGGGAATGTCACCGAGGCCGGGAATCTTGTTGCCAGTGGCGCCGTGATCGTTGCGCACCAGCCCGGCGAGGATTTGCGTTTCGCCATCGTGCAGACGCAGCGAGGTTTGCGCGTTGCGGGTATCGACCTGCACCGGAATCGTGCCCTGGCGGGTCGGTTCCAGCGGCGTGGCGTTACTCACTTCCAAGGCGATCTTGATCGCCACTTCGTTGTTCAGGTGCACGGTGGGGGTCACTTCGAGCTTCAGACCGACATCCAGATACGTCACGCTTTCGGTGATCACCGGCCCCTGTGTCGACGGCACCGAAGTGGCGCTGATGATCGGCACGCGCTGACCAATGTGGATGCGCGCCTGCTCGCGGTTGCTGACGCGAATCACCGGGCTGGCGAGGGTGTTGATGTCGTTGTCCTGCGCGTTGATCTTGGCCTGCGGCGATGGCCCGATCGAGATGCGATCGGAATTGATGCCCTTGAGTTGGCCGAGCAGCGTGACCGGAGAACCATCGGTGTTGACCACGCCGAAGGTGCTCGGCCATTGCAGGCCAAGGTCGAGAATGCGCTGGGTGGCGACTTCCATCACCTCCACTTCGAGCACCACTTCGGGGTTGGACTGGTCTTGCGATTGCAGGAGTTTCTCGGCCATGCGCACGGCGTCTTCGGTGTCGCGCATGGTCAGGGTATTGAGGCGTTCGTCGACGAACACGTCGCGGGTCTTGAGCATGGTTTTGACCATGTTCAGCGCGGTGTTGGCGTCGATGCTGGTCAGGTAGAACGTGCGCATCACCAGTTCCTGGTAATCCTTCACTTTCTGTGGCGAATCCGGGTAGATCAACAAGGTGTTTTCGTTCACCACTTTCTGGTGCAACTGGTTCTGTTGCAGCAGCAGGGTCACCGCGTCTTCGATGCGCACGTCCCGCACGAAGATCGTGGCTTTCATGTCCGGGCGCAGGTCTTTGTCGAAGATGAAATTCAGCCCGGCGACCTGTGACAGCACTTCGAAAATGGTCTTCAAGTTGGCGTCACGAAATTCCAGAGTCACTGGCCGATCGAGCTTGGTGCGCAGTTGCGGATACGCAATGACGTTGCGACTCTGCACCAGGCGAATGCTGCCTTGCAGCTCCAGCGCGCCTTCGTTGGCCGGATCAAGTTCGAGGATCTGCTTGACCTGACGATCAGCACCGTAGATGTCGCCGCGACGCAGGTCGCCACGGGCCAACTCGAGCTTTTCGTCCATGCTGCGCAGGTATTCCATCTGCTTCAGGGCATCCTGGGCGCGACGGTTGTTCGGCTCGATGGTCAGCACGCGCATGTACGCGGTGCGCGCCGAAGTAAAATCGCGACGCGAACGGTCGATGTCGCCGGCCGTCAGCAACGAAGTGATCGCCTTGGCCCGACCGGTGTTGAGCAACAGGTGCAATTCGGTGTCGCGCGGATTCTCGCGCAGGCCATCTTCGATCCGGGCCAGCCCCGCCTCGTACTGACCCTGATCAATCAGGTCGGCGGCTTCCTTGTTGGCCACTTGCGCGGAACTGCACGCGGCCAGCCCGGCACACAGGCCCAGGCTCATCAGCAAACGGCAACGGTTCATTGCGTACTCCCCACAGACAGGGTCTGCGACAAATGCAAAGGCAGGTAGACCAGGCTCAATTCCACATCGGAAATGCCGGTGATCTTCCAGGTGTCGTCGATCACATCCCCGTTGCGCACGACGTAGATCTTTTCGCCGTTCTGCAAAAACACTTGCAGGTCGCTGCGGTCATGCAGCCGGCCGACGAACTGAAACGGCACCGGTGGCAGGCTCGGGGCTTGCACCACTGTTGCGGGATTGACGGCAATTTCGGTGACCGTGGCCAGGGTTGGCGCGGCCTTCCAGCTCTTGGCGGCAAACAGATCGCCAGCCGGGCTCAGGTCCATGATCGGCGCCTCTTTGGCCTTGGCGTTACTGGCCGGTAGCGCGCCACGGTTGGCGTTTTTTGCCGGCGCGGTCACGCTCACTTCAGCGGAATCGGCGTCTTCGCCCGGCGAGAAATACTCCGGCAACCACGCCAGTGCGGCCGCCACACCGAAGAACGCTAGCCACCCTGTCACGCGCTTGGTATTCATCACGACCTCGACAGGTACAGGGTCAAACGGATCCGGCCATTGAGGTCGGTGTCGCCAATCTTCTTGCGTTGCAACTCGAGGTCTTCCACCACCACCGCCGGCAACTGGCCGAGCAAGGCGTGTACGAAACGCCGCAGTTGCGGATAGCTGCCGCGCACTGGAAGGAGGATCTGATAGCGCGCCAGATGGGTTTTCGGGTCGACACCGAGGGCGTATTCGCCGCGTGCCAAAGTGATGTGTTCTTGGGCTGCGAGGGCGTAGATGCGGTCGATGGCGACCGTGGCTTGCGGCTGCGCCGGCAGTTTGTTGCGGAAGTCGTCCAGCTGACGCTGCGGCACCACCGGCGGCGCAATGCTGCCGTCTTCAACCTTGGCCAGATATTCGGTAGCTTCCTGAGTTTGCTGGCTGAGGTGCTGCAACGATTGCCAGCCCGGCAGCAAACCGCCAAGCGCCCAAGCCACGGCGATCAGCAGCAGTGCCAGCCCGGCCAGGCCCGGAATGCCGAGGCCTTGCAAGTATTCGTGGACGATCAGTCTAGGGATTCGCATCGCCCATCTCCCAGGTCGCCGACAGGTTGAATTGCACCGGTTGCTCCGGCGATTTGACGACGATTTCGTGGCTGAGCAGCGACACGTCGGACAGCTCGTCGCTGGCTTCCAGACGTTTGTGAAAATCGAGCATCGCTTGCAGATCGCGCGCTTCAGCGCTGATCCGCACTTGGCCTTTGCGCGCGTCCGGGGTCAGGCTCAGCAGCGCGACGTCATCGCGCGGCATCGCTTCGAGCATGGCGAACAGGCGTTCCCACGGCCGGCGCAGTTGCTGCGAGACCTTGCGCATCTCGGCGAGGTTTGCTGCTTGCTCGCGGGTTTCTGCCGGGCTCAGGGTGGACTTGGCACCGCTGTCGCCGGTGAGCTGACGCTGGGTGGTTTGCAAGTGGCCCTGTTGCTGTTCGGTGTGCGCGTCGAGGTGCTGTTGCACGCCGAAGCACAGCAGCGCCAGCAGCACGCCGCCGCCGAGCAAACTCCAACCCAACGGGCCGGAACGTGGCCGTGGCTGAAAATCCAGGTTGAGCGCGCGCATCTCAGGCCACCGCCCGGGACATGACGTACAAGCCGTCACGCACGGTCATCGAGGCATCTTCAAGGGTGCGCAGTTGCACACCCGCCACGTCCGGATGCGCATCGAGGCGCGCCGGCGCATGCAGATAAACGTTGAAGGCACGTTCGCTGGTCGAGGCTTGCAGCTGACGTTCACGACCGATCAGGGCATTTAACGCGGCATCGCTGTCGCTACCGCCCGCCGAGCGCACGCCGGCCCAGCGCCCTTCCCTCGCCAGCAACAACACACTGCGTTGCGGCTCGGCGACGACGAAGAGGAAATCGCCGGCATCGAAGCTTTTATCGAAGCGGTTGAATGCCGCCATCAGGTACGGCTGCACCGAGCGCAGGCGCAAACCGCGAGCGCTGACCAGCGTGCGCAGGCGATCAAGCAAATCTTGCGGCAAGGCGCTGGCGATGCGGTCGTAACCGGCCGGCTCAGCGGACAGCACCAGACTCCACGGCTGGGTCGGCGCGCCAAACAAGTCTTCAAAACACAATTGGGCAAAGCCGCGCAGCTCTTCAGGACTGCTGATCTGCGCGCTCCATGGCACCAGGCAAAAACGGCTGAAGTGCCCGGAGATGACCACGCTCAATTCGCCACCGGCGCGGGCGTGTTCACCGAGCAGGCGGTCGAGGGTGTCCAGCGCCACCGCGTAGCTCTGGAAGCCTTCGTCGATGTACCCGACGCTGCCCAGCCACAAGGTGTCGCTGCCGCGCCGCTGGCCGAGGCCAACACCGATGGCGCCGAGCACGGCGACAAAACGCTCACGAGATAAATGTGACACGATTGATCTCCTCTAGCGTGGTGCGACCTTGTTCCACCAGCTCCAGCGCCGATTCGCGCAGCAGGCGCAAACCACGGGCGCAGGCCAGGGCTTTGATTTTTGTGATGGGTTGGCGCTCGACGATCATCTGGCGCAGTTCGTCGTCGAGGTGCAGCAGTTCGGCAATCGCCGTGCGCCCGCGATAGCCACTGCCCCGGCAGTGCCCGCAGCCTTTGCCGTGGACGAAGTGGTAGTGATCGACTTTCTGTGGATCGAGGCCCGAGGCGCGCAGCTCTTCATCGCTCGGGCTGACCGGCGCGCTGCAACTGGCGCACACCAGGCGGATCAGGCGCTGGGCGAGAATCGCGTTGAGCGCCGAGACCAGGCTGTAGGGGTCGATTTCCATTTGGGTGAAGCGGCCAATCACGTCGAAGACGTTGTTGGCGTGGATGGTGGTGAACACCAGGTGACCGGTGAGCGCCGATTGCACGGCGATCTGTGCAGTGTCCGGGTCACGGATTTCGCCGACCATGATCTTGTCCGGGTCGTGACGCAGGATCGAGCGCAAACCCCGGGCGAAGGTCAGGCCTTTTTTCTCGTTGACCGGGATTTGCAGCACCCCCGGCAATTGATACTCGACCGGGTCTTCGATGGTGATGATCTTGTCCACGCCGTGGTTGATCTCGGTGATCATCGCGTACAGCGTGGTGGTCTTGCCGCTGCCGGTCGGGCCGGTGACCAGCACCATGCCGTAGGGTTCGGCGGCGAGGCGGCGCAACTGGCGCAGGGTTTCGTCTTCAAAGCCCAGCGCCTGCAATTGCACACCACAGACCTTGTCGGCGAGGTCCTGTTTATCCAGCACCCGCAACACGGCGTCCTCGCCAAAGATGCTCGGCATGATCGACACGCGAAAGTCGATCTGCCGGCCACTGATACCGATCTTGAAACGACCGTCCTGCGGTACGCGTTTCTCGCCGATGTCCAGTTCGGCCATGACCTTGACCCGCGAGATCACCTGCTCGGCGAACTCGTTGCCCTGGACTTTGCTGATGTTGTTGAGCACGCCGTCGATGCGGTACTTGATCACCAGACCGTGGCCGGTGGTGCCGAGATGGATGTCGCTGGCGTGCATTTTCAGCGCGTCGTAGAGGGTCGAGTTGACCAGTTTCACCACGCTGCTGGCGTCTTCGCTGATGCTGGTCAGCGACAGGCTTTGCAGGGTATCGATTTCGTGGTGAGTGTCGCCTTGGGCGTTCAGCGATTCGACGGCGTGGAAGCTTTCTTCGTGGCGGGCCAGATAGGCCTTGAGGTCATCGGCGTGCACCAGATACAGCGGCGCGCCGTGCAGGCAATCGTCGATCCAGGCCAGGCGCGCCGGGTCGAAGGGGTCGGCAAACACGCCGATGACTTCGTCGTTGTGGCGCAGCAGGATGAATTCACGTTTGAGGCATTGTGCGAGGGTGACCCGGTCGAATACCGGCGTCGCGGCGAACAGGCTGTCGGTGTCGAGCACCGGGTAATGCAGGGTGGCGCCGAGGGCTTGAATGAACGGCATCGCTGCCAGTTCGCACAACACGCCGAGAGCATCGAGGACGCGTTCGCCGGAAGTGGCGGCCCGCGCCCGGGCCTGGGCAAGCTGTTCACTGGAAAAACGCGCGGGGGCGCTTTCGGCCGGCAGTGGTTCGACGACAACGGACAGACGTTCCATGGCTTGCTCTCCAACCGGGGCTCAGAGCCCTGTCGGCGCGGCAAACCTTGGCGGCAAGTGCCGGAACGTCTGTTCGCGCCATTACTCCCCGGTGAGCATTTGATCGTCGTCCGGTGCCATGGCGTGCAACTGTCGTCGCCGATCCGCCAACACCCAACTGCCATCGTACAACTGCAACGGGAAGCTCTCGGTCCTGCTCTGGCGTCGTTCGACAAAGCCCTCGGAAGGGCTCGCACCGGGTTTCGCTTCGCGCTTGATGCCAAGAAGGTCGCAGACCGCCCGCGCCAGTTCCGCCAAGGGAAACGGTTTGAACAGGATGTGGCTGACCCCCAGTTGCCGCGCCCGCTCACAGACTTCAGCGGTCGGGTGACCCGTTATCAGCACAAAATGGCACGTCCTGTTCTGGCGGACCGCGTCGAGCACCTCAAAACCTTCCATATCGGGCAAGCGGTAATCGAACACCAGCACGTCGGGGGCAAAGGTTTCGGCCAAACCGATAGCCGTCGCTCCGTCATGTGCAATCCGGACGTCCAGCCCCTGCGCCGACAGATAATCCTGAAGGTTCTGTGCAAGCAGCTGTTCGTCTTCGACAACCAGTACTTTGTTAACCAAGGTCGACTCCTTGAAACAGCAGGTCCGATGACCCCGCCCTGAGAGTGCGCCTTACCATCGGTAACGCACACTTCATGCCAGGCTGAGTGCCGGTAATTTTATCTCTTCATGTCCTTGAAATTAATGACAATGCCCGCTCGTCCCGGTACCCCGTTCCCCAGAAACGGGGAAGCACCTGAATGGGCATCGAAGCCATTCCCCACTATTGGGGGGGAACCTTCAGTCGTCGTCAATTCGTTCGATCCTATTCTGCACCCGTAATTGCGCGAGCACCTGACGACGAGCCTGGGTCTGTTGCTGTCGGGCAAGCTGTGCCCTGACTGTATCCAGCCCCTGCACAGCTGGGACATCGGCGGCCTCCAAGTGGTTCTGCAAATAAATCACATGCCAGCCGAACGGTGAACGCAGCGGTTGGCTGGCAAACGTCGCCCCGTTGATGATCGAGGCGCGCATCTGCATCAAGCGTAGACGCGCTGCGGCCACTGTGGCTGCATCGGCTTGCGCGGGCACGCGGATCAACAGGTGGCGGGGTTGCAAGGTATTAGCGCGGATCAGCTCGGCGAACATCTGCTGCGCCGCCAGCTCGCGGCGGGTGTACTCGGTGAAGGACGCCTCATCGAAACCGGCATCCTGCAGGCGACGGACGAATTTATCCGCGCCGCCGATGGCCATGCGGGTTTGCTCGATTTGCTGACGCAGCGCTTGCTCGTCGATGTGCCGGCCACGCTTCTGCGATTCCTGCCACAGCAATTCTTTGTCGATCAGCATTTGCAACGCCGCCTGACGCAGTTCCTTGTAGGCCTTGGGACTGCGAATGCTCGTCACCGCGCGGCCCTGATCTTCGAGGTATTCGGCGAAAAAGCGCTCGAAACGATAGCCAGAGATTTCCTCGCCATTGACCCGCGCCACCGCCGGCTCGTTATTGGCCCAGACCGGCGGAAACCAGCAGGTCAGCAGCACTATCAGACTTGTGAGCTTCATGATCGGGCCCTCCGTTCAGGGGCTGGCAACAATCGGTTTATAGGGCGCGACCAGATAGAAACGCTGATCGGGCAAATCCATGGTGACCACATGGGCGCCGCTCAAGCCCAGGCGTCGGCCGGGGCCGAAACTCAGGCGCGGGGTCAGGCCGGTGTCGAAGTCGTGCAGGCCTTCCAGCGCCGCCACCAGTTTTTCGCGGCTGGCGTCGCGGCCGGCCTGCTTCATGCCTTCGCTGAGCAACAACATCGAGGCATAGGCGCCGACTTGCAGCACCGCGTGCTGGGCGCCGAGACCTTGGTGTTCACGCAGCAACGTCAGGGCCATGCGCCCGGCCTGGGTCCAGTCGCTGGGCACAAACGGATAGGCGAGAAACACCCGCCGCGAGAATCCCTCCGGCACTTGCAGCAACTCACCAGCAACCTGGCTCGAAGCGGCGAACAGATACGGCACTTGCCCGGCGCTTTGCAGGCGTGTCGCCAATCGACCAAAACCACCGCCATTGCCCAGATAAAACACCGAGCGCGAGCCCAACGGCAGTGCCTCCGCCGCCGGGTCGTAGGCTTGCAGATGAACTTTCTGCCAGCCGTGATCCTGCAAGTACTGGCCGAGGTTTTGCGCGGCCAGCGTTTGTGCCGGGTCATCGGGATACGCGATCAATGTCGGCCCCTGCAGCACGCGCAGGCTTGCTGTGGCGTAATCGGCCAGCGCGATCAACTGCTCGCGCAAGCCCGGCAACGGTTCGAAAATCTGCGGGCTGGCCTGCATCGAGCCGAGCAACGACAAAGCGCCAATCAGCGGCACGCCGGACTGTTCCAGACGGCTTGCCAATTCACTGTCGAGGGCCGGCGCCAGCGGCGCGATCAGGGCGAACACTTGTTCTTGCTCAATCAACTGCTGCAGGGCTTGCTCGGCGCTGGCGCGATCCGGGCCGGGATCGATCACGGTCAAGCGCAGTTGCCGCCCATGAATACCACCGGCCTGATTGATCCGCGCGACGCTGCCGTTAAGAACTGCCGCGATGGTCATGCCCTCCTCCGCCAACGGGCCTTGACTGGGCAGCAAGGTGCCGAGGTGCAAGGTTTGCGCCTCAAGGCCCGGGTCGCGTTCATCGGCCAGGCGTTTGAGGTACGCGGTGAGGTTGCGCTGATCCTTCATCGACAGCAGAAAGCGCGGCATGCTTGGGTCGAGGCGATTGTGGCCGGGGTCGCGTCCTTGCTCGATGACGGTCGCCAGACTGCTCTCGGTGTACGCCGGATAACTGCGGCCGTTGACCTGTTGCTGGCCGTAGGTGCTGGTCAGCCGCGCCCAGTTCAACGGCGGCGGACGCACCCCGCCTTCGGGTCGCCCGAGGCCATCGGCGCCGTGGCAATTGGCGCACGGCAGGCTGGTCGCCGGCAGCAACACATCTGCCGCACCGACCCGCGCCATGATCGCCTCGCCACTGGCCGACAAGCCCTGACGGTACAGGCGCTTGCCCGCCGCCTCTTCCGGGGTCAGCGGCGCAGCACCCGCGCCAAGGCTGAGGCCAGCGAGCAGGATCAGGGCGAGTAAAACGCGGCAGCGGTTCATGGCACGGGCTCAGCGGCCAGCCACGGGCATTGTCAGCAACTGCAAGCGCTGGGCAATGGCGGCGGCCGGGGCATCGGGGCGGATTTTGCTCCAGCGTTTGTTGGCGACGTCGCCGACGATCAACTGCGTCGAGTGTTGCTCGGGGGTCGGCACGATCTGGCCGATGCGACTCAGTACCAGGTCCATCTGCGCCTTGTCGCCGGTAAGAAAAAGCCAATGAGGGTCATCGGAACCCTGCTTCAAGGTGTAAGCCTTGAGCACCGCCGGCGTATCGCGCAGCGGGTCACTGGTAAGGGAAATGAAGGTGATGTCCTGCGCCTTGTCGCCCAACAGCTCGCGCACCTCTTTGAGCTTTTGCGTGATCAGTGGGCAGGCATCGTTGCAACGGGTGAAAATCACGTTGAGCAGGACGATGCGGTTTTGCAGCGCATCGCTGTAGAAGCGCAGCGTCTCGCCGTTCTGATCCTGCAACGGCGTGTCGGTGAACCAGGTTTTTGCGTCGTGGGTACCTTGGGCCGGCGCGGCGGCAACCGTCGCAGGTGCCTCAGGGGCATGGCCTTCGTGGGCGAACGCGACGGTGCTGAAGATCCAGAAACACACGCTCAGGGAGATCCAGTCGAGCAGTCTCATGGCTGTTGCTCCATGGCGATGGCGGTGTGTTTGGCGTGGGTGCGCAGGCCGCTGAGTTTCTCGACTTCCTTGGCCAGCAGCGCCGGATCGGTGAAGCCGTAGTAGCGCATCCAGTGGCGGTTGTTGCCGTCGCCGACGAGGATCAACGGCTGATGATTCTTGAAGTCACCGCTGAAACTGCCGAGGCCTTTGAGGGTTTCGTTGATCGATTGCGGCGAACCGGTCAGCCAGCTCCAACCCGGCCCGCGCTGGAAAGTGCGCGCGTAATCCTGCAGGCGTTTCGGGTCGTCGCGTTGCGGGTCGATGCTGATCGACACCAGTTGCACTTCGCTGCCGACTCGTGCGCCGAGTTGTTTCTGCACTTTGCCCATGATCGACGAGACCACCGGGCACACCGTGGTGCAACTGGTGTAGATAAAACTCATGACGACGATTTTGCCCTGCACCAAGTCTTGTTCGAGGCGCACGGTTTTGCCGGTCTGGTCGAGCAGCGGCACGTTGGCGAACTTCACCTGGGTGTGTTCTTGGGTGTTGCTCGCCGGCGCCTTGTGCCCGGCGTGTTCGTCTGCCGAATGGGCCTGGGTTTGTTGGAGGCCGAGGCTCAACAGGCATAGGGTCAGCAGGCCACTGGATGCAAATCGGTTCATGTCGACATTCCTCTTCAACGGATCGGCTCGGGGGTTACCCGGACACTGGCAAAGGTCTTGTCATCGAAAGCGGCGCCCAGCGATGCCGCGCGCACGTGCAGGTACCAGGCGCCGCTGCGGTCGAGGGTGATGGGTGCTTCGTAAACCCCGTCGGCGACTTCCAGCGCCGCCACTTCACGCGGATGCGAGGTGGGCGCGAGGTAGTAGCGCAGTTGGACGTCTTTGACGCCGCTACGCTGGGTTTTGTCTTTGCCCTGGACGATGCGAAAACGCACGACGTAGGGGTCGTTGAGCGCCACGGCAGTCTTGTCGAGGAGGAACTCGACTTTCGGCTGGCCGAGGTGTTTTTGCGGTTTGCCGTCGCTATCGATCTGCGCGGTGAAGCAGTGAATGATGTTCGGTTGATTGAGCAGGAACGCCACGTCGAAACGCCCCGCCGCCGGTAGTTTCACTCTGGCGCTGTAGAGGCCCGGCGAGACTTCGCGCAGGCTGCGGTCGATGACCATGGCGGCGCGGGCGATCTGGCCACGGTTGGGGTAACCGGACATCGGCGCGTTCATGCCTTCGGCGTAGAAGTAGGTGGTGTTGTCGACCGGGTTGACCACGAAGACCGCGTTGTCGTCGCGTGAAACCGCGAGGCTTGAGGCCAGCGGCAGATCCCCGGCCAGGCGCGGTGCTTGCGGGCCGGCTTCGAAACTTTGGCTGATCGGCTGGCGGCCTTCGCCCAGCGAGGACAGGTTGATCATGGTGACTTTCGGCGAAGCGAGTCCGCGGATGTAGGCGTAGGCCTGGGTGAACACCACCTGGTAGGGTTCGGCGCTGACGTCCAGATCATGGATCGCGCTGTTGGTCGCGGCATCGATGACGCTCGCGCGGTTTTCCACGGTGTTGAGTACCATGCCGAAACGGCCGTCGGCGCTGAAGCCCATCGGGCCGAGGCCTTGTTGCAGCTTGATCACCCGGCGGATGGCGTGGGTGCTGGCGTCGATCACGGTGACGGTGCCGTCCTTGCCATCGGCCACGTAGACCGCGCCGGACAGCGGCGAATAGGCGACTGACAGCGGATGCGCGCCGGTTTTGATCTGCTGAATGATATTCAGGCTGGCGATGTCGACCACGCTGACGGTACCGTCGTCGCGATTGCTGACGAAGGCGAAGCGGCTGTCCTTGCTGAAGGTGATTTCGTGGTGACCGCGTCCGGTCTGCAGATGTTTGAGGGGTTTGAGGCTTTGGCTGTCGATCACCGTGACGCCGGAGTCTTCAGCTTTGCTCGCATTGTTGCCGACCCAGAGCAGGCGTTCGTCGGGTTGCAGGGCGACGCGAAACGGTTGGCTGCCGGCGCTGATCGAATCGAGGACTTTGAATTGTTCGCTGTCAATGACGGCGACTTCGCCCGCTGTCGGCATGGAAACGAAGACGCGTTTATTGTCTTTGGGAGTGACCCAATCCATCGGTGGTTGCTTGAGTTCGATGCGCGCGAGGGTGCTGGTGATGCCGCCAACCGACACGGATGGATCGACCACTGCAATACTGGCGTCGCGGTTCATTACCAGCAGGAAATAGCTGTTGAGGTCGAGCAATGGCCGCGCGCCGATGTTGGATTTGAGGAACACGCCGACGCGGGATTTGCAGTTTTTGTCGCGGCCTTGCGCCTGATCGGCGGCGAGGGTTTGCGGATCGACCCAGGCGCCCGGCGCCACACCAGATAGAGGCTGGCCGGAAGCGCTGTCGCTGATGCGAAACTGCACATCGGCGAATTCGCCTTCGCGCAGTTTGCCGTCGGCGGCCAGTGGCTGAAGCTTGAAATCCACCGAAACGCCATCACGGCTTAGCGTCTGCCCGCTGCCGGTCTGTGCCAGCGCAATCTCACTCAGCGTCAGCACCGCCCCGGCCATGGCCAGTGAGCAAATACCAATGATGTTGATGATCCTGTTCATACCACCCTCCCCTGATTTGCAAACCCATTCCCTGTAGGAGTGAGCCTGCTCGCGATGGCGTCATCCGCCGCACCGTCCGAAACCGAGTTGTCCCAATCGCGAGCAGGCTCACTCCTACACGGGATTTGCATTCATCCCGCCACCTCCATCCGCCGGGGCATTACCGTTGGGCCTATTGCCCCTGCGGTGCCGGTTCCGGTTCGTTGGTCACGCGCAGCAAACCCCATAACCCGGAGGTGTTGCCGTAGGCGGCGTAGTCGCGGAACAGGTAATCCCCCGGGATCGCATTGCTGCCGCCGGCGCTTGGGATCATGAAGCTGAAGTGCGCGGCCGGCAGGACGCTTTCGTGGGCGCCGATGTACATCGACATCGGGTTGTAGCCGAAGCGCACCGAGCCGACGCCCGGCGAGCCCATCGGATAACCACCGACATCGCTCTTCTCGGCCTGGAACGGGTTCACCGACCAGACATGCCCGTCGAGCTGGAACGTGGTGCCGCGACTGCCACCGCTCGGCATCAGAATGTGCGTACGCAACGGCTGCCCCGGTTTGGCGTAAAGCACCGGCGTCTGCGGGTCGCCACCCACCAGCGCATTGCTGTAAGCCATGTGCGCATTGGTCATGTCGCCATAACCCGCGCCATCGGCATGCCCGAACGGTGCATCCGGGGCAAGGCCGAAGCGGTACCACAGCGGCTCGGTCTTGTAGTTGATCGCCATGCTCGAGTTGTCCTGCGGATCGGTCGGCACGCCGAAGCCTTCAGCGGCAATTCCTTCCACCGGCCGGCCATTGGCCCAACGGGTGTTCAGCGCCTTGTGCCAGACCATCGCGAAGTCGCGATAGCTGGTCTGCCCCGGCGCGGTGACCGTGGCGTTGACCTTGCGCGCATCGTCGACCCAGGTCGCGCCGATCGGCAGAATGCTCATCGCCCCGCCAAGACCTTTTTGCGGCTGCTTGATCACGTCCGCCGGAGTGATGTTCAAACCGCCGAACTCGACCGCCGTGGCGTTGATGTTGTCGACGCTGCGGCCCAGTTGAGTCACCGGTTTGCCTTCGCGTTCCAGGTGCCCGGCGTAGTATTGATAGGTACGGGTCGGGTACGCGCCGCTGTTGCCGACGCGCGGTGGCACGGTCTGGATCGGGTTGGCGCCGACGTTGGCGCCGTCGGATTTGGTGATGTCATACGCCAGCAGTTGTGCGTGCAGGCCGACGTGGCTGGACGGCCGCATCAGGTTGTTGCTGAAGGTGGTCGAGCCCAGCCCGCTGTTGCGATCACGCTTGACCATGCCTTGCATCACAGCGGTCTGGGTCAGGTCCGGCATCACGCTCGGCAGACGGTTTTCCAGGGTGATGTTGAGGCAATCCCCCGCTGCGGCGCGCAGCACCAACGGTTCGACCGGGATGCCGGGTTTGAGCTTGCCGCTGAGCGGATCCAGATCGGATTTACGCACATAGAGGATCGCGGTCGGATCATGCAGCGGCCCGCTCTGCCCACCGATGGTGATGGTTTCGCCATCCTCCGGATCGGTCACGGTGACTTGTGGAATGCTCACCGTGCGCGAGTTCAGCACCAGGGTGCCGCCCGCCGGATTCAACGGCCCGCCGACATGCTGACCGAGCCCTTCGGGGTCGCCGATGGTCAGGCCCAGCGCATTGCCGAGAATGTCGTTGGCCAGCGCCGCAACCACTTCATAGTTGCGCTGCACCGTCGGCCGGGTGCCGATGCCATTGGGGTTGGCGCTGATCCGTGGGCAACTGCCCTCGAACGCCACAGTGTTGCGCATGCCCGCCGGATTCGGGTTGTTGGGGATGGCGAACAGGTCATTGCGTTTGGCGGTGTAGTTGCGCATCACGCCCCAGATACCGCTCCAGTAACCTTCAATCGAAGCGTCCATCGAGTACAGATAATCACCCGTGGTCGCCGCCGAACTGGAGAGCATCGACACCGGCGCAATAAAGCCCATCTGCTCGGAAATGCCGATCATCTGCGAAGCACGCCAGCCAGAGTTGGAGCTGTTGCCGAAACCGGAACCGCTCTGCAGCCATTTCACACCGTGCAGGGTGACGTTGTGCTCCTCTTCATGGCCGCCGGCGTGCACCCGCAACCGCACGTTGTCGCCGGTGTAGGTACGCAGCATCGGCGTGAACGGATCGCCAGGTTCAGCGCCGCCCTTGTTGATGTGCGGCGGGAACAGCGTGGTGCCGCCGGTTGGGCCGGTGGCCGCGGTGAGCAGATTCGGCGCCAGGTTCATCGCCGGGATCGCCCGGTCGGTGCGGCTTTGCATGGCGAACGAGAGATCGCCGCCGAGGCCGTCGGCCTGCATCCCGCGCTTGCCGTCCGGGCCGACCTTGTTCGGGTCGTACACGCGCAGGGCCAGCGGCTCGTTGCGATAGTTGACGACGAACATGCCCGGATCATCCACCGAAATCGCCTGCGGACAAGGCCGGCTCGGGCAGCCCGGCACCTGACCGCCCTGCACTTCCAGCACGCCTTCAAGCAGATTGCTGGCGTTGTTGCGCACTGGCGGATTGATCGCATAGCGGAAGCTGTCGGCGGTGGCCGGGAACGCTTGTGTATTTGGCACACCGTTGGGACCTGCGCCGACATAGACGCCGGCTTCATAGGCGTGCTGGAAGTCACTGTATTCGAGGAAGAACTCGCGGAAGCTGTCGTTCTTGCCGTCGCCATCGAGGTCGCCGGTATTGATCACCGCTTGCCACGAGGTCGGGCCGCCATCCTGCCGCGCGCCGCTGTACAACGGCTCGCCGGTTTCGGCGTGGAACCAGGTGGAACCGGCCGGCTCGGCCAACACGGTGGCATACAGACCGATCTGCTGGTGCGTCGATGGGCCTAAGTGGTCGTGGGTGAAGATGGTGCCGAGGCCACGATCGACGCCTTTGGCGTTGACCACCGGATCGACGAACCAGCGCTGCATCGCCGTGCGCGCACCGACCCAGTCGGCGCGGCCGTACTGGCCGAAGAACGGATGGTTCTTGGCTTTCGGGCAGGTCTGGGTGCCGTCACGCGGATCGGTGCCGGCGCATTGGTTGAACTCGCGGATCGCGTGAATGCGTTCCTGCACGGCGCCGGGTGAAAGCACGCCGTCCTCGTAGTTCCAGCCGTTGGAGGAGCCGTCCGCCGAGGTCAGGTCCCACTTCGGCAAGTGGATGTGCTGACCGATCACATCGGTCGGCGTGCGCACCTGATAGTCGTCCATCTCATAGGTGGCCGGCACCAGGTTGGTTTGCTGGTATTGCACGCAATCGAAAGTGTTCATGCGCATCACCAGCGGCTCTGGTGGACGCTGCTTGCTGATCACCGGCCAGGCGTCTTCCCACAGTGCCAGAATGCGCGCCTGCGGGAAGTGATAACCGACCTTGTTGTACACCGCATCGAACTGGATGTTGGCGGCTTTGTAGATCCGTGGGCGGTCGGCGGTGAAGCTCGAGGCGCCAACAAAGGACAGACCGTCGATGCGTTCACCACTATTGAATTCGCCACTGCCAGCGCTGCTGGTCAAGCGTTTTTGCCGGTCGTCCATGCACGGTTCGTAGTACGGCGCACCGGCCATCGGCAAGGCACCGTTGGTGCGGAACGCCTTGGCCACCACTTGATTGCCGGGCAGCAAGGCATAGCTTGGGTGATCTTTTTTCGCGTGGAAAGCCATCGCCGCTTGTTCTACTTCGGTGCCCTCTTCCGGCAGGTAAATCGGTTTGGCGCGAGTGACTTCCTTGGAGAAGTCCAGCGAAGTGGTCACGGTGTGCGCTTCGCCACCGGCCGCGACGCCATCCAGTGCGTGCCGCTGCAAGCCGCCATTCCAACCACCGGATTGCGCCGGATCAAGGTTGGCCCACAGCGCTTTGCCGCTGGCCTTGAGCGACTGCGCGGTGGCGGCGTCGAGCATGTCCAGCGGCGGCGTTGGCGGACGTTGGCCGACCGAGCTTTCCATGCCGCCGATCCAGAATGGATAGCCAGGGTTTTTCAGGCTGCCGTCGGCATTGCGGTTGGCTTCGCTGCGATCGACCAGCGCCAGCGAACCGATGGCTTGACCGCCGGCATTGCCGCCATGGTGATCACCGTCGTCATCGCCCTCTTCTTCCTCATCGTCGTCATTACCGGCGATCAGGGTTTCACCGATTTTCGGCACGACCACGACTTTGCCCGGCATCGGCGTCATGGCTTTGCCCGGCAGCGGCACAATCGCCGGAATCGGTGTGCCGGCGACGATCTCGCCGTCCGGCAAGGCGCGTGCCCCGGCGGCAGGTTTACCGCTGCGCAGGGCAAACGGTTCGCTGTGGTAACCGTCGGCGCCCTGCTGGGAAACGTCGAGCCGGGTGCCCTCTTCAAACACATCGTGCACCCGCCACATGGCCCACATGCCTTGGGCAAAGTGCGGATAGAAATGGCAGTGATAGATCGCATCGCCGGCCACACGGTTGCGGTTACCCGAACCGCCATTGGCGATTTCATAGGTGTAACCGGCACCCGGACCAATGCCCTGGGCGTCGACGTAATCGGAGTTGTCATCGTTGGGGTTGAACAGCCACTGATGGCCGTGCAAGTGGAAGATGTGCTGCTCATGGCCATTGTGGGTGTTGCGGAATTTGACGAAGTCACCGATGTAGCTGTGATTGACGTTCGACGGCTCCGACGGATACAGCGCCATGGTCGCTTTCACCCCGATCTGATCGGCGCGCGGTATCTGGCCGGGGGCGATGTTCTCAAGCCCCGCGTTGGCCGGCACATCGACCAGCATCGCCACATCGCCAACGGTGTGCGAACTGAGGAAGAATTCTTCGTAGGCGCAGGACAGACAATCGTGCATCGGCCCGACGCCCAGACGGTTGGCCACCACTTCGGCGCCCATGCCGCCCGAGCCGTAGTTGATCATGAACGAGTCGCGAGTCGGCTCCAGCACGTGGGCCATCACCGGGTCGGCCCAATAGGCCGGGAATGCTTGAGTGGCGGCGGTTTCGTCCTGAAATTGCGAGGCGAAATCGCGGAACGCTTCCAGTCGATTAGGGATCGCCGGGTTGCGTTTGCCGATCGATTCCAGCGGATAGGTGCTGGGCGGGAAGCTGCCATCGGCGTTGCTGCCCATGACAATCGCATCGCTTTCGCTGGAGATGATTTCGTTGCCGTCGACCATGCCGATTATCGGCGTACCGGCCTTGCCCTCACGCAACCACGGTTCGCGTTGCGGGTAGCGCGCCTGGTAATCAACGATCGGTTGGCCGGTGGGTGCGCGGCCGGTGGTGGCCAGGCGCATTTCTTCTTCAGTGAGGGTGTTGCGATAGCTGCGACCACCCTTGGGCAGGACGACGACCTGGCCGAACAAACCATTGGCGACGTTGCCGGCCGCGCCCTCGCCACCGAACGTTGCGCCACGGCTGCTGACGGCAAACGCGCCTTCGCGCTCGGCATACAGGGTGTAAGAACGGCTCGCGCCCGGCGGTACCAAGGTGTTGGCGTTACGTCCGGTGAACGAGGAAATGTCATCGATGCTGTTCACTGCTTGCAGGCCGTTGACCTGAAAACCAACGTGGCGGTCAGCGACTTGCTCATCGACTTTGAAGTCTTCGCCAGCGTTAGCGTTTTCGACGCCTTCCTCTTCTTCACCTTCATTCTCGAAGTGCTTGTTCGGGTTGGCCTGATAGTCGAGCAGGTTCTGCAGATTGATCGTCAGGCAATCCCCGGCGGCGACCCGCAGTACCAATGGCCGTGGCCGCTTGTCCGGCCGCAGCGAAACCTTGCCCGGCACTGCTGAACCGCCGTAGGCCAGCGACATATTGCGGTCATCAACGACGTCGCGGCGCAGGGCGAACATCATGCCGTTGATGTTCTGCGCGCCGAGGCGGTTGAACATCAGCGGTTGATCGAAGGCGACGACGTTGGCTACCAGGTTGCGCTCGCAACGCACGGCCGCGCTGGCCAGCTCGACGCTGAGCATCGAGGCCAGAATCACCAGCCAGTTCAACAGAGACGGAGCGTGATGAATGCCAACCATGATCAGTAACCTCGTAGTGGGTGCTCTTGGGAACACTTCTCGACAAATGCCTCGGAGCAATCCGCGTGCCACAAAAAAATTGCATTAGCGTTCAATCAGTTACCGCGACCACTTGAGAACCCGGGGGATATTCCCCACCGGTTTTCCCCACTTTCCGGGTCTGTCCGGTTTACCCCGAAAGTGGGGAAAACCTGTGTAGGGCTACAACGGTGAATCTGCCGCCAGCCCTTGCAGGCGGCGGTATTGGCGCAACACGTTGGGCACATAACGCTGGGTTTCGGCGAACGGCGGAATCACCCGGCCACGGCTGAGCACCGCGTCGGGCCCGGCGTTGTAAGCCGCCACGGCGAGGGCAATGTCGTTGTCGAACAAGGTCATCAGACGCTTGAGGTATCGAGCGCCGCCCTGGATGTTGGCCTTGGGGTCGTAGACGTCGGTCACACCGAGTTCACGCGCGGTGTCGGGCATCAATTGCATGAGCCCGCCCGCGCCTTTGGCTGAGGTCGCGCCGGGGTTGTAATGCGACTCGGCGTTGATCACCGCATGCAGCAGCGCTTCAGGCAATTGGTTGACTTTGGCCGCCGCCGAAACCAATTCCGCGTAGGGCTGGTTGGCGATCATCTGCGGCTGCTGATCGAGGCTGACCACAGCGGCTTCAGCCTCATGGATCACCCGTTCGTAAGTGCGGCCGGGCCGGTGAACGTTGGACAGCACGTAGCTGCCCTTGGCGTCCACGGAGATGAATACATCGGCCTGCGCGGCGCCGCTGAGCAGCACACAACCGAGCAATCCGCTGGCGAGAAATTTCATGTCGGGCCTCCCCGGATCGACCCCGATAAATTGGGGGAAATGCCCCAATGGCCGATCACGCTTGAGCCATACGCAAGCACTGTGCCGACTCGTGAGATGCACGTATTACAAGGCTTGCAGCCAATCATCAGCTTTTCGACGGGGCTGAGCATGGCAATTGCATAAGCCCTGTTGGCGACACGGCTGCCACTCACGGGAGGTCATCATGAAGCTGCAATTTCGTCCGCGTGGCCAACGCGGTTTTACCCTGCTCGAATTGCTTGTGGTGCTGGTGGTGCTCGGCCTGTTGGCCGGGATCGTCGCGCCGAAATACTTCGCTCAACTCGGTCGCTCGGAAGTCAAAGTGGCCAAGGCGCAGATCGAAGGGCTGAGCAAGGCGCTGGATTTGTATCGACTGGAAGTCGGCCACTACCCGTCCACCGAACAGGGCTTGCAGGCCTTGGTCACCGCACCGAGTGACGAGGCGAAATGGACCGGCCCGTACTTGCAGAAAAAGCTGCCGCAGGATCCGTGGGGGCGTAATTACGCTTACCGTTATCCCGGCGAAAACAGCGAGTACGACTTGCTGTCGATGGGCAAGGACGGCCAGCCCGGTGGCGAAGGCGAAAACGCCGAAGTGACCAACTGGCAGTAAGCGGAGCGCAGCCCATGCGATTTCATTTGAAGGCGGTCGGCAAGGCTGGCGTGGTGTCCTTGAGCGTGGAAGCGCCGGGCGACAGCGAAGCGCGGCGGATTGCCGAGGATCAGGGGTTGCGCGTAGTCAGCCTGCATGCGGAGAAACATTGGCGCTCACTGCGCTGGCGTCAGCGCGAGACGTTCAATCTGGTGTTGTTCAGCCAGGAACTGACCACGCTGCTCAACGCCGGCCTACCGTTGATCGATGCACTGGAAAGCCTCGCCGAAAAAGAATCCGCCCCCGCTGCCCGGAAAACCTTGAGTGAGCTGGTGCGCCTGCTGTACGAGGGCAAATCGTTTTCGCAGGCGCTGGGCCAGTTGTCGGCGGTGTTCCCGCCGTTGTACGTGGCGCTGGTACAGTCCAGCGAGAAGACCGGCGCGGTCGGCGATGCGCTGGGCCGCTACGTCAGCTATCGCCAGCGCATGGACGAGGTGCGGCAGAAGATCATCAGCGCCTCGATTTACCCGATGCTGTTGCTGATAGTCGGCGGTGGCGTGGTGCTGTTCTTGATGGGTTACGTGGTGCCGCGTTTCAGTCTGGTGTTTGAAGGTCTGGGCAATAACCTGCCGTGGCTGTCGCAGGTTTTGATGAGCAGCGGCATGTTTCTGCACGCGCATCAGGCAGAGTTTTTCGGCGCGCTGGTCGCGTTGGTGACCGCCCTCGCCGTGCTGCAAAAACAACCGGCGTTTCGCCGTGGGCTGGACCGGCTGGTGGAGAAATTGCCGGCGGTGCATCAACGGATTTTCATGTACGAGCTGGCGCGGTTTTATCGTTCGCTGGGGATTCTGCTGCAAGGCGGGATTCCGCTGGTGACCGCCATGGCCATGGTCCGTGGCTTGCTCACCGTGGCTTCGCGGACGCGACTGGATCAGGCCTGCGAGCGGGTGCGCGAGGGACAATCGTTGTCCACCGCGCTGGAACTCAATGAACTGGTGACGCCGGTGTCCCTGCGACTGCTGCGGGCGGGTGAGCAGTCCGGCAACCTCGGGCAGATGATGGAACGCAGCGCCGACTTCTACGACGAGGAAATCAGTCGCTGGCTGGAGTGGTTCGTGAAGTTGTTCGAGCCGCTGCTGATGACCTTCATCGGCCTGCTGATCGGGGTCATCGTGATCCTGATGTACATCCCGATTTTCGAACTGGCTTCAAGTATTCACTGACCCCGGGAACGGGTTGGATCTGTGTCACAACGCTCATCGACGTTCCCAACAAGACCACAAAGACGGAGAACGATATGCACATTAAAAAGCTCGTGCTCGCAATGGCCATCGGCGCAGTTCTGTCCGCGTCCACGGTATTGATTCCGGACAGCCTGTCCGGAGTGTCCAGTGCTCACGCCAAGGATGGGGGGAGTGGCGGCGGAGGTGGTAGCGGTGGCGGTGGCGGTAATGGCGGTGGTGGAAGCCACGGCGGCAACGGCGGAGGGAGCGGCGGAAACGGGGGTGGCGGCGGCAACGGCGGCGGCAGTGGTGGAAGCGGTGGCGGAGGCAATAGCGGCAGCGGTGGCGGCGGCAACAGTGGCCACAGCGGCAGCGACCATGGCTCGGGGCACTCCGGCAACAGCGCCTCCTCCGGCCGCAACGGCGCCCATGCCGAACCGGGTGATGACCATGGCGTCCATCGTGCCGGTGAAGTCGGCGATGATCACGGCGTCCACCGCGCCGGTGAAGTCGGCAATAACCGGGGCCTGCACGCAGCAGGTGAACCGGGCGACGATCGCGGTGTACATGTCGGCGGTGAGCCGGGCGATGACAAGCGCGCCAACTGATCAATCCTGAAAACACCGCAACCCTTTTGGGAGCTGGCTTGCCAGCTCCCAAAAGGGTTGCGGTGTTTACATATTCCGCAGACAACCATAATCCCAATGTAGGAGTGAGCCTGCTCGCGATAGCGGTCATTCAGACACTGAAGCTGTGACAGACGAAACGCTATCGCGAGCAGGCTCACTCCTACAATTTGATCTGCGTATAAATCAGAGGGCGACATTGCTCTGGTTCAGGCGTTCGCGCAGAAATTCGACCAGCGCCTGCACCGGCCTTGAGGCCTGCCGATGCTGCGGATACACCGCCGACAACGTCAGCGGCTCCGGGCGCAAATCATCCAGCACCGGCACCAGCCGGCCATCCTTCAGCGCCGCGCCGACTATGAACGTTGGCAGATAAGTAATCCCCATCCCCTGCACCGCCGCGTCCCGGAGCAACTCGCCGTTGTTCACGCGCATGCGCCCGGTGACATTCACCAACACCGGTTTGCCCTGCCCCGCATTGAATCGCCATTGCACCGAACGTCCATGCCCGTAAGGCAGGCAGTCATGGCTGTGGAGATCTTCAGGCTTGAGCGGCATGCCGCGTTCGGCCAGATAGGCCGGGCTGGCGCAATACACCCGTTCGATGGAAGCAATGCGCCGGGCAATCAGCGTCGAATCTTCCAGCACACCGATCCGCAGTGCCAGGTCGTAGCCCTCACCGAGCAAGTCCACCGGCCGATCACTCAGATCCACTTCCACCGTGACGTCGCGATAGCGCTGCAAAAACACCGGCAGCAGACAGCCCAGATGCGCGACGGCAAACGACAACGGCGCACTCAGACGAATCGTTCCGCGTGGCTCGGCGGTCTGCCCGGCGATACCCTGCTCGACCTGTTCGACTTCGCCCAGCAGGCGCAAGGCCGACTCGTAATAGCTCTGGCCTAGCGGGGTGACGTCGAGGCGCCGGGTCGAGCGATTCAACAACCGCACACCGAGGCGCTCCTCCAGCTGCATCAACCGACGGCTGACGAACTGCTTGGACAGCCCCAACTGATCAGCCGCCGACGTGAAGCTGCCGGAGTCCATGACCTGGCAAAAAATACGCATGTCTTCGAACGGGTTCATTGTCACTCTCTGGTAGACAGTTAAACGCTTTATAGCCGCTTTTTCACTTTTCAGCAGCCTATTAATCTGTGTTCACTGTTTGAAAACAACCCCTTACCGGTAGGAGCTGCCGCAGGCTGCGATCTCTTGATCTTGATCTGCGCTGACATCGGGTAAAGGCAAAAACAGGATCAAAAGATCGCAGCCTGCGGCAGCTCCTACCTCACACATTCGAAAATGGAATTGAACATGAACATTAAAAAGACCCTGACCGCTTCCCTGCTCGCACTCTCTATCGGTAACGCTTTCGCCGCCGAGACCTCCGGCGTCGAACACAACACCCAGGCCTTCCTCAATGCCCTCGCCGCCGGCGGTGGCAAACCCCTTGAGCAACTGAGCCCGAAAGACGCCCGTGCGGTGCTGACCGGTGCGCAGGCTTCGGTAAAGGTCGACCTGTCCGGTGTTGAAGTCAGCGACAAGGCAATCAAGGTCGACGGCCAGACGATCAACCTGAAAGTGGTGCGTCCGGCCAAGGTCAAAGGCGACTTGCCGGTGTTCATGTTCTTCCACGGTGGCGGCTGGGTGCTCGGTGATTATCCGACTCACCAACGCTTGATCCGTGACTTGGTGGTGGGTTCTGGCGCCGTCGCGGTCTACGTCGACTACACGCCATCGCCGGAAGCGCAGTACCCGACCGCGATCAACCAGGCCTACGCCGCGACGAAATGGGTGGCCGAGCACGGCAAGGACATCGGTGTCGACGGCAAGCGTCTGGCGGTGGCCGGCAACAGCGTCGGCGGCAACATGGCGGCGGTCGTGGCGTTGATGGCCAAGGAGCAGAAAACCCCGACACTGCGTTTCCAGCTGTTGATGTGGCCGGTGACCAATGCGCAGTTCGACGACGGCTCGTACCAGCAATTCGCCGAAGGCCATTTCCTCACCAAAGGCATGATGCAGTGGTTCTGGGACAACTACACCACCAACCCGGCCGAGCGTGCGCAGATCCATGCCTCGCCACTCAACGCCAGCAGCGAACAGCTCAAAGGCCTGCCTGCCGCACTGGTGCAAACCGCCGAATTCGACGTGTTGCGTGATGAAGGCGAAGGCTATGCGCGGCACCTGGATGCGGCCGGGGTGGCGGTGACTGCGGTGCGTTACAACGGGATGATTCATGATTTTGGTCTGCTCAATCCGTTGAGTCAGATTCCTGAAGTGAAGGCGGCGGTGCGTCAGGCGGCGGCTGAGCTGAAGACGCATTTGAACTGAGCCCAAGCCCTCGCCACAACCAAAATTGTGGCGAGGGGATTTATCCCCGTTGGGCTGCAAAGCGGCCCCCGCTTTTTCAGACTAAAGAGCGACGACTGCTTCGCAGCCGAACGGGGATAAATCCCCTCGCCACAAAAACCTCCTCCCCACCAGAAACTTCTTCAACACTGCTGCAGCTCCGGAGATTGTCATGTCCTTCCTCCTCACCCACCTGCTGTCCCTCAGTGCCGCCCTGCTGCTTCTCGACGCCGTGCTCTGGCACTTCACGCCTTTCACCCATCGTGCGCCAAGAGTGGCTGTGCGACTGGCGCTGTTTCTGGCCTTCACCGCGTTGGTGATCAACGCCGGCGTCAGCCCGCTGCAAGCACCGCTGTTCGCCGATGATCGCGTCGCGCAACTGGGTGCCACTGCGCTGGGGATTCTCTGGTGGCTGTACGCCGCGCGGGTGTTGACCGAGGTGATTGGCTTGGCGCTGATGCGCCGTATCGGTCACAGCGGTCGTTTGTTGCAGGACGTCATCGGTGCGCTGGTGTTTCTGGTGGCCATCGTTGCCGCCGCCGGTTACGTGCTGGAGTTGCCGGTGAAAGGCTTGCTCGCCACCTCCGGCGTGGTCGCGATCGTCGTCGGTCTGGCGCTGCAGAGCACCCTGGCCGACGTGTTTTCCGGGATCGTGCTCAACACCACCAAACCTTATCAGGTCGATGATCTGGTGATGATCGACGGCGTCGAAGGCAAAGTGTTCGACATCGACTGGCGCGCCACGCATCTGCTGACCAGCGCCGGGACCATGGCCGTGGTGCCGAACTCGGTGGCGGCGAAGGCGAAGATCGTCAACCTCAGCCGTCCGACCAACATGCACGGCGTGTCGATCAGCATTCAGGTACCCAATCACATTCGCCCACGTCGGGTGCTCGATGCTCTGGATCGTACGCTGCAAGGGAGCAGCTCGCTGTTGCTGACGCCGGCGCCAAAAGCCGTGCTGAAAGAGGCCGGTGAAACCATGTCCGAATACGTCGCCAGCGGTTTCATTGCCGAGCTTGGCAAGAAAAGCGAAGTGCGCAATCAGCTGTTCGACCTCGCCCACCGGCATCTGGAAGCGGCAGGTATTTCGCGGCATCCGGACGGCGTGATCGAACCGTCGACCCGCGCCCGTGCGTTGCTCGATGAAGTGAAAATCTTCCGTTCGCTGAGTAGCGACGAACGTGATCGCCTGGCCGAATCGATGGTCGCGCAGCAATACGCAGCGGGCCAGGTGGTGCTGGATCTGGACGAAGTGCCGGACAGTTTGTTCGTGATTGCCACGGGCGTGGTCAGTGCCACCGTGCCGGACGGTGACAGCAAGATCGAAGCCGGACGGATGGGACCGAGCGAAGTCATGGGCGAGCAGAGCATTCTCGCCGATACTCCATCGCAAGCCACGTTCACGGCGCTGACGTCGAGCATCATTTATCGTCTCGACAAAAACCTCACTCGCCAGTGCATGGAACAGCGCACTGAAATTGGCCGGGCGTTGAACAAGTTGCAGGCGGTGCGTCAGCAGAACAGTCGCCTCGCGTTGATGGCCAAACCGGTGGCGGTGAGGAAAGGTGGGTTTCTGGGTTGGTTGCAAAAGCGTTGAAGCGGCAAGATCAAGATCAAAAGCCTCCCCCTCACCCCAGCCCTCTCCCCCACGGGGGGCGAGGGGAAAGGGAGCCGATTTCCATGTATTTCAAGATCGGAGTTCGACTCGGTACTGCACGTCGGCGTACTTCGAAAGAACCCCTCGGTCAGTCCCCTCTCCCTCCGGGAGAGGGTTAGGCGGGCGGCGTTCCGATGAGGGGTTCTTCCAGCTGACACAAATTACTTGGCAGTAAACTTGGTATAGCTGTTAATCAGGTTGCGGTAGTTAGGCAGACGCTCCGACAACAAATGCGCCAAGCCTTCCATATCGTTGCGCCAGTCGCCCTGCAGCTCGCACGCCACCGAGAACCAGTTCAACAGGTGTGCACCCGCCGCCGACATCCGCGCCCACGCCGCTTGCTGCACGGTGGTGTTGAAAGTGCCGGAAGAGTCAGTCACGACAAACACTTCATAGCCTTCAGCAATTGCCGACAGGGTCGGGAACGCTACGCAAACGTCCGTCACCACACCGGCGATGATCAGTTGCTTGCGACCGGTGGCCTTGATCGCCTTGACGAAGTCTTCGTTGTCCCAGGCATTGATCTGGCCTGGACGCTGAATGAACGGCGCATCCGGGAACTGCTCACGCAATTCAGGCACGATCGGGCCGTTCGGGCCGGCGTCGAAACTGGTGGTCAGAATGGTCGGCAGCTTGAAGAACTTGGCGATGTCGCCCAGCGCCAGCACGTTGTTCTTGAATTCGTTCGGGGTGAAATCCTGTACCAGCGAAATCAGGCCGGTCTGGTGATCGACCAGCAGCACAACCGCATCATCTTTGTTCAGACGTGTGTAAGGAACGCTCATGGGAAAACTCCTGGATGGACGGATGGTTGAAACGTGCAGCGCCGACCGCATGGCCGGCGCTTTGGGGAAAATCAGAAGGCGAAGCAGGAGCAGCCGAACGCGCCCCAGAAACCGGCAAAGTCACTGACCGGCGCGTTCGACATCCGCGCTTTTTCATGGCTGTGGGTGTGCACCGCGCACGGCCCGCTGCATTGGTGAACCTGCGCCTGCAATGGCGAATTCGGCCGCCAGTGGCCCGGGACTTTCACCACCGGTGACCAGTCCGGCAGCACTGGAATCGAGCGCGGACCGAGGTCTTCAAAGTCGCCGGCGGCGTAGACGATCTTGCCGCCAACCACGGTCAGTACCGACTCGATCCACTTGATCGCTTCTTCTTCGACATGAAAGAAGTCCGCGCTCAACGCCGCCAGATCCGCCAGTTGCCCGACCTTGATCTGGCCCTTTTTGCCCTGCTCCGATGAGAACCAGGCACTGCCGTGGGTGAACAGTTCCAGCGCGGTGGTGCGTGGCAAACCTTCTTCGTACAAGGCCAGACCACCGACGGTGCGACCGCTGACCATCCAGTACAGCGAAGTCCACGGGTTGTAGCTGGAAACGCGGGTGGCATCGGTGCCGGCACCGACCGGTACACCTTCGGCGAGCATGCGTTTGATCGGCGGGGTCGCCTCGGCGGCTTGTTTGCCGTAGCGGTCGACGAAGTACTCGCCCTGGAACGCCATGCGATCCTGGATCGCGATGCCGCCGCCCAGCGCTTTGACCCGTTCGATGTTTTGCGGGGTGATGGTTTCGGCGTGGTCGAAGAACCATGGCAAGCCGTTGAACGGAATGTCACGGTTGACCTTCTCGAACACGTCGAGCATGCGGCTGATCGATTCGTTGTAAGTCGCGTGCAAACGGAACGGCCAGCGCTGTTCAACCAGGTGACGCACCACTGGTTCCAGCTCTTGCTCCATGGTTTGCGGCAGGTCCGGACGCGGCTCGAGGAAATCTTCGAAGTCCGCCGCCGAGAACACCAGCATTTCCCCGGCGCCGTTGTGGCGCAGGTAGTCGTCGCCCTGATGCAACTTGACGCTGCCGGTCCAGTTCTGGAAGTCGCTCAGCTCTTCTTTCGGCTTCTGGGTGAACAGGTTGTAGGCGATACGCACGGTCAACTGGTCGTCCTTGGCCAGTTGCTCGATGACCTGATAATCGTCCGGGTAATTCTGGAAACCGCCGCCGGCATCAATCGCACTGGTCAGGCCGAGACGATTGAGTTCGCGCATGAACTGACGGGTCGAGTTGACCTGATATTCCAGCGGCAGCTTCGGCCCCTTGGCCAGCGTCGAGTAGAGAATCATCGCGTTCGGTCGCGCAACGAGCATGCCGGTCGGATTGCCGTTGCTGTCGCGGACGATCTCGCCACCCGGCGGGTTCGGCGTGTCGCGGGTGTAGCCGGCCACGCGCAATGCGGCGCGGTTGAGCAGCGCGCGGTCATACAAATGCAGGATGAACACCGGGGTGTCCGGCGCGGCCTGGTTGATTTCTTCCAGCGTCGGCATGCGTTTTTCGGCGAACTGGAATTCGTTCCAGCCACCGACCACACGCACCCATTGCGGGGTCGGCGTGCGGTCAGCCTGATCCTTGAGCATGCGCAACGCATCGGCCAGCGACGGCACGCCTTCCCAACGCAGTTCGAGGTTGTAGTTCAAACCGCCACGGATCAGGTGCAAGTGCGAGTCGTTGAGGCCGGGAATGACGCAGCGGCCATGCATATCGACCACTTGCGTGTTCGGCCCGCGCAGGGCCATGGCCTGATTGTCGTTGCCGACGACGACGAAGCGGCCGTCGGTGATTGCCACCGCACTCGCCAGTGGTTTGGTGCGGTCGACGGTATGAAATTGGCCATTGAACAGAATCAGATCGGCGCTCATCGCAGTTCCTCAAGCAAAGTAAAAAGGAGCAAACCCCGCGCGCTCAGCGTGGCGAGGTTTCTTGGGAATCGAGGTGTTCATGGGCCTGACCGGCTTCAAGCCAGGGTGCGAACAATCGCGTTACGCGAGGCATGAACACGTACACCACCGACACAACGATGGTCAGGGTGATCAAGAACGTCGCGACCACGTAGTTGGAAAGCAATGGGTGCAGCTTGAGCAGCGGCCCCCAGATCAGCGGCACCAGCAAGGTGTGCGGCAGAATCACCAGCAACGTGATCACCGCTTGTTTCCAGCGTGGCGGTGGCGAGGCGGCTTCGGCCAGCGGCGAGAACCAGAATTCGTTGACCGGCGCGATTTCGGTCTGGTCGCCATCCGCCAGCATTGGCGCAGCTTCGTCGACCAACGCCTGCCGCTCGGATGACTCCAGCCATTGCTGCATCGCTTCGGTCGAACAGAAACGCAGCACGCAGGTATAGAAATCGAGACCGGCACGTTTGCCGCGTACCACGTCCACGCCCAGATGCCCTTCCCGCAGCCCCGCCACCCGCACGATATTGCGCAGCCAGGCTTCATACGCCGACTCGAAACCGGCCTTGACCCGGTGCTTGACGATCAGCGTGACCGTCTCATCGGCCCCCGGCGCTTGTGGATTGAGGACTTCAGGCATAACGCAGCGCTCCGGGCAAACGAACAGGAATCACCAGCCGTCCCGGCCCGGCGATCAATACAGTGGCAAACAGGATCAACAGCAACCAGCCGAACTGCCCCTCGGCCACACTCCATTGCGGATGCACGACCAACAGCGCCACCAGCAGCACAAAGAGAATAGGCACGCAGGCCAATCGCGCCAGTAATCCGGCGACGATCAGTAACGGACAGACGACTTCGGCGAAGATCGCCAGGATCAACGTGAGGTGGGCACCGAGGTGGAACGGGTCTTCGATCAGTTGCAGCTGCGCGCTGAAATCCAGCAGCTTGGGCAAGCCGTGCACCCATAACAGGAACAGCCCGCCGCTGACCCGCAGGAACAGCAGACCGAGGTCGCGCGCCCGTTCATCCTGTTGCGAAGTGTTCATGACCTCACGCCCTTGAATTATTATCGAACGTAATAATGCCGAGGCCGGGAGGGGAAAACTTGAACGTACGTGCTCTCTTCAAAGTGAAAGCCATGACCCGCTGCGGGCACTGCCGAAAGCTTCGGCAGTGCCTGCAACGTAAACAATCTGTTGGCTAACCGAGGTGATAGGAAAGCTGCCGGAGCAGTTGATTCTGAACCCCATCACTATTGCCACCGCCGCCCGCCAGTCCGGCGGTCACCACTCGGCGGTCAGCCGTCAGAAAGGCAAATGCCTGGGCGTTACCGATTATTGCCCTGACGCCGGTCAATTGACTGGCGACTGAACGGACATCGCCCCCCCAGAGCGGATTGCCGAACGCATCGGCTGTGCCGTCGGCATACAGCACCGCATAGGCGCCATTGGTACTGGCGATTTGCACAATGTCGTCACGCCGCGCCACTGCATCGGGAACCCTGCCGCCCTGGTCCTGATCGCCCCACGTATCGATCCTGTTAGTGTCCAGGCGTACTGCAAAACCATAACCGCCGCCAATGATCTCGATAACGTTGGTGTAGGCGGAAATGCGTGACGGCACCAAGCCACCGGCGGCCGGATTGCCCCACGCAGCGACTCGCCCGCTGGACAGCCGCACCGCAAACGACGAACCGGAACTGGTCACGTCTACAATGTTGCTGAGTCGGGCGATGTCGGCGGGCACATCCCCTCCAGAGCGGCCTTCCCCCAACCCACTACAGTGCCATTGGCTCTGAGCGCCACACACGCGTTGTGGTTACAGGTGACGGCGACAATATCGCGCAGCGCGGCGATCTCTGCCGGCAAGGCAGCGCCAAAACGGGCATCGCCCCAAGCGACAATTTGCCCATTGGCCAATAGCGCCACAAAAGCGGAGACCGTGGCAAAAACACTGACGACATTGCGCAGGCCAGCGATGGCCGCTGGTACTGCCCCGCCAAAGCGGGCGTCCCCCCATGCCTGCACCTGACCGTTGGCGCGAATGACCGCAAAGCCATAGCCGCCAGGGGTGACTTTGATGACGTCGGTCAAGCGCGAAACTTCGGCGGACACCACACCACCGAAACCGGCGTCGCCCCAGCCGACGACAGAACCATTAGCGCGCAATGCCGCAATAGCCCGTGCACCACCGAACACCTCAGTGATATCGCGCAGCGCAGCAATGGCTGGCGGCAGAATCCCCCCGTAGCCGCGATCGCCCCATGCCACCAGACTGGCGGAATCCCGCAGGGCGACAAGCACCGCATGTCCTTCGCGAGGCGTAGCGGGATCACCCCACCCGTTGCCGAAGATATTGGAGCGTTGCAACACCACCTGATATCCAGCGCTGCCAACCCGAAGCAAACGCTGGGGTTGTAAATCATCGAAGCGCTGACCGCGAAACTGCTGGCTATCGCCTTCGTACTGCCAGACTGTTTCCAGCGGCTGGAGGCTGACCGGATCAAGCGCCGAGAGAAACCGCGAACTGCCTTTATTCGACCAATACCTGACCGTGGTCCCGCGCGAGCCAATGACCAGAGGCACAACGAGACTCGGCGCTTCACTGATGAAAACCGACAACGATGGCGATTCGAATATCCGGCCATTGCGCAGTAACAAGAAATGAAGCTTGACCGATTTACCCCTGTTCGCTGCGACAAAGGCCAGACCCAGAGGAAAGTTCGCCCGGCTGTTGGCGTTCAGTGACTTCGCCTCAAACACTGGCGATCCTGCGCCCGGAGCGCCTTCGACAATCAGCCGAACCGTATCGCCCGGCTGAAACCCAAGAACTTCAACCTGGCCGTTCGCCCCTTGAAGGTTGGCCGGATCCGTTGGATCGAACACGCCGTCAACTGACTTCTGCAATCGCGGCGGTTGCAGCTCCGGCAAGCCTTCGCCCACCACCCGCGCCGTAGCGGTGCTGGAAATGCCAATCAGCACACCGTTGCGCCATACCTCATAACTGGCACTTACCGCATCACCGGAAATCACTTTTTCATTGGCCACTGGCAAGATGACGGGCTTGAGCTGGCCGAAATCGTCGGCTTCGATCTTGCCCTCGACCACCACGTTCGGCTGACCTGCAACCTCGGAAAGAAAAGTCGCCCGAATGATGTCGCCTGAGCGCAGACGATTATCGGTGGTGAATACAATCAACAGCAGCGGGTTTTTACCGAGTTTTTCCAGGTCGACAATTTCCGAGACATCGCCGCTGTCCGTCTGGTTCTCCCGAAAGATCAGGGGCGCGAACCGGGTGCCATCCAGATTCTCGTCGACGATCTGCGAAGCCGACCAGAGTGCGTCGGGATCCACGGTGTTGCCAAGTTGATCGGTGACGGTAAAAACGAACTCCAATGTCTGGTCCGCCCGCTTGGCGCTGTCGAGAAAGGCCCGGGTCACGAGGAAACAAACGGTGATGGGAACGGCCGATCCCGGATTGGGTGGCGGTGGCGCCTCAGTCGGCTTGACGGTGTAGTGCAGAAGGCTGGCGTTGCACTTCAAGGTGATCACGTCGTGAGCCCGGCAATACGGATAACTGACGCAAACCTGAGCACTGGAAAAGTCCGCGCCAACGCCTTTGAGAATTTCATCGGGTAACAACAAGTTCAGTTCGCTATGGCCTTCGACCGTAGGCTGTTTGTCTTTGAGTCCTGGACGAATCTTGTTGTACAGCGCAGTCAGATCCAGCGATCTGGCGATGTTCTGACTACCGCGCACGATATTGAAGAACAGCTGATTGACCAGGTCGAAAGACAGCCGTCCATTCGGAATGCGCAGAAAAATCACCGCATTGACATCATAGATGATTTGACTGTCCAGCAATGCCGACTCCCCCACGCGAAACAGTTGAATGACGTCGCCTGGAGTTACCGTACCACTTGCAATCGGGTCAACGCGGACCGTTGCCCCGAGCCCGTCGGCGACCTGATCGGATATTTTCAACGATATGCCAACGTCTGCGCCCACCACCGAGTGGACTGCCTGAGGAATGTCGGGTGGATAAATTACCAATACGCCGGCGTCATTGGATCGCGAAGTACTCATGTGCCTGGTTCCTGTGCAGTGAGGTGTGGACAGGTCCTAGCAGAACGCGATTCAGTGCATTGCGCACCTGACAGTTCTGACAGTTGTGTGCCTACTCAAGACGAACGGTATCGTCTGGAAAGACAAATCTCCCCGGCTCATCACACAGTAGAACGGACAGGTTTCGAATTGGCTAAGGCACAGCACGAATCGTGTACTCACGCGTTTGAAAGATCGCTGCCGTATCGAGGTTCGCAACCTGATCCAGATTGACCCTGAAGCGAATGACCAGCTTGCTGCCATCCCTCAGCAGCCGCAGATAATTAGCCGATATCAGCGAACTGTAGCTGCCATTGGTAGCCCAGGCTCGATGCACCATGTTCGTCGTCCCCGCCCACATCCGCAGGTTGTGCGTCCCGGTGTCTTTCTGTCCTTCCAGATCAAGCCAGATACGTTGACTCACAGAAATGTGCGGCCAGGCACCAAACAACAGATTTGCGCCGGATTGAACGTCTTTCAGATCGAGAATATCGGTGCCGTTGGCCTGAGTGATCAGTGGCGCCGTGAGTCGATCACGGGCAATCGGCAAGACGTTGAGGCGTAGAGGTTGCGAAGTCACCGGGGCAGAAGCGCCTCGGGTATAGGTGAAGGTCACCTCCATTATTTTTCCGATGCTGAATGCCACCAGCGACACCGGCAAATTGATCTTCAAAGGTGTTGTAGTGCCCGCCGCAATCGGCGTGGAGGTATGTGAACCCGCAGCAGGGGTACCGTCAGCGGCCTTCACCGTGACAGAAACCATATCGGTGGGTTGCTGGTCGTAATCCAGCACTGCGGTCAGGGAAGCGGTGGCATTCAGCGGGTCGAGATTGACGCTATCGGCAGACTCCTGAATGGACAGCTCACCACGTTGAACCTGCTTGACGGTGATCGTCCATAGGTCGGAGATCTCTCCATCGCCATACAATGCCTGTGCCTTTAACGGGTGCGGACCGACACTCAGAGGAGACAAGGGAAGCTGCCAAATACCGGAATCGGCGCGAACCATGCCCTTGGAGTCACTCCTGTCAAAAACCTCCACTTGTTCGCCGGCCGTCGCGCTGCCGCTGATTGTTATCCCGGTATCGGTCGTCTCGCCACCATTGGCAATGTCTTGGCCGGCGGCATCTTTAACCGAGAGGATGGCGGGTTTTCCCGGAGTGGGAGACGCACGGGTTCTGACAATGTAGTGGCGCGGTGCGAAGCGGATTGCATCAGCCTCGACCTGACTACCATCGAACGAAACACTGAACTCGACAGTCAGCACACTGCCATCCTTGAGTCCCTTAAGCGGATCAGCGGGGAAGTTTTGCCTGAAAAAGCCAAAGCGGAAGAAGTCCTGGCCGACCAGGTTGTCGGGAGCAAACCAGTAACGTTGTTCAAATACGCTGCCGTTGGCGTTGGTGCCTTTGAGCCAGGCCCAGAAAAAAAGATCTCGCCTGATCAGCAGCCACGCATTGATTCTCAACGCAAACAGGCTCAGGTCGTGCACAAACAGCAGCTGTCCCTCACCGGCGTGTTCTGCCTGCTCGATAAACGGCCTGGGCAGATCACTCTGTGCCAACGGCAACACGTACAGAATCAGCGGTTGAGACGTGACTGGCGCGGCGTTGCCGCGAATGATGTCGTAGGTCAGCGTGACCGTCCTGCCTTGGTTGATAGACACCAACGAAAACGAAAAACTTTGCTCTACCGGGCGTCTGTCGCCCACTTCCGAAAAGCCCGAGGTGTATGAGCCCTCGGCGGGAGTACCCGGTGCGCCCTGCCATTTGACACTGATTCTGTCGGTGGACTCGAGGACAGCTTCCACGACGATCGTCAGCGAATACCTGGCATGCGCCGGATTCAAGAGGGCGGGAGCCGAGCTCTCCCGAACGAAAGGTGGTGGCAAGTCGTCAGTGGTGATCGTGGCCAATGGACGGTTCATCATTCACTCCTTGCATGATTGATATGGCCCCAAAGGACACCACCTCATCACACACTGGAATGTGCATTGGCGCTACTGTCAGAAGTTACAGGTCAAGGTATGCTCCCGACGAACAGCGCAGGTTGATCCGGGGACTATGCACAGCCTCATTTCTGCTCGATATCCAGCGCAGCCGACATGAATTGCGCAATCCGCGATCTGAGCCACTTCTCGGCCGGATCATTGTCATGCACGCCGCTCCACGCCATCGATAGCTGCGCTGCATCAATCGGGAACGGCGGGTCTTCGGCGCGCAACGCACAACCTTCGACCAACGCGCACGCCGCGTAATCCGGCACGGTGGCGATCATCTCGGTGCCGGCGAGCAAGGCCCGCAAACCACTGAATTGCGGCACCCCCAGCACCACGCGGCGCGAGCGGCCGACCTTGGCCAGGTCGACGTCGATATTGCCGCTCAAATCCCCGGAGAACGACACCATCGCGTGCGGGCGCTGGCAGTATTCGTCGAGGGTCAGCGGCCCCGGGCGATCATCACCACGCAGAACTTTGCACGGAATATCGCGCAGCTTCTTGCGCTTGGCGTTGGCCGGCAGATCGGTGGTGTAGCTGACGCCGACAGAGATTTCGCCGGACGCCAGCAATGCCGGCATCAGCAGGTAATTGGCGCGACGGACGACCACGACAATGCCCGGTGCTTCCTCCTGAAGCTGGCGCAGCAATGGCGGAAACAGGCCGAATTCAGCGTCATCCGACAGGCCGATGCGAAATACCTCGCAACTGGTTGCCGGGTCGAACTCCTTGGCCCGGCTGACCGCTCCGGAAATCACGTCCATCGCCGGCTGCAGCTCTTCGAGAATCGCCAGCGCCCGCGCTGTCGGCTCCATGCCCCGACCGTTGCGCAGCAACAATGGATCGTCGAACAGATCACGCAGGCGACCGAGTGCCGCGCTCACTGCCGGTTGGCCCATGAACAGTTTTTCGGCGACGCGGGTCAGGTTCTTCTCGAACATCAGTGCTTCGAAAATCACCAGCAGGTTCATGTCGACGCGACGCAGATCGTTACGGTTCATGGGCACGGATTCCTTTTAGCCTGGCAGACGCAAGTGCTCTGCACTATACGCGATCAGGGGCGTCTGGATGGCGGGTTGGCCCGCAGAATTAACAACGATTAACTCGTCAGTTTCAAGCCTCGAGCCAACAATGAATGCCTCTGCGCAGCGTTGTTTTTTGACCAGAGGGAAAGTGCCGAGCGCGCCTTCCTCACCGACACGGACCTTGGCCATGGCTCACTTACAACCAACCGTCGCCCTCGCCCCTGACAGCGCACCGCGCAAGAGCGGCATCGGCGGACTCAGTCCGCAGCGCGAACGGCAAGTGAAACAACTGATCCTCGAACGCCTCGGCGACAGCCTCGAAGTCACCGAACTGGCCCGCGCCTGTTCGTTGTCGCGCAGCCATTTCTCTCGCGCCTTCAAGTGCAGCACCGGCCTCTCGCCGCAGGACTGGATCCGCGCCCAGCGGATTGCCCGGGCGAAACTGCTGATCCAGCACACCGACCTGAGCCTGACGCAAATCAGTCTGGAATGCGGCTTTTGCGATCAAGCGCATTTTTGCCACATGTTCACCCGCAGCGAAGGCATCAATCCGTTTGCCTGGCGCTGTCAGGTCATGCGTGAACTGAAGAGTATCCGCTCACTGCCCGCGCTATTTTGAATCCGCCGCTCACGCCAGCCGTTGCACTGATGCTCAAACCTGAGGATTATGCCCGGACACCGCGAACCAGAAGGCCTGCACGCGCTTCCAATTCCGCCTGTCCGCCGTCGCATCGCAGGAGTGAGCTGTTGAGTCTTCCGCCGAATCAGGCCCTCGGTTTCGGCCCTTACCGGATTCATCCCGGGCAACGGCTGCTGCTTGAGGGCAACCAGCCGCTGCGACTGGGCCGACGGGCGATGGATATCCTGCTGATTCTGCTGGCCCATGCTGGCGAGGTGGTGAGCAAGCAGCAATTGATGGCCGGGGTCTGGCCGGACAGCGTTGTCGAAGACATCAACCTGCGCGTGCACATGGCGGCGTTGCGCAAGGCACTGGGCGACGGTCAGGCCGGCCAGCGCTATATCATCACCGTGGCGCAACGCGGCTACAGTTTCGTCGCGCCGGTGCTGCACGAATCCATCGAGCAACGTCCGCCGGGCGCTACCGCGAGCCGGCACAACCTGCCGCTGCGGCGCACGCGCATGATCGGCCGCCAGCCGCTGGTCGACAGCCTGATGAGCCAATTGCCACGCCAGCGCTGCATCACTCTGGTCGGCCCGGGCGGGATCGGCAAGACCACCGTGGCCTTGCGCGTCGCCGAGCAGTTGATCGGCCACTACCGTGACGGCATTCGCCTCGTGGACCTGGCGCAGCTCAACGATCCCCGGCTGATTTGCTCACACCTGGCGACGCTGCTCGATCTGGCGTTGCTCGACGGCGATCCGCTGGCATGCCTGGTCAATGGCCTGCGCGAACGGCAGATGCTGCTGGTGCTCGACAACTGTGAACACTTGATCGATGCCGTGGCGGTACTCAGCGAAGGCATTTTGCGTGGTGCGCCGAAGGTGCATATCCTCGCCACCAGTCGCGAGAGCCTGCGCGCTGAAGGCGAGTTCGTCCAGCGTCTGGAATCCCTCGACTATCCGCCGCTGCAAACGGTGCTCGACCGTCAGCAAGCGCTGGGTTTTTCTGCCTTGCAGTTGTTTTTCGAGCGGGCGCTGGCGGCGCAGGAAAACTTCGAGCTGAGCGACGCGCAACTGCCGCAGGCCATTGAAATCTGCCATCGACTCGACGGCATGCCCTTGGCACTGGAACTCGCGGCGGCGCAGGTCACCGAGCTGGGGCTGGAAGGTTTGCTCGCGCAGTTGCAGGGTCGATTGCCCCCGTTAGTCGCGGGTAATCAAACCAGTCTGGAGCGACACCTGACCCTGCGCGCTACGCTGGACTGGAGTTTCAATCTGCTCACGGCCTGCGAGCAAACCTGCTTGCGTCGCCTGGGTGTGTTCCGCGGTGGATTTACCTTGGAATCCGCCGCAGCAGTCATCGTCGGTCAACACATCGAACCCGGCGCGGTGTTTGCCTCGATCACCCAATTGGTGGCCAAATCGCTGCTCTGTGTCGAGGTCGGCGATGAAGAAGTGTTTTACCGTCTGCTCGACACCACCCGCCGCTATGCCTTGGAAAAACTCGACCTCGCCGCCGAACTCGACGACACCCGCCGCCGTCATGCCGAGCGCTGCCTGACGTTGATGCAGCAAGCACAGCAAGCGTGGGAAGACACCCCGACAACCTTGTGGATCGAGCGTTATGCACGGGGCCTGGAAGATTTGCGCGGCGCTCTGGACTGGAGCCTGAACGGCTGCACAACCCGCGAACTGGGGATTGATCTGGCCGCGACCTCGGCGCCGTTATGGCAGGAGCTGTCCCTATTGCGCGAATACGGCGGTCATGTGCGTCAGGCATTGCATCTGCTGGAAACCAGCGACAAGCCTTGCCCGCGCCTGCAAATCGCCTTGAATCTGGCGCTCGGCAGCGCTTGTTACCACACCTGGGGCGGTATCCCGGAAACTGTCGAAGCCTTCGTCAACGCCCGTCTGCTCGCGCAACAGCACGGCGATCTTGCCGGGCAATTGCGCGCGGTGTCCGGACATATGGCGGTCAACCTCAGTTGCGGGCATTACCGGATGGCACTCGAACAAAGCGAGCAATTCGATCGCCTCGGCCTGCACGGCGACCCGCTGTTATCGCTGAGTACCCACCGTTTGCGCGTGCTGGCTCTGCACTACGCCGGTGATCAGCCGCAGGCACGCCTGCATGCCGAGCAGGTCATCGAGCGCATGGCCCACAGCGGTCATCTCAACCGTTTTACCCATGGTTTTGGCGTGCAATACGACCAAAGCGTCGCCTCGCTGACCGTGCTCGCCCGGGTGTTGTGGGTGCAGGGTTTTCCAGAACAGGCATGGCGCACGGCGCGCCAGGCGCTGGACATTGCCGTGCAGATCAATCACGGCACTTCGATCTGCTACACATTGGCGCTGGCCAGTTGCCTGATCGCCCATTACAACGGCGACCGGCAGAATGCCCGGGCGTTGTTGCATCTGCTGCTTGAGCAATCGCAGAAGCATTCGGTGCTGCTGTTCCATCACTGGGCGCGGCATTACGCGCAGGTGATCGATGCCGATAACGCCGCGCCGATACCGGCAGATGGTAGCGGTTTGATCCGGGAAATCATGGTCACGCTGGATGAGCGTTTTGTTGATGAAGCGTTGCTGGAGCGCGCCCGGCGCGGTGATGCCGGATGGAGCACGGCGGAGATTTTGCGCGCGCGGGCAAATGCCTTGCTGGCTGAAGAATCAGGTGAGACTGGAGGCCGCCATCGCTGGCAAGCCAGCTCCCCCAATGAATCTGTGTTAAATCCAAAAGCTCAACTCAGCACGAAACCCTGTGGGAGCGGGCTCGCCCGCGAAGAGGCCCGCGCTGACAACGCAATTTTCCTCGAAGCTGAAAAAACCCTGCAACAAGCCCTGTCCATCGCCAAGGCCCAAGGTGCGCTGGCCTGGGAACTGCGCAGCGCCACCTCGCTGGCCCAACTGTGGCAGCGCCAGTCGCGTTATCGCGAAGCGCTGGACCTGCTCACGCCGATCTACCAGCGCTTTACCGAAGGCTATGCCACCCCGGACCTGCGCAAAGTGCGCCTGCTACTCGACGAACTGCTCTGCCAGCAGCCCGCTTGAAGCACGGCTGCCAGACTGCACATGGCGATAGTCGAAATCGCTGGGGGCTATTTGTGCGCTGGCATAGCTGCGGGTGGTATTGAGCATTCGATAGCGCACCAGCGCACTGCCCTGCTCCACCGCCAGCAACGATTTGCCCGCGAGTTGCGCGATGACAGCGACCAACGCCGAGGCCGGCAATTGCGCGCAGGTGCTCGCACTCAAGGCGTCTTCCAGCGTGAAAGCCTTCTTGAACATCGACAACCGTTGCAAGGCCAGTTGCTCCTGCTCCCCCAGGCATTGATAACTCCAGTCCAGCGCCGCTGTCAGCGTCTGGTGACGCGGCACGGCGGTGCGGCGACCGTGACTCAACAGTTGCAGGCAATTGCCCAGTTGCGCCTGTAACCCGACCAGCGCCAATGCATCGATCTGTGTCACGGCCAGTTCAATCGCCAGCGGCAAACCATCGAGTTTTCGGCAAATGTCGCAGACCGCTGCAAGGTCTTGTTCACGCAGAGTAAAGCCCTGCTGACGAGTGCGCGCGCGGCTGACGAACAACTGCACCGCCGAATAGCTCATCGCCTCTTGCACACTGAGCAGTGCCGATGATTTCGGCACTGTCAGAGGTCGTAAGGGTTGCAGTGTTTCCAGACCGAGTTGCAGAGCCTCGCGGCTGGTGGCAAGCACCGACAGCCGTGGCCCGGCATCCAGCAATCGGCGCACCACTGCGCGGCATTGCTCGCGCAAGTGTTCGCAATTGTCGAGCACCAGCAACGCGTGCCGAGAGGTCAATGTCGCGAGGTCGACATCCAGTGTGTTGAGGATGTGTTCGAGCAGCGGCGTGGTGTCGTCGACGAGCGCCAGGTCGACCCGCCACACGCCGTCGCGAAAGTGTTCCAGCAACAGCTCCGCCACACGCAGGGCAACCGTGGTTTTACCCACGCCGGCAGGCCCGGTGACGGTCATCAACCGGCACAGCGGCATTTGGCGCACGAGCCCACCGACCAGCGCGTCACGTCCGGTCACCGGGGTCAGTCGCGCCGGTAAATTGTGTTGCGGCGCCTGCAGGCTTTCGAAGACTACTTGCCCGATGCTGTCGTGATGCACCGGGGCGATAAAGCTGTAACCGCATTGCGGCACATTGACGATGTAGCGCTGACCGTTTTCGCCGTCACGCAACGCACGCCGCAGCGCAGCAATGTGCACGCGCAGGTTGATCTCCTCGACCACCGACGTTGGCCATACCCAGGCGATCAACTGCTCCTTTGTCACCACCCGTCCCGCGCGTTCTACCAGCAACTGCAGAATGTCGAGGGCACGACCGCCCATGCGCAATTGCCGATCCCCTTCGAGGATCAGGCGTTGACGCAAATGAAACGCATACGGGCCGAAACGCAGCACCGATGCCGGGTTCGAATCGTTGTGATTATCCATGCCAAACATCTTGGCAGCCTTGAGTGACGGTACAACCGCCACACAGGGCGCAACACGGACATAGGAGTGCGCGGTACGGACAGAACCGCTCTAGCTGAACTGTTCGCGGTACTGCGCAGGGGTCAGGCCGAGCCTTTGCGCGAACACCGAGCGCATGTGCCGCACGCTGCCGAAACCACTTTTATAGGCCACGGTTTTCAGCGGCAGGTCGCTGGTTTCCAGCAGGCTTCGCGCAAAATCGATGCGCGCGCTTTGCAGAAACTCCATCGGCGTCATGTTGATGTCGCGGGTGAACACCCGCGCAAAATGCCGCGCGCTCATGTTTGCCAACCCGGCCATGCGTTCTATGGTGAACGCCTCGTCGAGATGTTCGAGGATGTAATTCTGCGCGCGGGTGATCGGCGTCTCCTGTGGGGCCACGGCTGCCATCAACGGGCTGAACTGCGCCTGCCCACCTTGACGCTTCATCACCACCAGCAGGACTTTCGCCACATCCTGAGCGAGTTTCTTGCCGTGATCCCGAGCGACCACCGCCAACGCCAGATCGATGCCGGCAGTCACCCCGCCCGAAGTGATCAGGTTGCGGTCTTCGACATAGATCTGGTCCGTCGCAACAGTGGCTTTGGGGAATCCCTTGATCAGCCGCTCGGTGTAATTCCAGTGAGTGGTGACCCGATAACCGTCGAGCAGCCCGGCATTGCCCAGCACAAAGGCACCGGTACAAATCGAACCGTATTGTCCGGCACGTGACACCGCGCTTTGTAGCCAGGCGAACAGTGCCGGGAATTTTTCGTTGTAGGCACCTGGCCCGCCGGGCACCAGCAACAGGTCATAGCGATCAGAAGCCTCTTCGATGTGCCGGTCGGGCAGCACCGATACGCCGTTGGATGCTCGCAGTGCCCCGCGCTCGGTACCGAGGGTAATCAGTTGATAGTGCGATTCAGCTTTCAGAAAGCGGTTGGCAACCGAAAACACTTCCAGCGGCCCGGCCATGTCGAGCAGGAGAAAGTCGGGAAACAGCACCATTGCCACGGTTTTCATGGGAGGACTTCACGAAATCAAAGAAAGTTGCGCAGGAAACAGACCGCGCATTATGGCCAGAGAGTCGGTTGCCGTTGCAAAAGAAAGCGTGACCGGCGCCACAATACTGTCAACCAGATCAGGACAGTATTTCAATTTCCATCTACTTATTGCGCAGAGCGGTAACCAGTAACCTTCTCCTCACTCGGACGAATTCACGTCCCGCAAGGAGATTTCATCATGCTGACCCTTCGCAAAGCCTCCGATCGTGGCCTCGCCAATCATGGCTGGTTGAAGTCGTTCCACACGTTTTCCTTCGCCAGCTACCGCGACCCGCGTGAACAGGGTTTCTCCGACCTGCTGGTGATCAACGATGACCGTGTTGCCGCCGGCAAAGGCTTCGGCCAGCACCCGCATCGCGACATGGAGATTTTTTCCTACGTGCTTGAGGGTGCGCTGGAACACAAGGACACCCTCGGCACCGGCTCGGTGATCCGCCCCGGCGATGTGCAACTGATGAGCGCCGGCAGCGGCGTCGCGCACAGTGAGTTCAACCATTCAGCGAGCAAGCCGGTGCACTTCCTGCAAATCTGGATCGTGCCGGAAGTCAGTGGCGCCAAACCGCGCTATCAACAGGAGCACTTCAGCGCGCAGAAAAAACGTGGTCGCCTGCAGTTGATCATTTCGCCGGACGGCTCCGATGGCTCGCTGAAAGTACGTCAGGATGCACGGGTGTTTGCCGGCCTGTTCGACGGTAAGGAAAGCGCCACGCTGAAACTGGCGGCCGACCGTTATGCCTACGTGCATGTGGCGCGTGGCAGTGTTGAACTCAATGGCGTGCAATTGCAGGAAGGCGATGGCGTGCGGGTTCGTGAAGAGCAGGCACTGACCTTGAGCAATGGCGTGGACGCCGAGGTGCTGGTGTTCGACTTGCGGCCGCAGGAGTTGCCGCAGATGCCATGAAGTGGTGCTTTCCAACGGCGATAAAAAAGCGGCCTTCCTTGAAGGCCGCTTTCTATTGGGGCGGTGTAAGCGATGGCAGTAGCAACTGCTTCGGTACACGGATGTCCTTCCCCGCCTGAACCGCAGCGAGCTTCGTTTGTATCGCTACATACATGTTCGCCTGATTCGCGTAATAGGCACCAACGACGATGGCGACCAAACCAAGTAACTGAACAGCCGTTGCAGCCCAGACGTTAGCTTTGACAGTGGCACCTTGCCTGGCGGCTTCCTCTGCGCCTTTGGCGATTCTTTGCATATCCAGCGAGATCAGGTCGTAGCGTTTATCACGCTCGGTCTGCACCGAAATATAGGCATCTATTTTCGCCGACACACCCTCAACCCGAGCATCCATCCGTGCCTCAATGGTCTCGATCCTGGCATTGAATTCTTCGCGGCTGATAGCGTTCATGGCTTGAGTATTCCGACCTTTGCTCGATAAATCACTGACTGGATTCCGACTGAGTTCCGTGGCTTTCATTCGACACCTTCCTGGGTCTACCGAGACCTTCCGTGGTCCATCACCCCGGTGCAAGCCTGAAACCTTTTACCGGGCTGCTGAAACAATAGAACCCATCTCCAACGTCTACAAGCCGGCTGATTCCGACCTGTGTGTAGGCCGTTTCGTCAGCCGATGTAGCCCCGTCAAAACAGACTATCGGGCTATTCATTCTCCTGCGCAAATGCCTCGACGATCTGCGCGATCACCGCTCGCACCCGCGCGGTGTGGCGTAAATCCGCATGGGTCACCAGCCACACTTCGTAGGGTTGCGGGCGGGTTCGCTCCGGCCAGAGCCTGACCAGACCGTCGCGTTCGCCCATATAGACGGTCATTTCTCCTACACCGATGCCCGCCGCAATCGAGCGCCGCAGCAACAGGCTGGAGCCGAGGCTGGCAACGATTCGCCCGCGACTCACCGGTTCGCATACCAGGGTCAGGTCTTTTTGACTTTGCAGATACGGCTGATAGACCACCAGATCATGGCCTTCGAACGCGGCGCCCTGCTGCGGGATACCTTTGGCGTCGATGTAGGCCTGTGAAGCAAACAACCCCACCGGCCAACGGGCAATGCGTCGCGCGATCAGATCGGGATTGTCCGGACGGGTATTGCGCACGGCGATGTCGGCTTCGCGCTTGGCCAGGCTGAGGATTTGCGTAGAAGCATCCAGTTGCACCCGTATATCGGGATGCAGCTCATGCAGGTGGGCAATCGCCGGGATCAGAAAGTCGATGGCCAGCGAATCGGTGGTACTGATCCGTACAGTGCCGGTCAGACGATCATCCAGCCCCTGGATCTGCCGCTCCAGCTCAAGCGCTGAATGCTCCATTTTCTCGACGTTTTTCAGCGCCGCTTCGCCGACCGCCGTCAGCGCATAGCCGTCGGAAGTCCGCAGAAACAGCGTCGCGCCCAGCGATTTTTCCAGCGCACTGATTCGCCGTCCGACGGTTGCCTGATCAACGCCCAGCACCCGCGCAGCGCCGCGCAAGGTCGACTCGCGGCAGACGGCGAGAAACACCCGTGCATCATCCCAATTCATCCAGCCTCCAAGTGATGCAATTACGCATCACAACCATGCCAAATCGCTGCATTAACGCAGCAACCATAGCCGATATGCTGGGCGCCATAAACCATTCACGGGATCGCAATCATGCGTAACTCAACATCCAGCAGGATCTGGCTGCCGATCTTCGCCGGGCTCTGCGCCAGTCTGGTGAGCATCGGCCTGGCGCGCTTTGCTTACACACCGCTGATTCCTGCGCTGATTCAGGCGCAGTGGTTCGCGGCCAACGATGTGGTCTATCTCGGCGCGGCCAATTTGATCGGATATCTGATCGGTGCCCTGCTCGGTCGACCGCTGGCGCGTCAACTCGGCAATAAAACCGCGCTGCGCTTGATGATGCTGGCCGTGACGGCGGCATTTTTCGCCTGTGCCTACCCGCTCTCGGTAGGCTGGTTCTTCGGCTGGCGGTTGCTGTCGGGGATCGCCGGCGGCGCGATCATGGTATTGGTCGCCGCCACCGTTTTGCCGCATGTGCCGGTGCCTCGTCGAGGGCTGGCGAGTGGGGCAATCTTTCTCGGCATCGGCCTGGGCATCGCCGGTTCCGGGACGATTGTCCCGCCGCTGCTGAGCCTGGGTTTGCCTGCCACCTGGCTGGGGCTCGGCGCGTTGTCGCTGTTACTGACGGCGCTGAGCTGGTTCGCTTGGCCAGTTGATCTGCCGCATCCTGTTGCAGCGCAGCACAGCGCGGTGGTTCAGCCGACACCGCCCGGGGTTTATCTGTTGTTCGCCCAATATGCGTTCATGGCCGCCGGTCTGGTGCCAGCCATGGTGTTTCTGGTCGATTACGTGGCGCGCGGACTCGGCGCCGGGGCGCATGTCGGTGCGCTGGTGTGGGTGATGTATGGCCTGGGCGCGATTGTCGGGCCGGTCAGCTATGGCGTTCTGGCGGATCGCTTCGGCGCGCTCTGGAGCATTCGTCTGGTGCTGGTGGTGCAGGCGATCACGCTTGGCTTGCTGGCGGTGTGCCATTCCTTTATTGCGCTGGCGTTGCTCGCGGTGATTCTCGGCTCATTCCCGCCAGGCATCGTGCCGCTGGCGCTGGCCCGGGTGCATGAACTGGTGCCGGAGCATCATCGCCAGCAAACTGCCTGGAGCCGCGCGACAGTATCGTTTGCGACGTTTCAGGCGTTGGCCGGATTTGCGTATTCGGCACTGTTCAATGCCTCGGGCGGCCATCACGCGCTGTTGTTCGTGATTGCAGCGGGCGCGATTGGGGTGGCGCTGCTGCTGGAGCAAGCGATGATTTTATGGAATCACGCATCCCCCTGGAGTGAGCCTGCTCGCGATAGCGCTTTATCCGCCAACGCTGCACTGCCTGACCCGACGCCTTCGCGAGCAAGCCCGCTCCCACAGCGATTGTCCTGAATTTATCGAGCGATGCACGACTCCCATCTACACACACCCTTATCAGGAGGAACCAACATGTCCCTGCCCAACGAAATGACCCGCATCGAAATCACCGAACCCGGCGGCCCCGAAGTTCTGCAAGCCAGACGTGTGCCGTTGCCGGCCGCAGCTGAAGGCGAAGTGCTGATCCGCGTACACGCCGCCGGTATCAATCGGCCCGACGCATTGCAGCGCGCCGGGAAATACCCGATGAAACCCGGGATGAACCCGATTCCTGGCCTGGAAGTGGCTGGCGAAGTCGTCGCGCTTGGCAAAGGCGTCAGTCAGTTCGCCATTGGCGATCGAGTCTGTGCGCTGACCAATGGCGGCGGTTATGCCGAATACTGCAACGTCCCGGCCGGCCAGACCCTGCCGATTCCCGAGGGAATTGACTGGATTCAGGCCGCTGCCATCCCGGAAACCTTCTTCACCGTGTGGGCCAACCTGTTCGGCCTCGGGGGCGCCAGCCGCGGCCAACGCGCGCTGATTCACGGCGGCACCAGCGGCATCGGCACCACCGCGCTGATGCTCTGCAATGAATTCGGCATCGAAGCCTTTGCCACTGCCGGAAGCCCTGACAAATGTGCAGCAATCCGCGAGCTGGGTGGCCAGCCGATCAATTATCGTGAAGAGGATTTCGCCGGCGTCATCGCCGAGAAAACTGGCGGCCAAGGGGTGAACGTGGTGCTCGATATCATGGGCGGTTCGTACCTCAACAATAATGTGCGCGCCCTGGCGATGGATGGCCGCGTGGTGATGCTCGGTTTCCTTGGCGGCGCCAAGGCCAATGAGTTCGATCTGCTGGCGATGATGGCCAAACGCGCGGTCATCACTGGATCACTGCTGCGCGCCCGCACGGCGGCGGAAAAAGCCGAAATCGCCGAGCAACTGCGCGAACACGTCTGGCCGGTGCTGGCCGCCGGCCGTTGCCTGCCGATCATCGACAAGGTTTACGCGCTGGCCGACGCCGCCCTGGCCCATGCGCACATGGAGGCCGGCGACCACATCGGCAAGATCGTGCTGCGCGTCGACTGAGTCGTTGCAGCATTTTGTAATCGTTGCGCGGGCACGTTGGTCGAATATGTCGCGCGCAACGCAAGGCATCTGTTAAAAAGCATTCTTTGTCTGCGCCTTGGTGAAACGTTTAATGTTCCTTGCCTTCATGACTCGCCTGCGACGCCGCCGTCTGGCGTTCGCCTGCATGACCGCGCTGATCATCGGCGTGCCGACGAGTTGTGCCGTACTCGAACACACCGAACGCAAATTGCTGTTTCGCATCGAACCGGGAACGGCTGGCTGGTACCACGGCTTGCCGAGCAGCGTGCAGGAACTCGATCTGCAACCGAAAAGCTTCAAGGCCGGGCAAAACATCCACGCCTGGTGGTGGCCGGCCGAGAAAGCCAATGCCCCGGCCATCCTCTATCTGCATGGCGTGCGCTGGAATCTCACCGGGCAGTTGTTCCGCATCGAACAACTGCGCGCAGCGGGTTATTCGGTTTTGGCCATCGACTATCGCGGCTTCGGCCAGAGTCACGGCGATCTGCCGTCGGAAGGCAGTGTTTATGAAGACGCACGGGTAGCGTGGGAACGTTTCAAGCTGCTGCAACCGGATCCGGACAAGCGCCTGATCTATGGGCATTCACTTGGTGGCGCCGTCGCCATCGATCTCGCCGCTGAACTCGGCCAGGACGCGGCTCGCGAGCACACGCCGTTACCGGTGCGCGGGCTGGTGATCGAATCGACCTTCACCTCGCTCGCCGACGTCGCCGCTGCCGTGGCCAATACTTCGCTGCCAGTGCGCTGGCTGCTGTCGCAGAAATTCGATTCGATCGACAAGATCGCCGACATCCATATGCCGCTGCTGGTGGTGCATGGTTTGGCCGATGCGTTCGTGCCGCCGCGTTTCAGCGAGCAACTGTTCAACGCCGCCCAACAGCCCAAACGCCTGTTGCTGGTGCCGGGCGCCACGCACAACAACAGCATGGCGCTCGGCGGGCAAAACTACCGCAAGGCACTCGACAGCCTGATGCAGAGCAAACCCGCCCCAAGGGTGGCCGGGCCGGCGACCGTGCGCAGCGGGCGCGACACCTAGCGGTAACCGCGCGCCTGCAAGTCGAACAGTTGCGCGTAATGCCCGCCAGCGGCGATCAGTTGCTCGTGAGCACCCTGCTCGAGAATCCGCCCCTGTTGCAGCACGATGATGTGGTCGGCGTTGCGCACGCTGGAAAACCGGTGGGAGATCAGCAGCGTCATGCGCCCTTCAGTATGCTGGCTGAAATGCTCGAACACCGCCGCCTCGGCCGCCGGGTCGAGGGCCGAAGTCGGCTCATCGAGGATCAGAATGTCGGCATCACGGCGCATGTACGCGCGCGACAAGGCAATCTTCTGCCACTGCCCACCGGACAATTCCTGGCCACCGGCAAACCAGCGCCCCAACTGCGTGGCATAACCCTTGTCGAGACCTTCGATGAAGGGTGCGGCCATGCCTTGGGCAGCGGCTTCCTGCCAGCGTTGCGGGTCGTTGAACGCCAGGGTATCGCCGACGCCGATGTTTTCTCCGACGCTGAACTGATAGCGGATGTAATCCTGAAAAATCACGCCAATGCGCCGACGTAACGCGGTTTCCTGCCAATCCTGCAAATCGCTGCCGTCGAGCAGAATGCGCCCTTGATCAGGACGGTAGAGCCGGGTCAGCAACTTGATCAGCGTGGTCTTGCCGGAACCGTTCTCCCCGACCAACGCAATGCTCTTGCCTGGCAACAGTTGCAGGTCAATGTTTTCCAGGGCCGGTCGACTGGCCCCCGGATAGCGGAATCCGACGTTCTCGAAACGCAAACCATCGCCCGGGCAGGCGCCAACCGTCAGGTGGCCGGTATCCGCCTGCACCGGTTCGGCGAGGTATTCATAAAGACTGGTCAGGTAGAGGCCATCTTCGTAGAGACCGCTGATCGCACTCAGGCTGCTGCTCACCGCACTTTGACCTTGCTTGAACAGCACCAGATACATGGTCATCTGGCCGAGGCTGATCTGGCCATGCACGGCATCGATCACCACCCAGGCATAGGCCAGGTAAAACGCGGCAGTACCGAGCAGGCCGTGGCCGAAACCCCAGCCATCGCGGCGCAACGTCAGGCGCCGGTCTTCGGCATACAGCCTGGCGAACGTGTCGCGGTAACGTTGCAGCAACAGCGGGGCGAAGCCGAACAGCTTGACCTCTTTGATATAGGTTTCGTGGGACAGCAAGGTTTCGATGTAGCTCTGCTGGCGACTCTCCGGCGCACGGCGGGTGAACAAGCGAAAGGCGTCACCGGAAAAATGCGCCTCGGCAAAGAACACCGGCAACGCTCCCACGACCAGCAGCACCAGCGCCCAAGGGGAAAAGTGCACCAGCAACACGCCAAAGCTGATCAGCATGATCAGATTCTGAACCAGGCCCAACGACTTCATGACCAGCGCCAATGGCCGGGTCGACGCCTCGCGACGCACACGCACCAGCTTGTCGTAGAACTCGGAGTTCTCGAACTGCACCAGCGAGAGGGTCTGTGCTTTCTGCAAAATCAGCGTATTGACCTTCTGCCCCAGTTGCACCCGCAACAGCGACTGCTGCACCGAGAGTGCCCGTTGGGTGCCCGACAACAGCGCCAACACCCCGGCTTCCAGCAACACATAACGCAACACTGGCCACAGCGGTGCACTGCCGTTTTGTGCGTGCAACTGCATCGCTGCCACCACGGCATCGACAATCCGTTGCCCCAGCCAAGCCGCCAGTGCCGGCAAAAGCCCGGCCACCAATGTCGCCAGCACCAGCCCCAGAAACAAGCCGCGCGATGTCCCCCAGACCAGCCGCATGGCTCGCTGCGCCTGATCGAACAAGGACGTGATACGCGATAGATCAGGCATGGGGCACGGGACTCAGCAGGTGATGGCGGTGGCTCATGGTACTCCAGCGCCGTGAGTGAATTTCACACGGCGCATTCATTCAAGAAGGCCTGTTCAGTAGTAGGCACGAAGCTTTTTAGAAGTAAAACGTCTGGAGAACTCCAGCCCTTGCGACGTCCAACGCTCTGCTATGTTTTAACCGCCGAACGCGGAACCCGGCGAACACCCGCCACGCTCCGCGCCTGACTGCCAGGAGCAGAGACATGAGAATCAGCCCGTACCTGATCTTCAACGGTGACTGCCGCGAGGCTTTCACTTTTTATGAGCAAGCCTTGCAGGGAAAACTCGAGGCGATGATGACCTTCGGCGAAACCCCCGCCGCCGAGCATGTGCCGAAAGAGCATCACCACCTGGTCATTCACACCTGCCTGAAAGTCGGCGATCAAATGATCATGGCCTCGGACACCACGCCCGACCGGCCGACCCAAGGCATGAGCGGCTGCTCGATCTCGCTGAACGTCGACAGCATTGCCGAGGCCGAACGGCTGTTCAATGCATTGGCGAAGGCCGGCCGCGTCGACATGCCGCTGGAAGCGACGTTCTGGGCCGCGCGTTTCGGCATGCTGGTGGATCGTTTCGGCGTGTCGTGGATGGTCAATTGCGAGAGTGAAAAATAGCCTTGAGATTTCCTCGGGCGAAAAAAAGCCCAACCGTTACGGGTTGGGCTTGGGCATTTCAACGCTGCGCCAGTTCGTGCCTGACGCATTGCTCGTAGTACGTCTGCTTGACCGCCGCAGGCTTGAGCTTCGAGGTGCTGTTGTAGGTTTGCTCAGTGATGCCCATTGCGGTCATGCGCATCCACGGCTGCTGGAATTTGCGCACCTGCAATTGCTTGCGCGCGCCATACAGGGAAATGCCCGACAGTTTCGATTGCTGTGCACCGGCGGCCATATCGGAACCCCAGGTGCAGGCAAACCGGTGACTCTTGCTTAACTCTTTCGCCTGAACTCCCGAGGCAAGAACAGCCAGGGAAAGCGTTGCAACGGTTATGACAATCGTCCGCATATAGCCAACCTAACCTTTTGAAAAAAGGCGATTTTGCCGATGAAAACGCGGGTTGGGGGCCAGCAATTTGCCGCTTTTTACAAAGATCTGCCGGCATGGCAGGCGAAACAGCGGCGCAGTGTTTACCGCATTGCCCGGATTGTTCTGCGTGAAGTCGTCGAACACTCGGTGCGTACGGTACTGCTGCCGCTAAAAAAGCCTCGGCGCTGATCAGTCGTTCGTCAGCTTGCCCGTGCGAAATGGCACGCGTCCCGCCACTTTCGCCTGCCAGATCCCGGGTTCGGTGTAGCGCCCGCGATCAATCGCGAACAACACGCCACTGGTGCCGGCGTGCACAGTGCTCAGGCGATCCTGCAACGGATCAACCACTTCAAACAAGGCATCGCCCTTTTCTACCCATTCGCCGGCGTGGCGCAGAAAACTCACCACGCCATGGTGCGGCGCGAACAGGTATTCGGTGCCTTCGAACGGCATGCCTTCGCAGCATTCGCTCGGTGCCGCCGGCCATTCACCGCTGATGAAACCCTGCTCGGCGAGAAAACCGAGAATCGCCTCGCAATTGGCCTGAGCCTGATCGACGCGGGTGTCGCCCATGCTCCCCAGTTCCAGCGTCGTGGCGAGGTTCGCCGGCGGAATCGCCGCAGCGGGAAAGGCCCGCGCCAGACGCAGCCAGGGCGTCGAACAGGATTCATCGAACGAGCTACCGCCGGAATCCTCGCACAGCAGCGCCACGCCAGCCTGCAAACGCGCCGCCAGAGATTGCCACTGCGGCCAGTGTTGCGGCAGCGCATAAAGATGAATCGCCGCGTCGAAATCACAATGCAGATCGAGGGTGATATCGGCGTCGCAGGCATGGCGCAGCAGCAGTCGATGCAGTGCTTCCAGTTGCGAGGCCGGCGCCGGCAGTTGTTCGAACACCTGGGCCATGGCCTGACGGATCAGGGCGATGTTGGTCTCGGCATCGGCCCCCAGCTGCGCACCGATCATGGCGGCTACCGGCGCACTGAGTTCGACGAACGCGCGGTTGAAGTTCTTGCCGCTGCCCATTTCGAAGCGGCCCATGTGATTGCCTTGCAGGTGCTGGTCCATCCCGATCGGATTGGCCACCGGCACCAGCTCGATCACGCCATGCAGGCGGCCCTGCTGTTCGAGGTCGTTGAGGCGTTGCTTGAGCTCCCATGCGGTGCGCATGCCCGGCAGCTCATCAGCGTGCAGGCTGGCCTGGATGTACACCTTGCGGTCACCAGCGCCATAGCGGAAGACGCTGAGAGAGCGCTCGCTGCCCAAGTGGCTCCAGGGTAGAACATGGTCGATACGTTGCATGAGAGAACTCCGCTATTTCTGTAGGAGCTGGTGCAGGTTCGGGCCGCGTTCGGACGATCTTTTGATCTTGATACCAAAAACAAGATCAAAAGATCGCAGCCTGCGGCAGCTCCTACATTGGGATGTGTGTCGGCAGGATAAATCATGGGCGTAAAAAAAGTGGCCACCGCGTACACAGGGCCACTTTTATTACGGCGTATTAATGGCCGTAGACGTCAAAGTCGAAGTATTTGTCCTGCACTTGCTTGTACTTGCCGTTCGCGCGGATCTCGGTGATGGCCTGGTTGAATTGCTCGGCCAGCGCGGTATCGCCCTTGCGCACCGCGATGCCGGCGCCGCCGCCGAAGTATTTGGCGTCTTCGTAGGTCGGGCCGACGAATTCAAAACCTTTGCCGGCGTCGGTTTTCAGGAAACCGTCGCTGAGGTTGACCGAGTCGGCCAGCATCGCGTCGATACGCCCGGAGACCATGTCCAGGTTGGCTTCCTGTTGCGAGCCGTAACGCACCAGTTCGATCCCGGCCGGAACCAGCACCTCGGTGGCATAACGGTCGTGGGTACTGGCACGCAGCACGCCGACTTTCTTGCCTTTGAGCTCGGTCAACGGGTCTTTCACGCCCGAGCCTGCCTTCATTACGAAGCGCGCCGGGGTGTGGTAGTACTTGATGGTGAAATCAACGTTCTTTTTGCGATCGTCGGTGATGGTCATCGAGGACAGGATCGCGTCGATTTTCTTCACTTTCAGCGCTGGGATCAGGCCGTCGAATTCCTGCTCGACCCAGGTACATTTGACTTTCATCTGCTCACACAGCGCATCGCCGATATCGACGTCGAAACCGGTCAGCTTGCCGTCAGGGGTTTTCATCGAGAATGGCGGGTAACCGGCTTCGATACCGATGCGGATCGGCTTGGCGTCTTCGGCCACAGCGGTCAGGGACAACATCGACAGTGCCAGGGCACCGAACATCACTAGCTTGTTCATTTATAACTCCTGTGTGCGGAGGCTTTTATTGGCAGCTTCGATTCAGCGTTCGGTCATGGCCATTTAGCGGCAAATACCGAAGTGGCCGGCAGTCTATGGCGGCGCGCACAGGGTAAATTGTGTTTAAGCGACAAATACTTACAGAAATTCGGCGCAACCATTGACCGGGGTCAAGGGCTGCTCCGTCGTGGTGCAAAGGCTGTAGGACAAGCCCTGCGCGGGGGCTGCGATCTGGTGCTTTTTTGAAAACAACGGCAAAAGAGCGCAGCCTGCGGCAGCTCCTACAGGTGATCAGCAGGCGCAGTTGATGGGGGTGTTTGCAGTTTTGGGCACGTTGAGTTCGAAGCCTTCATCCAGCCAGCCGGTGATGCCGCCGATCATCTCTTTGACTGGATAACCCAGCGCCGCCAGTTTCACCGCAGCCTTGTTCGCGCCGTTGCAGTGCGGGCCGGCGCAATAGACCACGAATAGAGCGCTCTTTGGGTAGCCAGCCAAGCCTTCTGCCGTCAGCAACCGTCCGGGAATATTGATCGCGCCGGGTACATGGCCGCGTTCAAACGCCAGTGGTCCGCGTACGTCCACCAGCACAAAGTCGATCTCGCCGCCCTGCTGGCTGCTGAACACGTCGGAACAATCGGTTTCGAAGGTCAGACGATTGCTGAAATGCATCAGCGCAATCGCCGAAGGGGCGGCAGGAATTTCGCGAACCAGGCTCGGCATGGGGTGTTGCTCCTACGTCTTGAGGGGAATGAACAGACTTTATCGAGGCACCGCGAATCGCTACAGTGGCGCACAAGACACTCATCGGGAATTTTCCGCCAAATGCCCACTTCACCAGGATTGGTCGCGATTCTGGCCTACGACGGCCTCTGCACCTTCGAGTTCGGCATTGCCGTGGAAATCTTCGGCCTGGCGCGCCCGGAGTTCGAGTTCCCGTGGTACGAGCACGCGATTGCTGCGGTCGATCAAGGCCCGATGCGCGCCATGGGCGGCATTCAGGTATTGGCCGATGGCGGTCTGGAACTGCTCGCCGAGGCACGCACCATCATCATTCCCGGTTGGCGCGACCGTAACGCCGAGGTGCCGCCAGCGTTGCTTGACGCCCTGCGCCAGGCTCACGCCCGGGGTGCGCGGCTGTTGTCGATCTGTTCCGGGGTGTTTGTGCTGGCCGCCAGCGGTCTGCTCGACGGCCATGCTGCAACCACGCATTGGCGCTACGCGGCAGAACTGGCGCAACGCTTCCCGATGATTGCCGTCGACGCCGATGTGCTGTACGTCGACGCGGGACAGTTGATCACCTCGGCGGGTAGTGCTGCCGGGATCGATGCCTGCCTGCACTTGGTGGCCCGAGACTTCGGCACTCAGGTTGCCAACACGGTGGCGCGGCGACTGGTGATGTCGCCGCAGCGCACCGGCGGTCAGGCGCAATTCATTCCGACGCCGGTCAGCCCGACGCCGCGCAACGATCTGTCACGGGTCATGCAATGGGCGCGCGAACGCCTGCATGAACCGCTGGAGGTGCGCGAACTGGCCAGCGAAGCGGCGATGAGCGAGCGAACGTTCTTGCGGCGTTTCAGGGAAGCCAGCGGGCAGTCGCCCAAGGCGTGGTTGCAGCATGAGCGACTGGCGCGGGCGCGGGAGTTGCTGGAGAGCACGGCGGACAACACCGAACAGATTGCGCAGCGTTGCGGCTATCGCTCGGTGGAGAGTTTTCGCGTGGCGTTTCGTGGCGTGGTGGGCGTGCCGCCGTCGGTGTATCGGGAGCGGTTCGGGCGTGGGACCATTGCCAGGTCTTGAGGTTTTCTCCAGGGCCTCATCACTGGCAAGCCCGCTCCCACAGGTTTTTTTATGAACGCCTTGCTGCGATGAGGGCAGCGAAAATCTAGGGCTTGCGTAACAGATAGGTGTCCATGATCCAGCCATGCTCGGCCCGGGCAGCCTTGCGCACCCGCTCGATCTCATCGGCGACATCGCCAAGCTTGCCGCTGATCAAAATCTCATCCGCCGTGCCCAGGTACGCGCCCCAGTAAATCGCAGTTTGCGGGTCGGCCACGTGGTGGTAGGAATCCTCGGCATCGAGCATCACCACCACGCTGTCGGCATCACTCACCTGCCCCGCCGCCAGACGCCGGCCCGTGGTGATCTCGACGGAGCGGCCAATACTGTTCAACGGCACTTTATGCCGCGCCGTCAGCGCCTGAACGCTGGTGATGCCGGGGATGACCTCAAATTCGAAATGACAACGACCCGAATCCAGAATCGCCTGAAGAATACGCACAGTGCTGTCGTACAACGCCGGGTCGCCCCACACCAGAAAACCGCCGCACTGGCCGTCAGACAATTCGTCATTGATCAGCCGCTCGAAGGTCGCTTGCTTGGCGCGGTTCAGTTCATCAACGCTGGCGCCGTAGTCGACATCACCGCGCTCACGCTCCGGGCTCGCGGCTTCGGCGAAACGGTAGGCGGGATCGGGGATGTAGCGTTCGCAGATCTCGCGGCGCAGATCGAGCAGTTTGTCCTTGCTGTGGCCCTTATCCAGCAGAAAGAACACATCGACGCGGTTCAGCGCCTTGACCGCCTGCATCGTGATGTAGTCCGGATTACCGGCACCGATGCCGATCACCAGCAGTTGTTTCATCAGTGTGCTCCCTCGATGTCGATGCCCGGCAAGCGTAGCCGCCAGATCCCGTTGAAGCGCAACTCGATGACAGACAGCGGTTCAACGTCGATTGCATTGAACGCCGCGCCTTGCACCACCTGCATCAGCGCGGCCCGCACGACGTACGGGTGAGTGATCGCCAGCACATGCCCCGGCGTCGCCTGCAAACCTTGCAGCCATGCCGCGACTCGCGTGGCCAGGTCCGTGACTGATTCGCCGCCGTGGGGCGCTGCGTGCGGATCTGTCAGCCATGCCTGCAAAGCCTGCGCTTGCGTCGTTTGCAAGTCCTTGATCGAACGCCCGTGCCAATCCCCCCAGTCGCAATCACGCAATGCCTCGTCAACCTGAGCATCCGCGCCGAACCAGGCCGCCGTCTGCCGGGTGCGCAATTCGGGGCCGCAGATCAAACGTCGAGCCGCAGCGAAGCGAGCCGCCAAGCTGTCAGGCGCCAAAGCACTATTTTCAACAGGCTCATTCGTAGGAAAACGCGCCAATTTCTGTGCGACGGTTCGCGCGTGGCAAATCAGTGTCAAGCGGGTGGTCTGCACGATGAATCACTCTGCCGAAGGTCATGAACAGCAACGGCGTCGCGCCGGGTTGCAGGCAATTGTGCCGTAAACCGAGGGTTGCCGGGTGTATCGATGCATTGCTGCGCCAACGGTGAATGTTAGAAAAGCGGTGATATCTGACACAGCTATGGGCAATGGACTACAAGGCTTGTCGACTTCCGTGTAGCCCTTATGACACGGGCGTCCTGCGCCATTTTGGCGCCTTTTAAACACGACGAAAAATTCACTAGACATGTAGCGTCAGTTACATAAATACTGTTTTAACGGATTATGAAGCGAATTCGACACCCCCCCCCCATCCAGCAGGAGCCCGGATGCCCCCTCTTAGAGACCTGATCACCGATCCCGGCCTGGAACTCACGCCGTCGGAGCGCAAAGTCGTTCGCGCTTTGCTCGATCAGTATCCGCGCAATGGTCTTGGACCGATGGCGCGCCTGGCTGAACATGCCGGCGTCAGCGATCCGACGATTGTGCGCCTGGTGAAAAAACTCGGTTTCGGCGGTTATGCCGAATTCCAGGAAGCCCTGCTCAGCGACATGGACCACCGCTTGCGTTCGCCGCGCACACTATTGCAGCCACGCGCGCAGCAAAACAAGGACGACGCTTGGGCCCATTACCTCGCTGACAGCCATCGCCTGCTGGTCGACACGCAATCACTGACCCAGCCCGAAGACGTGCGAATCCTCACCGACTGGTTGCTCGATGCCCGGCATCAGGTGTACTGCTTCGGTGGCCGTTTCAGCAGCCTGATGGCGACTTACCTACTCAATCACTTGCGCCTGCTGCGCCCCGGCTGTTTTGCTCTGGAAGACAACGCGCTGCTGCCCGACCGCCTGTTCGACCTGCAACGTCAGGACGTCGTCCTCGTATTCGATTACCGTCGTTATCAGACCCAGGCACTGCGTGTCGCCACGGCGGCGAAAAACAACAATGCCCGCGTGGTCCTTTTCACCGACATCTATGCCTCGCCGTTGCGCGAAATGGCCGACCTGATCATCAGCGCTCCGGTCGAATCGGCCTCGCCGTTCGACACCATGGTCCCGGCGCTGGCTCAGGTCGAGGCGCTGATTGCCTGCCTGACCCTGCGCAGCCCGGATCTGGCCGATCGTCTTGAGGGCATCGATGCCCTGCGCAACGACTTCGCCACTCATCTGCTGGAGGACAAATAAGGATGTTCAGCCTTCCCCACCGCTCGCCGCGGGACTTGCCGTTTGTCACCGACCACACCGCGTTGCTGTTGGTGGACATGCAGCGCGCCTGGCTCGAACCGCAGTTCGATCCGCACCTCAGTGGCCCGGACGCCGAGTATTTCCTCAACCGCGCGCGCACGCAGGTGGTGCCCAACCAGCAACGGCTGCTCAGTGCTTTTCGCGAGGCCGGGCAAAATGTCCTGCATACCCTGATCGAAAGCCTCACCGCCGATGGTCGCGATCGCTCGCTCGACCATAAGCTGTCCGACATGCACCTGCCCAAGGGCAGTCCGCAGGCACAAGTGATCGCCGAACTGACCCCGGGCGAAAACGAAATCGTCCTGCCGAAAACTTCGTCTGGCGTATTCAACTCGACCACTATCGATTACGTGCTGCGTAACCTCGAAACCCGTCATCTGATCATCGCCGGTATCGTCACCGACCAATGCGTCGACATGGCCGTGCGCGACGCTGCCGACCGTGGTTATCTGGTGACTCTGGTCGAAGACGCCTGCGCCACCTACAGCGCCGAACGTCATCAGGCCTGCCTCAACGCGATCAAGGGTTATTGCTGGATCACCGACACCGCTACCGTGCTCGGCCGCTTGCGGGAGATGCAGGCATGACTTCGCGCCTGATGCCGCTGCCGATGACCACCATCGTCACCACCGACCTGATCGGTATCACTCGCGGCCGTTCGTTTCCCACCGATGAACTTGAGCATTATCAGGCGGCCGGTTGTGGCTGGGTGCCGGCCAACAGCGCGTTGACCCCGCAAGACATCATTGCCTCGAGCAATCCGTGGGGCGCCTACGGCGATCTGCGCCTGATTCCGGATCTGGCCAGCCGCGTCACCGTGCCCAACGGCCCGGATGCCGACGCGCCGGCGCTGGACTTCATCCACGGCGATATTCGTGAAACCGATGGCCGTCCGTGGGGCGCCTGCCCACGCACCTTGCTGCGCGATGAAATCGAACGTTATCGCGACGAACTGGGCTTGCAGGTCAACGCGGCGTTCGAACACGAATTCAACCTGCACGCCGGTTTCGCCGAGCATCTGGCGTTTTCGCTGGAGGCCCAGCGCCAAGGCGCAGAATTCGGCGGCTGGTTGCTCAGTGCGTTGCGCGCCGGCGGTGTCGAGCCGGAAATGTTCCTCCCCGAATACGGCAAGCACCAATACGAAATAACCTGTCGGCCGACGCTCGGTGTCGCCGCAGCCGACCGCGCGGTCAACGTGCGCGAAATCACCCGCGAGATCGCCCGGCAGATGGGCCTCGACCTCAGCTTCGCGCCGAAGACCGCCGCCGATGCTGTGTGCAACGGCGTGCACCTGCACGTCAGCCTGCTCGATCTGGCCGGCCAGCCGATGCTTTACGACGCTGGCACGAGTAATGGCCTGTCGAGCCTCGGCCAGCATTGGGCAGCCGGGATTCTCCATTATTTGCCGGCGCTGTGCGCGTTCACTGCGCCGACGCCAGTGTCGTACGAGCGCTTGCAGCCGCACCACTGGAGCGCGTCTTACGCGTGCCTGGGTCAACAGAACCGTGAAGCGGCGCTGCGCATCTGCCCGACGGTGACCCTCGGCGGCAAATCCGTGGCGACGCAGTTCAACCTGGAATTCCGCGCCATGGATGCCACGGCCTCGCCGCATCTGGCCATGGCCGCGCTGTTGATCGCCGGGCGTCTGGGCATCGAACAGCGCCTGGCGCTGAACGCGATCACCGATGAAGTTCCCGATTCACTCAACGACGAGCAACGCAAGGCCCGGGGCATCGTCGCCCTGCCCGCCTCGCTGGCCCAGGCACTGGATTGCCTGCGCGACAGTGGCGCCTTCAACGAATGGCTGCCCAAGCCGTTGCTCGACACCTATCACGCCCTTAAAACCGAGGAACTGGCGCTGACGGAACAGCTCTCGCCCGCTGACCTGTGTGAGCACTATGCACGCCTGTACTGAATCCGCCGAGCTTGGGTTGTACACCCGACCGGTCTACAACCTGAGCCGCGAGGACTCGACAAATCCGTTGATCCTCGTGTGCGAACACGCCAGCCGCTACATCCCCGAGGCCCTCGACAATCTGGGTCTGGACGATGCCGCTGCCGGTGAACACATCGCCTGGGACATCGGCGCGCTGCAACTGGCCGAACAGTTGTCGGAAAAACTTGGCGCAACGTTGTTGAGCGCCAACTATTCGCGGCTGCTGATCGACCTGAATCGCCCACGGCATGCGCCCGACAGCATTCCGGCACAGAGCGAGATCTATCAGATACCGGGCAACCGCGAGCTGGACGAAGCCACTCGCGAGTACCGCCGCCAGACACTGTTCAAGCCGTTCCATGCGCGCTTGCAGACATTGATCGACGAACGCCTGGCCAAGGGTCAGGCGGTACGGGTGGTGGGGATTCACAGTTTCACTCCAGTGTATTACGGCCAGCCGCGAACACTGGAGGTTGGCGTGCTGTTCGGTCAGGCGAAGGCGTACGCGCAAAGGTTGCTCGACGGTCTCGGCGAACACCCGTTGCAAGTGGCCGGCAATCAGCCGTACAAGATCGACCCGCTGGGCGACATGACCGTGCCGGTGCATGGCGATGCCCGGGGCCTGGACTCGGTGCTGGTCGAGGTGCGCAACGATTTGCTGCGCAGCCCGCAAGCGGTTTCGCGCTGGGCCGGATACCTCGCGCCATTGCTGTAATCACTGCTTTATCGACTGCTGACGCTGTAAACGATGGACCGACATAACAACTAAAACAACGATTGGCTGACAAGGAGTTGCGCTTCATGGAAATTGAAGAATTCGGCTACAAGCAGGAGTTGAAACGTAGCCTGACGCTCACCGACCTGGTGGTCTACGGGATGATCTTCATGATCCCCATCGCCCCGTTCGGTGTGTATGGCTACGTCAATGCCGAGGCACCGGGGATGGTGCCGCTGGCGTACATCATTGGCATGGTGGCAATGCTGTTTACCGCATTGAGCTACGGCAGCATGGCCCGCGCCTTTCCGATTGCCGGCTCGGTGTATTCCTACGCACAACGCGGCCTGAATCCACACGTCGGTTTCATCGCCGGTTGGCTGATGCTGCTCGATTACCTGCTGATTCCGCCGTTGCTTTACGTGTACGCCGCCATGGCTCTCAACCATCTGTATCCGGACATTCCGAAGGTCGGTTTCATTCTCGCGTTCCTTGTCAGCGCCACCTTCGTCAACCTGCGCGGCATCACTTTCACTGCGCGGATGAACATCATCTTCCTGCTGGCGCAACTGGTGGTACTGGGGATCTTCCTGTTCTATGCATGGAACGCCCTCCATAACGGTGGCGGTAATGGCGAGCTGACACTCGCGCCGCTGTATCACCCGGAAACCTTCAACTTCGCCCTGCTGATGCAAGCGGTATCGATTGCGGTGCTGTCGTTCCTCGGTTTCGATGCCATTTCTACCCTCGCCGAAGAAATCAAAGGCGACCCGGGTCGCAGCGTCGGCAAAGCCGCATTGATCACCCTGGTGGTGATGGGTGTGATTTTCGTCGTACAAACCTGGATTGCCACCGATCTGGCAGCGGGCATGGGCTTCAAATCCGCCGATACCGCGTTCTATGAAATTGCCGAAATCGCTGCTGGTAGCTGGCTGGCCACGCTGACCGCTGTCGCCACCGCCCTGGCCTGGGGTGTCGCCGTGGCGATCACTTCACAAGCCGCAGTTTCGCGCCTGCTGTTCGGCATGGCCCGCGACGGCAAACTGCCAAAAGTGCTGGCTAAGGTTCACCCGAAACACAACACGCCGTATCTGAGCATTTATCTGGTGGCGGTGCTGTCACTGATCATCTGCTACCTGTTCATCAACTCGGTCGACACCCTGACGTCGCTGGTCAACTTCGGCGCACTCAGCGGTTTCATGCTGCTGCACCTGACCGTGATCAACTACTACTGGCGTCGGCAAAAGTCCGGTCAGGTTGTGCGTCACCTGATCTGCCCGGTCATAGGCTTCATCATCGTGGCGGCCATCATGTACAACATGGGCGTCGATGCGCAGAAACTCGGCCTGATCTGGATCGTTCTGGGCCTGGTGTACCTGTTCTTTCTCAACAAGCTCGGCGCCAGTACCGCGTTGCCTGACCCGAGCAATGGCTGACAAGAAAAAGAGCGGCGTCTGACAACAAATCAGGCGACCGCCGATTTAACGCGTGGAAACCGACAGTGATAGTCAGGTTCGTGAATTCGCCGAACCCTTTGATACAGGAGTGCATCCATGCTGGTCTTACGCCCAGTCGAGCCAACCGACCTGCCGCAATTGCAACAACTGGCCCGCGACAGCATGGTCGGTGTGACCTCGCTGCCGGATGACAGCGAGCGCCTGTGCGACAAAATCGCCGCGTCCTGCGCCTCATTCGACAGCGAGGCGCAGACGCAGGGGCCGGAAAACTATTTTTTCGTGCTGGAAGATTGCATTGCGCAACGGCTAGTCGGTTGCTCGGAAATTCTTGCGACCGCAGGCTATAAAGAACCGTTCTACAGCCTGCGCAATCGTCACTTCACCAGCGCCTCGCGCGAGCTGAACATCGAGCACGGTGTACCGGCGTTATCGCTGTGCCATGACCTCAACGACCACACGTTGCTGCGCGGCTTTCACATCGACAAGGCGCTGGTGCGCACGCCGTTCTCGGAACTGCTCTCGCGGGCGCGGCTGCTGTTCATTGCCGCCCACGCGCCACGTTTCGCCGAAGCGGTGATTACCGAAATCGTCGGCTACAGCGATGAAGAAGGGCATTCGCCGTTCTGGGATGCGCTGGGCAAGCACTTCTTCGATCTGCCGTACGTTGAAGCCGAGCGTCTATGCGGCTTGCAGAGCCGCTCATTCCTCGCCGAACTGATGCCGCAATACCCGATTTACGTGCCGATGCTGCCGCTGGCCGCACAGGAATGCATCGGGCGCATTCACCCGGACGGGCAAGAGGCGTTCGATATCCTTGAGCGCGAAGGCTTTGAAACCAACAGCTACATCGATCTGTTCGATGCTGGCCCGACCCTGTACGCGCGCACCGCGAATATCCGCTCGATTGTGCGTAGCCAGACTGCTCCGGTGCAGCAATTGCCGGAGATCGATGCGCGTGGCCGCTACCTGCTGAGCAACGACGCGTGGCGTGGCTACCGGGCCATCGTTGCCGAACTGGATTACCAACCCGATCAACCGCTGTCCCTCACGCCTGCAATGTGTGCGGCGTTGAACGTGACCGATGGCAGCCAGATCCGGCTGATTGCCCTTTGAACCGCGCCCGGTTCCGCCGCCAACGACAGTGCCCGAACAGGCGCGCAAAAGGAGTTACAGCATGATTGTCCGCCCGGTCAACGTCAGCGACCTGCCAGCATTGATGACGCTGGTCCAACAAGCCGGCCCGGGGTTCACCACCCTGCCGGCCAACGAAGATCGCCTGGCCCATCGCGTGCGCTGGGCGCAACGTGCATTCGCCGAGCAAGTGGAGCGTGCTGACGCCGATTATCTGTTCGTCCTCGAAGACGATGACACACACGTGGTCGGTGTCAGTGCGTTGGCCGGCGCGGTTGGCTTGCGCGAGCCCTGGTACAACTATCGGGTCGGACTGACGGTGAGTTCGGCGCCGGATCTGGGCATTCAACGGCAGATCCCTACGCTGTTCCTCAACAACGAACTGACCGGGCAATCCGAACTCTGTTCGCTGTTCCTGCGCCACGATCAACGCACCGGCAGCAACGGCCGCCTGTTGTCGCTCGGGCGTTTGCTGTTCGCTGCCGAGTTCCCGCAGCTGTTTGGCGAGAAGATGATCGCTGAACTGCGCGGCAGTGCCGATGAAAAAGGTTGCTCGCCATTCTGGGACAGCCTCGGCCGGCATTTCTTCCAGATGGATTTCAGCCATGCCGATCATCTCTCAGGCCTGGGCAACAAGTCGTTCATCGCCGAGTTGATGCCGCGTCAGCCGCTGTATACCTGCCTGCTCACCGAACAGGCCCAGGCGGCCATCGGTCAGACGCATCCGAATACCGAACCGGCGCTGAAGATTCTTCAGGCCGAAGGCTTTGCCCACAAGGGCTACATCGACATTTTTGACGGCGGACCAGTCATTGAAGCGCCGCTGCGCAGTATCCGCACCGTGCGCGACAGCCTCGAACTGACCCTGAGCCTCGGCACCCCGGATGAACAGGCGCCGCTGTGGCTGATTCACAACCGTCGCCTGGAAAACTGCCGCATCACCGTCGCCCGCGCCCGTCGCGTCGGCAGCAGCCTGGCAATCGACCGTGCTACTGCCCAACGCCTGCAATTGCAGCCGGGCAATTCGGTGCGCGCGGTGATGCTGCCCAATCAACAGCGACAGGCGGTGGCGGCCTGAGTGACCGCCCCGCCTCAACCTGTGCAGCCAGGCTGTGTCTTCTTGATACAGCTAAATTTCGCCCGTTCAGATTAATCCTTTCAGCAAAGCGTTCACCGGCAAACACCCGCCTTGCAAATTCGTCATGATCCTTGACCCATTCGCGTGATAGCCTTTTCATTCTTCGGCGTTGACACATTTGCTCAAGCCTTTCCATTCCTTTGTATTGGTGGAACTCGTATGACCAGGCTTTCTCATCAAGATTTGCGCCGTAGTTTCCGTCAGCTACTGGCATCCGACACCTGCTATCACACCGCTTCGGTGTTCGACCCGATGTCCGCCCGCATCGCCGCTGACCTGGGTTTTGAAGTGGGGATTCTCGGCGGCTCCGTCGCTTCGTTGCAGGTACTGGGCGCACCGGATTTTGCCTTGATCACCCTCAGCGAGTTCGCCGAACAGGCCACCCGCATCGGCCGCGTCGCCCAACTGCCGGTGATTGCCGATGCCGACCACGGGTACGGCAACGCCCTCAACGTGATGCGTACCATCGTCGAACTGGAACGCGCCGGCGTCGCCGCGCTGACCATCGAAGACACCTTGCTGCCCGCCCAGTTCGGCCGCAAATCCACCGATCTGATCACGGTCGCCGAAGGCGTCGGCAAGATCCGCGCAGCGCTGGAAGCCCGCGTCGATACGGAAATGGCGATCATTGCCCGAACCAACGCCGGCATTCTGCCGACGCAGGAAATCATCAGCCGTACCCTGCAGTACCAGAATGCCGGGGCAGACGGCATCTGCATGGTCGGCGTACGCGACTTCGATCACCTCGAACAGATTGCCGAAAACCTCAACGTGCCGCTGATGCTGGTGACCTATGGCAACCCGCTGCTGCGTGACGACAAACGCCTGGCGGAACTGGGCGTGCGCGTCACCATCGATGGCCACGGCGCGTACTTTGCGGCGATCAAGGCGACCTATGACAGCCTGCGCGAACAGCGGCAGATTTTCACTCAGGCTGCGGACTTGAATGCAACTGAACTGACGCACACCTACACCCAGCCGGAAGAATATATTCGCTGGGCTGAAGAGTTCATGAGCGTAAAAGAATAATCAACGCCCGACTTAAACTTGAAACTCGACCGGCAGACGCAATGTCGCCGGTCGAGTTGCGAGTAGCATTGTATTGATACGCCCCGCCTTACACATGAATAAACACACTCCAACATCAACTAACAACTCGTTAGTTGCCACCCAACCCTGCCCACTATAAGTTCAATCCACTGAACAACGAGTGCGCAACACAAAATCCGCACTTTCAAACAAAAAACAAACAACAACAAAACAAACCATATAATATTTTCAGTCGGCAAGCGGAAACCACCCTGCCAACCAACAAAACAACAACATCGAGTTCGCCATGATAAACAACCTGCTCAACCCTGACCTGACACCATCACAACTTACAAACTCTATCAAGACACTCAACATGAGTGCCGAAATAAAAAATCTGGCGAACCTCAACTCCAAACAAACCGCGAACGTTTTCGACCCTGCTTACCGCGCTGCGATCATGAGCCTGACAAACACTCATACAGGCACATTGACTTTGCACTGTAACGAACATGGAAACATCAGCCTAAAGGTTCCGGATACTGCACCGCCGTCAGCACAGCTTTATTCTGTACCCGGCAACAGCGTTCTTTTCGCAATCAATTCGGAGTCTTTTCCCATCCAGCTTTATGAACTGGACGATGAGCATTTGGTACTTGCAGAGCGAGTCATGGTCGATGCCGCCAACCCTTTGTTCATTGATGGTACGAAAGTGTTGTTCGACAGCAATCCAACCGGGGACGGGCATCCGGCGTTTATTGGTAGCGTCAACCTGCCAGTCAGGAGTGCGGACATCAGCGTGTTCGACCGCGAGACATTGAGCAAAGTCGCATGGTTCCCGCATGACGACAGCGCGGCACGGTATATGGTGAGTCTTGAGTTGCTGGAAGCTACTGCGGATCCGGACGCTATCAAAGTGGCCAAAGAATTGATTTATCACTACCATCCCGCCGTTGCCTGGAAAGCTTTTCAGCTGATCAGAAACACTGATCAGCGCACCGCCTCGGAATATGTACCACTGTTGAAAAACCTACAGAACAGACGCTTGGATTTTCTACTCGAACAGAGTCAAGCGGCATGAAACTGGAAACTTTCATTGCACAAATGGCCACTTACGATTTAACGCGAGACACGCTAAAAATCGTAGCAGATCTGCGGCAACTGGCGACCAACCGTACATTGTTGAGCGAGCACCTATACACAACGATTCAGCGAGACGGCTTCAGTAGCAAAAACAGCTTGTACAGCGCTTATGCTTTCGTATTGCACTCCAACGACCTTTTTACCGTACGTTTGGGGTTCTGGTCTCCGGTCAGCTCACAGGATGAGCGTGAAACGTTCATCTATGACCTTTATCACAGTCATGACTTCGAACTCTATTGCGTGGGTTACAGCGGTGATGGTTACACCACTGTCACGCGAAAGATATTGCAAGACACCCCAATACAAGCAGGGAAAGTTCCTGCGCTCGGTGAGGAACTGGTTTTCAAACTTGAACCGGGCGCAGTGATACACATGCTGGCGCTACGAGAAATACACAAGCAACTTCCGCCTGAAACCATGTCCGCGTCGCTGAGTTTGCTTATACATCCGCCACAAGAAAGTAAAACCGAAGAAGCCTGGTGCTTCGATGACAATTTGATGCCGACTTATCCCGGCATCGCCGCACCCGAGACAGCGCTATTTGAAAGCATGCTGTCGCGTTTACAACACGGGCAGACTTCACTGCCCGTTCAATCAGAAAGGAAATCTGTATGAATCAGCAACTGAACAACTGGAACCAAACCCCTCTGCTGCGTGCCAGCACCAATGTCATCAACACACCTGTGAAGACGACCGCTGCATCACCGTGCGCCGGCTTCATACCCCGTTACAACGTGGGCAACATTCACGAGATCAAACAACTCTGGAGCGTGCCACAAGCAGCCTGAGTCCTGCTCAGCCCAAGCGACATCGGCGGCAGACCCCATGGGTCTGCCGCCTTCGTTGCGAGCATGAATGGTTCAACGCTTACTTGCCTGCCAACTCCATGATCATCCGCGAGAGCAGATAGATGCGTGGTGCCACACTCGCCACTTCGGCGTATTCCTCAGGCGTATGGATATTGCCGCCGACAATCCCGAAACCATCCAGCGTCGGCGTGCCCACTCCGGCAGACAGGCTGGCATCCGCAGCGCCACCGCTGCCCTCTTCAGTCAACTTGCGGCCAATTTCACCGTAAATCCCCTGCGCCATTGCCATCAACCGATCCGATTCGGGCGTTTGCGGCATCGGCGGCAGACCGCGCTGTAAAGACGTCTTCACTTCGGTATCGGCAATCAGTTTGTCCTGGGAAACTCGCGCCAGATCTTTTTCGATCCGGTCGAATTCTTCCGGCACCGCCGCGCGCACATCAGCCTTGGCCGTGGCTTGATCCGGAATCACGTTGGTACGATCCCCCGCCTTGAGCACGGTGAAATTGATCGTGGTTTTCTTTTCTTCGTCGCCGAGTTTGCCCAGTTGCAGAATCTGGTGCGCAACTTCCATCGCCGCATTGCGCCCAAGCTCCGGGGCGACGCCGGCGTGAGCGGCCTTGCCCTTGACCTCGACCAGCGCGGTCGCGCTGCCCTTGCGCCACACCACCAGACCATCGGCGGGACGGCCCGGCTCAAGGTTGAGGGTGACGTCGTGCAGTTTGGCGGTTTTCTTGATCAGGTCGGTGGCGACCTCCGAGCCGGTTTCCTCGCTGGCATCCAACAGGAAGGTGATTTGTGCGTAATTCTTGAAGTCGAGATTTTTCAGGACTTTCAGCGCATAGATCCCGGCGACGATACCGCCCTTGTCGTCCATCACCCCCGGCCCGTAGGCGCGGCCGTCCTTGATGTGGAATGGCCGTTCGGCGGCGGAGCCTTCCTTGAATACCGTGTCCATGTGCGCCATCAGCAGGATTTTCGCCTTGCCGGTGCCTTTGAACGTGGCCAGTACATGGTTGGATTTTTCCGGCGTATTGGGCACCAGCTCGATGGTTGCACCGAGCTTCTTCAACTCGTCAATGGCGATTTCGCTGACCTGCTTGAGGCCCGGTTCATAACCGGAACCGGAGTCGATGTTGACCAGGCGCTCCAGCAGCTTCAAGGCTTCGGGTTGGTATTGCTCGGCGTCGGCGAGGACTTGTTTGTGCGGTTCGGCGAAGGCATTGGCGGCTGACAGAGCAAGGGCAAGACCGAGGCTGGCGGCGAGAAGAGAGCGAGAGAATGCAAACGTCATGAATCGATCCTTGTTTCGCGTCGGGGGACTTGAACCGTACCCGACATCGACGCAAGGCTCCACACCGAATACGACACTCCCAAAACCCAAAACGAACACCAAACACCAAACACCAAACACCAAACACCGTAGGAGCTGCCGCAGGCTGCGATCTTTTGATCTTGTTTTTTAAAAAGAGCGAAAAGATCGCAGCCTGCGGCAGCTCCTACAGCGGGGATTAGGTCAGACTGAGTCGAGCAGTTCGCGTCGGGGTTTGTCGCAATTGCAGATCACCCGGTTACGGCCGCTCGCCTTCGCTTCATACAATGCCTGATCGGCATCGTTGAGCCAGCGCGTCGCATCGGCGTGCGACGGATCGTAAGCCGCCAGACCAATGCTCAAACTGACTTTCAACGCTGGATTCTGCTCATAACCCAGCGTGGCAAAACGCTCGCGCAACGCCTCCATCGCCTGGGCAGCATTGAACAGCGGCAGCTCTGGAAGAATCACGCAGAATTCATCACCGCCATAACGCCCGGCCACATCGGTGGCGCGCAGGTTCTGCCGGAGCATCTTGCTCAGCTGTCGCAACACAATATCGCCGGCGACGTGGCCGTAGGTGTCGTTGATCGACTTGAAGTGATCAATGTCGATCAAAGCAATCGCCGCGCCCTGCTGCTGCCGTTTGCAGCGCTGGAAAGCGATCTCCAGCTGATCCTTCCAGGCGCCATGATTGAGCAAACCGGTGAGGCTGTCGGTACGGCTCAACGCCAGCAATTCACGCTTATGCTGGCCAAGGGTGTAGGCCTGACGAAAGCAGATCCAGCCCAATGCCAGCGGATACAGCATCAGTAACGGAAGGCAGGCATACAGCTGCAAGGGCGAGGTCTGCGGGATGAATGCCGGGGCAAACACCACCAGCCCGACACCGACGCCGAGAATCTGCGCCGCCGCGCCGGCCAAGAGAAAACGCAACCCGCCGATGGCAACGTTGTTCATCGCCATCATCGACACAGTCGTGGCACTGGGCAGTGGATTGAAATGCATGGCGGCGACCCAGAAGCCACCGAGAAAGGAGTCGACCAACAGGTTTCGGTGTTCGGCGTGGTAAGGCACGCTTGAGCGGCGCGCCCATTGAAAGGCCAGATGCGGCCACACCAGACCGTTGAACAGCATCAGTGCCCACACCCACGGCGGCGGATCGAGCGGGTACATCGCCACGCTCACGCACATGAGCCCCAGAGCCAGCCCGAGGGTCCGCGATGTATAAAGCCTCCTGGCCAATGAAAGTCCCTTTCCTCCCGTGTTTCCCATAAGGGCCTCGACACTCGACGGAACCTGCGCACCGTAGGACGGATGTGTTGGAAGTCTATCAGGGCGACGTTAAATAGCCATCACCGGCCAGCGCCCCCTTAACAACCTCCCCTGTCCCGTAGGAGCTGTCGAGTGAAACGAGGCTGCGATCTTTTGATCTTCAAAATCCAAATCAAAAGATCGCAGCCTCGTTTCACTCGTCAGCTCCTACAGGGCGAATATTTGGCTATACATGAAAGGACTAAAACGGAAAAACAACTATAAGAAGGAGGCCCATGCAGACCTACCAAGTGTTGATCATCGGCAGTGGATTTGGCGGCCAGTGCGCGGCGGTCAACCTGCTCAAGGCCGGGATCGAGGATTTTCGCCTGCTCGAGCGCAGGGACTTCTTCGGCGGCACCTGGTGCCAGAACACCTACCCCGGCGCCGCCGTAGACGTGCCGTCGCCGCTGTATTCGCTGTCGTTCGCGCCATACCGCTGGTCGCAGATGTTTGCCGAGCAGGCCGAACTGCACCGCTACACCGAACATGTGATCGAGCAATTCAACCTGCGTGAGCGCGTGGAACTGCAAGCCAACGTCGAGCGCGTCGAATGGGACGACACGGAAAAACGCTGGGCCGTGCACACCGCCAGCAAAGGCACGTTCTACGCGCAGTTCCTGATCAATGCCAGCGGGCCGCTGAGTCAGCCGGTCATCCCACAGATTCCTGGCCAGGATCGCTTCCAGGGCAGGACATTTCATACCAACAATTGGGATCACAGCTACGACTACCGCGGTAAACGCGTGGCGATTGTCGGCAGCGGCGCCAGCGCCGTGCAGGTCATTCCGACGATTGCGCCGCAGGTCGAGCAGTTGCACGTGTTCCAGCGCACCCCGCATTGGCTGTTGCCGCGTGCCGACCGCCGCTTCGGCGCGTTCCAGCGTTGGCTGCTTGGTTTGAAACCGGCCTACAAACTGCTGCGCTGGTTGATCTACTGGCAATTCGAAACCCGGGTGATCGCCTTCAAATATTCGCGACCAGCGATCCACATGGTGCAACGCCAGGCCATGCGCCTGCTTGAACGTCAGGTACCGGATCCGGTGATGCGGGCCAAACTCACGCCGGACTTCACCATCGGCTGCAAACGGGTCCTGCTCTCGAACACCTATTACCCGGCGCTGACCCGCGCCAATGTGATGCTGCATACCCGCGAACAGGGCATCGCGTCGCTCGATGAAAGTGGAATCAACACCACGGATGGCCAGCACATCGATGTTGACCTGATCGTCTGGTCGACCGGTTACAACGCCACTGACGGGGTAATTTCCTACCCGGTCAGCGGAAAAAACGCCGTGCAACTCAGGGACGTCTGGGCCGAGTATCCGCGTGCTTACCTCGGCACCAGCCTGCCGGATTTTCCCAATCTGTTTTTCATCACCGGTCCCAACACCGGCATTGGCCACACTTCGGCGCTGTTCATCATCGAATCGCAGATGAACTACATCCTCGACTGCATTCGCACCGTGCAGGCCAAAGGTCTGCGCAGCATCGAAGTACGCCCCGAAGCGGAACGTACCTACACTGCAATGATTCATCGGGAAATGCAGCGCACGGTCTGGAAGTCCGGCGGCTGCCACAGTTGGTACCAAAGCAAGAGCGGTCATGTGATCGCAATGTTTCCCGGCTTCAGTTTCAGTTATCACCGGTTGACCCGGGCGCTGAAACCGGCCGACCACATTTTCTCCTGAACACGTAAAAGGAAGACGTCGATGCTTTTGCTGTTTGTTGCCCTCGCGGTTTTCGTGGCCTGGAGCTGGTTGAGTTATCCGGCGGTCGGTCATTGGCTGTATGACCTGAACATGGCCGTCGAGGCCAAGCTGTACAAATTGCACAAGATCGAAGTGCCGATCGCCGAAATGACTGTCTCGACCTGGCAAGGCGGGCCTTACGAAGCCGCCAGCGCGATCCTGATGCTGCACGGTTACAGCGCCGAAAAAAACCTCTGGCTGCGCTTCTCGCGGCATTTTGTCCGCCAGTATCGGGTGATCATCCCGGACCTCGCCGGCCACGGTGAAACCGGCTTCAAGGCCGGCGGCGGCTACGACATTCCGCTGCAGGCCAAGCGCATGATTCAACTGCTCGACGTCTGCGGCGTGGACAAAGTCCATGTCATCGGCAACTCGATGGGCGGCTACATCGCCGCATGGCTGGCGGCGACTTACCCGGAGCGGATTGCCTCGGTGGCATTGATCGACCCGGCCGGCGTCACGGCGCCGGAAGTCAGCGACATGGAGCGCCATCTGGCACGCGGGCATAACCCGTTCCTGATCAACTCCCGCGAAGAATTCCGGCGTTTTTATGCGATGACCATGGCGTCGCCGCCATGGGTGCCTGGACTGGTGCTGGACGCCATCGCCCAGCGTTACGAACAACAACGCGATGATCTCGAAGAAATCTTCCGCGATTTTCGCGCCAGCCCGCCGATGGAGCCGAAACTGGCCGACATCAAATGCCCGGCACTCCTGCTCTGGGGGCGCAAAGACCGCTTGATCGACGTCAGCAGTGTGCCGATCTGGAGCAAAGGCATCGCCAATCTGCAGGTGGAAGTCTGGGAAGGCGTGGGCCACATGCCGATGGTCGAACATCCGGCCAGCACTGCGCGCCTGTATCGGCAGTTTCTCGGGCAACAGGTGCACTGACAGAACGCGGGATCAGTCATTGGCAGAATGAAGTTCGTAGGATTCTTCGTTTGCCGACGTCAGCGAAGGCTGCGATCTTTTCCAGCATCCTTTACGTGACCGTGGCAGGAATTTTTTTCATGACCGTGCAGCCTTTCGTCAGCCCTGACCTGATCCGCCAACGCTTCTCCAAAGCGATGTCCGACATGTACCGCGAAGAAGTGCCGCTGTATGGCGCGCTACTGCAACTGGTCGAGCAGACCAATCACGACGTGCTCGAACGCGAGCCGCAGATCGCCGCGCAACTGCACAACAGCGGGGAAATCGAACGGCTGGACATGGAACGCCATGGCGCGATTCGCGTCGGCACCGCCAGTGAACTGGCCACCCTCGCCCGCCTGTTTGCCGTGATGGGCATGCAACCGGTGGGTTATTACGACCTCACGCCAGCGGGTGTGCCGGTGCATTCCACGGCATTTCGCGCGGTGCATGAGGACGCGCTGCAAATCAGTCCATTTCGAGTGTTTACCTCGTTACTGCGCCTGGAATTGATTGAAGACCCTGAGCTGCGCGCCTTCGCCGAATCGGTGCTGGCCAAGCGAACGATCTTCACCCCCGCCGCGCTGCAACTGATCGAGCGCGCCGAAACCATCGGAGGCTTAAACGCTGACGAGTCTGAGGAGTTTGTCCTACAGGCACTGGAGACCTTTCGCTGGCATCACAGCGCAACGGTCAGCGCTGCGCAGTATCAGACGCTGAGTGCCCAGCACCGCTTGATCGCCGACGTGGTGGCGTTCAAAGGCCCGCACATCAACCACCTGACGCCGCGCACCCTCGACATCGACATCGTCCAGGCACAGATGCCGGCGCATGGCATTACGCCGAAAGCAGTCATCGAAGGCCCGCCGCGTCGGCAGTGCCCGATCCTGTTGCGCCAGACCAGTTTCAAGGCGCTGGAGGAGCCCATCGCCTTCACCGACCAGAACCAGACCCGTGGCAGTCACAGCGCGCGCTTCGGCGAAATCGAACAACGCGGCGCGGCGCTGACGCCCAAGGGTCGCGCGTTGTACGACCGTTTGCTGAATGCCGCGCGAGATGAGCTGGGAGACTTCCCCAACGAAGGCAACGCCGCACGCTACAACGCGCTGATGACGCAGCACTTTGGCGAATTCCCTGACAGCATCGAAGGCATGCGCGAGCAAGGGCTGGCGTATTTTCGCTATTTCGCCACGGAAAAAGGCCTCGCGGCAGGTAGTCTTGCGCAGACCTCGCTGGAGTATTTGCTCCGCGATGGTCATGTGAAAGCGGAGCCGCTGGTGTACGAAGATTTCCTGCCGGTCAGCGCAGCAGGGATTTTTCAATCAAACCTCGGCGACGCTGCCCAAACACACTATGGCGAACACTCCAACCGCCAAGCCTTCGAACAAGCTCTGGGACGAACAACTATTGATGAGCTTCAGTTGTATGCCGAAACACAACAACGCTCACTCAACGAATGCCTTGCCGCGATTTCAAAATAACCACCACATAGATCGCAGCCAACCGCCTCCTGCAGGAGCTGCCGCAGGCTGCGATCTTTTAATCGCCATCAACGCAACCGCGACAACAACGCCAACGCCGTCTCTTCAGAAGAAGCCGGATTCTGCCCCGTCAGCAGCAACCCATCTTCACGGGTATAACTCGACCAATCCGCACCTTTCGAGAAAATCCCGCCCTTGGCCTTGAGCTCATCTTCCACCAGAAACGGCACGACTTTAGTCAACTGCACCGCCTCTTCCTCGCTGTTGGTAAACCCGGTCACCTGTTTGCCTTTGACCAACGGCTGACCGTCCGCACTCTTGGCATGGCGCAGCACACCCGGCGCATGGCACACCGCCGCGACCGGTTTGCCACTGTTGTAGAAAGCCTCGATCAACGCGATCGAATGGCGATCCTCGGCCAGATCCCACAGCGGGCCGTGCCCGCCTGGATAGAACACCGCATCGAAATCCGCAGCTTTTACCGAATCCAGTTTGACCGTCGCAGCCAAAGCCGATTGAGCCGCCGAGTCTTGGCGAAAACGTTCGGTGGCGGCGGTTTGCGCGTCCGGCTCGTCACTCTTCGGATCCAGCGGCGGTTGACCGCCCTTGGGCGACGCCAATGTCAGTTGCGCGCCAGCATCCTTGAACACGTAATATGGCGCGGCGAATTCCTCCAGCCAGAAGCCGGTTTTCTTGCCGGTATTGCCCAGTTGATCGTGGGACGTCAGAACCATCAGGATTTTCATGTCGTTCTCACTCGATTTGGGGGGTGTGCAGACGCCAATGGCGCGGGTGTCAGTGATTGACCCTGAGGAGCGACGGATCGTTTCAACCGGATCAAAGCTGGCCTCTGGCCAACTGCGCAAGAAGTTGCGCACTTGTTTTCAAAAAAACCCGGCGAAACACGCTGGAATCCTCGCCAGACGTGGCCTGCAGCCAAGTGCGCAAGAAGTTGCGCAGTACTGCGCAACTTCTTGCGCACTTTTAACTTCGCCTCCCTGCTTTTTTCGCAGAATCGCCGGCAAAAAACCGCTATCCCCTTGATCCATAAGGGCGCCGCATTTGTTGGCACGTTCCTTGATAACAGTCAGGCACCCACCGGGCGATTTCGCCTCCCGGGCACCCTAAATTTATCCGCAAGGAGAGCACCCCATGGCAACACCAGCGTACATGTCGGTTACCGGCGAAAAACAAGGCCTGATCACTGCAGGCGCATTCACCGCTGACTCCGTAGGCAACACCTACCAGGAAGGCCACGAAGACCAGGTCATGGTTCAGGCTTTCAGCCACGACGTGATCATCCCGCGTGACCCGCAATCCGGTCAGCCAACCGGTCAGCGCGTTCACAAGCCAGTT